>NZ_AWTR02000059.1 GCF_000469665.2 Holospora obtusa F1 | reverse complement strand
GACTTATCAAATAGTCGCTATAAATATCAAGAAGATCCAGTTTCATTTTTTGTCCTTAAAAACTTACGAACGAAAAATATGATTATTTCAAGCAAAAATCAACTATTGCTGCGTAACATCAGTAAATTATTTGAAGCTTGGGTAAAAAGTTATGGAATTAGAACCTGGGCAAATTGGATAATGCTGCATTTCATAGATCACAAAGAACGAAAGAGTTGATCGAATTTGTAGGTTCTTAACTACTCTTTTTACCGCCATACTCACCCGATTGGAATCCAATAGAGAAATTTTGGGCTAATATAAAAAGATGGGTTAAGAACCAAATTAACCAGGTTAATAAACTTTACGAAGCTATTTCCGCATTTTTTCAAATTCCATTTTCACGCTAAATTACCATACAACGCGGTTTAATGGCCCTATATTTCAAGACATCAAAACATTTAAAAGCGTGTCTAGTCAACTACCATAACACACATTACAACGTAAAGCTCTTAACAGAATCTCAGGTGTCGTGTATTTAAAACGGGTAAGGAGCTCGAAAAACGCACATTAGAGCAAAAAACCCAGAAAAAATTAGCGTCTACTGCTTACGCAGAAGGCAGCAGGTCTAATAGAACGCGCTTATCTCTTCGTCTTACGGGGATTCAGAAAAAATAACCACTATAGACAAAAAGGAGAAATAAGATACAATAAAAAAATTGACTCTTTACAGTGTGCTTATGCAAGTCGTTACCCGTTTTGCGCCTTCACCCACAGGCTGGCTTCATTTGGGATCTGCTCGTACTGCTTTGTTTAATTATCTGTACGCACGCAAACATTCTGGAACATTTTTTTTGCGTATTGAAGATACGGATTTGCTTCGATCTACTCCTGAAGCGGTTCAGCAAATTTTTGATGCTTTACGGTGGCTTCGTTTAGATTGGGACGAGCCAGTAGTTTTTCAATCAAAACGTCAACAGCGTCATAAAGAAGTGGGTCAAAGTCTTTTTGAAAAAGGAATGGCGTATTGGTGTCACTGCTCTCAAGATCGCCTTCAGGCTCTTAGAGAAATAGAAAAATCTCAAGGACGAGTAATTGGTTATGATCGACATTGTCGCGATCTAAATCTTTCTGAAGAACCCGGAGTTTCTACTTTACGACTCAAAGCACCGCTAACAGGAAGTGTGCATCTTTTTGATCATTTAAAGGGGGAATTATCATTAAAATGTGACGCATTAGATGACATGATATTGTTGCGCAGCGATGGTTCACCAACTTACATGTTAGCCGTTGTTGTAGATGATCACGATATGAAAATTACCCATATCATCCGTGGAGATGATCACTTAACGAATGCATTTCGGCAAGCAAACTTGTATCATGCTTTGGGATGGAATTTACCAGAAATGACCCACATTCCTCTGATTTATGGTATAGATGGAGCGAAACTATCAAAGCGTCACGGAGCAGTTGATGTTCAACATTACAAAAGTGAGGGATTTTTACCAGAAGCAGTCGAGAGTGTTTTGTTGCGTTTAGGATGGGCCCATGGAAATGAAGAAAAAATTTCTAGAACAAACGCACTAAAATGGTTTGATTTTTCAGGTTTATCCCCTTCTCCTGGAAGGTTTGATGAAGAAAAATTGATAGATCTTAACAAGTTTTATATTTGTCATTATGATCTGGAAAATTTATGGAATATCTTAGAAATGAAAGGAGATAAAATTCGAGGCTTTAAAGTTCTTTCAGAATTGCAAAAACGTGCAAAAACGTTGATAGATTTAAAAGAACATTTAAATCTTTATGTGCATGAGGAGATTCCAAAAATTTCTTGTGAGATGCTCAGGAACATCCTTCCAAAACATTGTGAATTGTTAAAAAATTTTGCCGATTCATTTCCTGAGAACTTCGGAGAAGTGGAGAGTTTTGTAAAAAATTTTGTTGAGCAGAAAGCAATTAAACTTTCAGAATTTGGAAAAAGTCTTCGGGTGATGCTTTTGGGGAAAACTTCTTCAGTTGGGCTTTATCATATGTTAGAAGTTTTAGGCCCACTTTGGATTCAAAAACGTATCTATTCTGCTTTGAAAGATAGAGTTGAGTGCCTTAGTTCTCTTTCATATAAAGCTGACGAGGAATGAATATTTAAAATAGTATTGATTTCGGACGGATGAAAATTAAGTCATAGTGTGGTACATAAATAGCCCAACTTCAGAAAGATCAGTTTTGGAAAAATGCTATATATCAATAGTTTTTTCTGAATCGACGAGATAAACGAAATCTTAGTAGCAAGGGTATGCAAGCATTTTTTGAGAATGAGTGTGACCCAAATTTAATACTATAGTAATTTATTTTGAAAACGGGACAAGGAGATAGTATTTTTAAGAGAAAATGACAAAGAAACACTACAGCTTAAATCTAAGGGAGAAAGTAATAGAATATATTAAGCTTGGTAACACTCAAAACACGACATTCAAGAAATAGCTTAAATAGGTGGTGATCAGGTTACCAAGAAGCAGGCCACGCTTAGGCAGCAAGAGCAAAATAGACTCAGAGAAGCTAAGGATTTATGTCAAAGTCCAATGAAGATAAAAAATGAGCAGAAGATAACAAAACTATTTAATGCTAATATGTGTTTTCTGTGTATCGACGCTTAAAGAAGCTAGACTTTAGCTATAAAAAAACTAATAAAAGGCATACCATCAAAAAATCTTATATATATTGATGAAAGCAGTATTGAGATGACCATTTGTGAAGAACAGATGATAGGGCAGAAAGGGGAAAAAGCTTGCTGCTAAAAAGAGCGGTAACTGTTAGCAGCGGACAAATATGGCATTTAATGGCTGTTGTCATACAAAATTATTTGAAGCTTGGGTAAAAAAGTTATAGAATCAGAACCTGGGAAAATTGTAATAATGGATAAAGCTGCATTTCATAGATCACAAAGAACGAAAGAGTTGATCAAATCTATAGGTTGTATGGGTTAAGAACCAAATTAATCAGTTTGATAAACTTTACGAGGCTATTTCAGCATTTTTTTAAATCCCATTTTCATTCTAAATTACTATATTCTTTAAAAAATAAAGCTAAAATAGAAGAAATAAGTCATTTCGGATATAAACGTTTTGCTTTAATTCATAAATTTTTATATATTTTACACGAATTTCTCTAGAAAGTTCTATTTACGCGGTAAGTCTATTCAGCTGATCGTTGTAAAATTTTTCCCCTGTACAGCGTAAAAACGTATAGTGAAAACAGTTGAATTGCAATTCGAGATATGCTATATTTCATCTAAAAGGATAGATAATGTCCACGAGTCCATATAGTATAGATTTAAGAGAAAAGGTTATAAATTTTATTAAAGCAGGTAACAGTCAAAAAGAAGCATCGAGAGTTTTTGGAATAAACAAAATGACAATCAACAGATGGCATTTACGTTACAAAAGTGAAGGACATTTTCACCCAAAGATACGTTTGGGGGCAAAGCCAACTATAGAAAAAGAGTCTTTTATTCAATATGTAACTAATCATCCAGATGCTAGATCAGAAGATATTGCTCGTGAATTTGGCATAAGTGCCAGTGGGGCACGTTATTGGTTAAGGCGCGTAGGCTTTAGTTATAAAAAAAAGCCTTCACCTATGTGGAAGCAAGTAAAGAAAAACGAAATACACACCAAGAAGCGATAAAAATATATCAGCTGAAAGCCTTGTGTGCATTAGCGAAAGCGGGATCGAGATAACCATTTGCAAAAATAGAAAATGAGGCAAAAAAAGTGAAAAACTTGTTGGTAAAAAGAGCGATAAATTACGAAAAAACTCATACTGTAGAGAGTTTAATAAATAATAAAGCGATTGCTCGCTTTGATGATTTTTAACGGTTCCTGTAACACACAATTATTCGAAGCTTGGGTAAAGCAATTTTTGATAAAAGAATTAAAACCCGTACAGATTGTAATCACGGATAATGCTTCATTTCATAACTCTCAAAGAACCAAAGAATTACTTGAATCTGCCGGTTGTAAGGTTGTTTTTTTACCACCTTATTCACCTGATTTAAATATAATCGAGAAATTTTGGGCACATATGGAGCGATGATTAGGCAGAAAATTGAGCTCTTCCAGGGCTTATGTCAGTCAATTAGTGCTTTTTTATTTTATCATAATTTAACTGCTTTTACTATATGCTTCACATTTTTTAGCAGCTTGTTTTTGACATAATGTTCTAGCTTTTGTCAATCAATCTTTTTTACCGACCCACCTCTTTTTTTGGAAAATCATTTTCTTTTTGCTTGTAGTTCCTATCCTTCTCACCCATCTCTGATACACTAACTTTAAATAATTTTGGAGAGTTTTTATCTAAAGATAGATAGCAGTGTTTTTTGATAGTGATTAAAGATTTCTGGTGTCGTAAGCGCACACCAAAGCTTGATTGATCCGTATACCATAAATTCCTTCTTGGAAACGACTTTAGTAGGTCTCGTCATGCGTCCTAGGTGATGTCTTGTATTACTATGATCTTGCTCTATACAGTGCCTGATTTTCCAATACTATGGCGATTTTTTGGTAGAGACTTTAGAGAAAGCATCCCAGTCATCAGTATAAAATGTGCAATTTTTCAGATGTTTGTGTTTGACTTTTTCGTAAAGTCGTGTGAATGTTGCAGCATCACGATTCCCTGTAACCCAGGCAACAGTTCTGCGTGTGCTACGATCAACGGCTTTGATAATCCAGAGTTTTTGACTTCTTTTTTTGAAAAAAATGCCACATTTCATCAAATTTCACTGTTTGAATGTGACCTGAAACCGAAGATCCTTGTATTTTTTCCATCTCTTTCACCACCCACTCTGTATATAATAGAAGAAGAATGTCCAAGAATTTTACCCATCATGTTAAAAGATGCCTTAGCTAAAGAGTATAAAATGACGTATAAGGCTTTTTTGACAGCCGTTTTCCCTTTTGCCCCTCTTGTCACCTTCAACAAAGTTATAACTTCATTCCTTCACTTATAGCTCTGAACCTTGCGTACTATACCGTTCCTTATGCAGTTTTCGGAATTACACTTCTTGAATGCATTGCTTATGACCTTAATACGACACTATAGTCGTATTTTGATATAAAATTATCTAAACGTCAAAACTCTCAAATTGAGGTTTGTAAAGATAAGTATGATTTTCAGAAAAAAGATTCTAAGCTCATATGGCCATATAGCCGCAAAAGTCTATCTTCGATCATTGAGTGTTGTGTTTTATTCTTATCCGCAAACCTCAGATTAATTTACTATAGTTATCTCGTAAAAAAATGCTCATTAGACTGACATGACGGAAGCACCTCCTTTCCTATGTCCGTTAAGATACGTCCTCTGGGGGTTCGTTGAATAAGAGCTTTTTGCAAAAGATAAGGCTCTACGACATCTTCTAACGTGTCTTTTGTTTCATTTAACGTTGCTGACAATGTTTCAATTCCTGTTGGTCCTGAGTGAAATAGATAACCTAGTGCAAATAAATAACGCTGATCTAAGCTATCCAATCCTAATGCATTAATTCCTAGAGCATTTAATGCGTTTAACACCAACGGTTCATCAATCAGAGAAACACTCCAAGCGTCTGCAAAATCTCGAATGCGACGCAATAATCGCAGACCAATTCGAGGGGTTTCTCGTGAACGCAACGCGATAGCATGCCTTGCTTCTTTTGTTAACTGCATATTTAATGTTTGCTCTCCTTGAAAAATAATAGCTTGCATTTCAGATACTGTATAAAATCCTAATGACAAGGTAATACCAAAACGATCCTTCAAAGGAGAACTCAACATCCCAATACGCGTTGTTGCTCCAATCAGAGTAAAAGGTTCTAGAGAAAGACGCATAGATTGCGCATGAGGCCCTTCTCCTAAAATAATATCCAACCTTCGATCTTCCATGGCGCTATAAAGAGACTCTTCTATTGTAATGGGAAGACGATGAATCTCATCAATAAACAACACATCATGCTTTTGTAACCCTGTTAATAATGCAGCTAAATCTCCCGTTTTTGTTAGCACAGGGGCTGAAGTTATTTTAAGTTGACTTTCACAATCTTTGGCAATTAAATGTGCCAATGTAGTTTTTCCAAGCCCTGGTGGACCGTGCAGCAAAACATGATCTAGAGATTCTTTTCTATGTTTTGCCGCTTTTAAAAAAATTTTTAAATTTTTAACGCACTGAATTTGCCCAATGAATCCCGAAAAAGAATTCGGTCTTAATGAGAGATCTAAAGGCTGTTGTTGAGGATCTAATGGAATATCTTTCATGACGATTTTCCTTGATAAAATTGACTATTAACATAATATTCTGCAATCAATCTCCAGACTGCAACAACGATGGCAGTTAATGGAGTAGAAAGTAAAATTCCTAAAAATCCCATGCTGTGTCCTAAAGCAAAAATAGCTAATAAGACAACAATAGGGGGTACGCCAATTCTTTTTCCAATCAAAAAAGGCGTTAAAAACAACGCTTCTAATCCGTATCCTACAAAAAAAATAACACTCAAAATTTTAAAACTAACCGGAATAGAAGTTAAAAGCGCAATCAAAAATGATACGCATATTCCCAAAAATATACTCAAATAGGGGATAAACGCAAAAACTCCCATTAAAATTCCGATCAACCACCCAAATCTTAGACCGGAATATTTAAGAGAAATTCCATAATATCCACACAAACTCATACACACCAATGCTTGTCCTCTTAAATATGCAGAAAAAGTTAAATGGATACTTTGGCTTCCTTTTAACACAGAGGCTCGATACGGCATTGGGATAAGTTTGATTAAATTTTCCATAAAAAAGGCCCAATCTTTCATAATATAAAAGCTCAAAAACGGTGCCATAGCGATAATTGTTAAAAATTTTGCTACATTCCATCCTCTTTGAAACACGTAAAATACGATTTCTCTTAATTTTTCGGTTGTAATAGAAAGAGCATTCTCCAAAGTGCATTTTACCCAATACTCATTTTGTTGAGGAATGTGCATTTTTTTTAACACAAGGGAAACCATATTTAAAATTTCTTCTTTCCCCACAGAAAGGTTTTGAAATAAAAAAATTAAGAGATGCTTTATAGAAGGAATTAATACTATACATCCTGTTCCTAAAATACAATAGGTCAAAAGAGTAATACAAAACGCGCTTACACCAGCTGATATATTGTAATGTTGCGCTTTAAAGATAACAGGTCGCCAAAGGTATGCCCATACAAATCCCACGATAAATGGAATTAACGCGCCAAAACTCCAGTACACACACGCACAGATTCCCCCCAAAAAACACAAGATTAGAACCTGTTTTTCAAATTTTTTCACAGTAAAATTCCCTAGATTTCACGATATATGTGACTAAGGCCACACTCATCAATAATGTTACCGTCCAAAGACACAGATCATACCCGATGTGATACCAGGGATAAAGGATCCGACTTGTAGATAGCAAAATTAAAATACACTGAGCCAACATAGCTATTTTTCCCCATCGAACAGCATTCAATGGTAAACGTTTATACCATCGCAGCCCGTATATGCTTCCAAAAATTAATATTATTTCCTTGATCAAAGCTAAATAAAAAAACCATGCGGGTAAGACTTCGTGCTTTGTAAGTCCAAATAACACACTGATAATCATTACTTTATCTGCTAAAGGATCTAATACACTTCCCAATTTTGAGGTTAGCTGATAAGACCTTGCCCACCATCCGTCTAAAACATCAGTAAGCATGATGCACAACAAAGCGATCATTAGCGTCCAATCTAAAGTATTGCGTAAACGCATTCCCACCCAAAATCCCATAAAACATCGAGCACCTGTTAAAACATTAGGCCCCCAAGATTTTCTTAAAATTTTTCTTAACACTGCTATAAGTACTGGGTCTTAGCTTTAATGATACGAGAATTTAGAAAAAAAATAAATCTTTTTAAGATCATTTGGGTTCTGTGTTTTATCCTGGTAATAGAATATAGTAAATTAAGTTGAAATTTAAGAAGATAAGCATTATTTCTAAAAGGAGATTTTAATACATATAGTAGAGAATCTTTACCTTTGATTAACTGAGTGGCGTGTTTTAAGCATTCACAAATCTCAATTTAATTTACTATACAATATACAGCCACGCTTTTACTTAAAAAAAATTTGCTTACCTGTGTAGTCAAAGAGAGAGGAGGGGGCTAAACAGCCTTTTGAGAGCTTAAAAAACTTTAGATTTCTTGAAAAAAAATATAGCATTAAGTGTTTCATTATGTGTGTGTTAAAAAAAGCAGTGTGCTTTTTGATTTCAAAGTTGTAACACTATTATTATCAAAAACCCCATCGTCTTGTGCTTTAAGTGTTATAAATTTTAATTACCCCCCATTCAACACGATGAACATATTCAAAACCATATACTTTTAGGACGATTTTGAATGCCTGTCAAAATGCTCCACACATGCTGCTGAGTATACTGAGCTAATTCTTCTAAGGGTAATCCTTCTCCCCACAACGTAACAGGATCTCCGACTTTGGCAGAACTCATCGCTCGCAAATCAATGGTTAGCATATCCATAGAAATACGTCCAGCAATTTCACATAAAACATTGTTTACCAAAACAGGTGCACCGTCACGAACAGTAATGGGATAACCATCTCCATATCCTACAGCAACCACTCCAATAGGAATTGAATGCTTACATACGTATCTTCCACCATATCCCAAAGTTTGCTTTGCCTTTCCCATAAACACTCGGATGAGTTTGCTTTTCAAAGACATAACGGGTTTTAATCCAAAAAAATCAGCGCTGTATTCAGGAAATGGACTGCATCCATATAAAACTAATCCAGGACGTAGAACGTCGCTTATGGTTCTGTCCTCGGAGATCAAGATAGCAGAAGAGTTTTCTAAACTTTTTATTACGCTTTTTTGTGACACAAATTCGGAAAAAGCTTGATATTGAAGCGTATTCAAAGGATGTCCTAAAATATCTGCACAGGCAAAATGTGACATGATCCCCAGAGGTTTTTCGATAGCATTATGTTGAAGCATCTCTTTGTATACCAATTCGGCTTGTAGAAGATCAAATCCAAGTCTTCCCATTCCCGTATCAATTTTTAACCAGGCTTTTAAAGGAACAGGAGCCTGCTGAAACCACTGCCACTGCTCTAAAGACTGAAAGACTACTGAAATATTGTGTTGATGTATTAAAGAAAACTCAGAAGCACAAAATACGCCTTCTATTAAAACAATTGAAGTTTTAATTCCAGCATCACGAAGAGCCAAGGCTTCATCAATACTGGCAACTCCGAAATACTCTACGTGATCATCTAAAATACGCGCAACACCTCGTATTCCGTGACCGTACGCATTAGCTTTGACCATAGCCATTACTTTGCATACAGGGTGCCGCGCACGAACAACGGACAAATTATGTAATAAATTTTGACTAGAGAGAATAATTTGCGTTGGGCGAGCCATTGAAAAAGTTTTATGTTTTTTTTATTAATTATAAGCGAACTTCTTGTATGTATTCAAGGTGCAGTGTGTCATATAAAATCACACTTATGAATATTTCTTAACCCGTGCTCACGAAAACATAATCAAAATACACCTAATATTAAGAACTTTTTTAGCCTTAAGCCAGAATAATTTAAGTTGAATTAGATGTAATTTTTTTGTGATAGTGAAAGAAAAATGATAAAAAATTACATTAACGATTTAAGACAACCTGTGATAGAGCGCGTAGATTCAGGTATCACGTAGGAGAGTAATTATTTTCTCAAGAAGCGTGGTGGGTCAGAAAGAAAGACAATGTTTAGAAAAGCTAAAAAATTAGGTCAAAAAAAATAAAGATATGAGCTTTAAATAAGCTACAGAAAAATTTTGAGTGAGTATATCGCTAAAATAGTGTAAAAAAAGTTATGTCATGTTAAATGAATATTAAAGATTTTATCGATAAAACAATAAATATTGTATTGATTTAAACCTGTGAGTAACCTATGGTGATTAAAGCACTGCCAGCTAACGCTCCGCATTACTTCTTCTTTTCGCTCCCTAATTGTGTGCTTGTATAGCTTCTCTTACTTTGTATAGCAATACATCCATGAGTTTTTGGCATATCGTAAATTGAAGTTAAGCGTTATGAACAAATAACGTATTTAAAAAAATATTAGTCTTATATAGTCAAAATTTTCGAAAAAAGTCATAGAGATAAAGGAAATTATCACCATAGCATCTTGAGTTTAGCAAAAAAAATCTCGATTAAGTGACGGAAAAAGATATTTATCATAATTTGAAGACACCAAACAGTTCTTTTTAGGTGGAATCACCGCACTTTTCTTTAAGTTTTAGCCGACCCCTTTCATCGGCATCGTACGCTTTATCAAAAAGCACCGTATCAGCCTTCACAAAGCAATCCATCAAAGCATCATCCCCCTTCAAATCATGGTCCTGACCTTGTGTAAGATGAAAAGCGACAGGATTTCAAAAACTTTTTCCATACGCCTTTTTGGCTTTAACGGGTAAAGCGAGTGTGGATGGATTTAAAATCTCCAAATCTCTCCGAAAAAATTAAGCCAAGGAATTTCCTCACGGTAACGGTATAAAATAACTTCAACAAACAGGCGATTGTCCTTGGCTGTCCCATCCACTGATCATCCCACAACGCACGATATCTCATTTAAACACATATTTTCTTTGAATTCTTATTAAATTCTCAAAAAACATCGAAAAAAGTCAACTTAATTCAGGACGGTCCCTATACTACAAAAAGATTTGAAATTTGGGTAGAAAAATTTTTGATTAAAGACCTTAAAACTGAATATGGATGATGAATAGCGCTGCATTCCATAAATCCATTAAGGATTTAGAAACTTTCTTTTGTTCAAAATTTTTCACTCAATTTAAACTTAATTTATTATGGTGTGGTCAAATTAAAAAAATATCAGAATGAAAGTTCAAAAAAAAATTAGTCAATTCAATTAGATTAATCTAAATGAAGGATTTTTTAATATTATTTCAAAAAGTACTGTAAAATATCTTGAGTGTGGTGGATGGGATACGTAGTTAAAGACGTTGATACTGAAGAAGGAGCCATAAATACCGAAGTTAATCCTAATTGCTCAGCCTCTTTCAGGCGTTGTGTGCTATAAGGTACTGGCCTTACTTCTCCTGTTAATCCTATTTCTCCAAAAGCGATAGCTCCTTGAGGAACGGGTTTCTTTTTTAAGCAAGAAAGCAATGCAAGCGCAACACACAAATCTGCAGCAGGCTCATTAATTCGAATTCCTCCTAAAACTGTCAAAAAAACATCTTTATTCGAAAATTGAATTTGGCATCGTGCTTCTAAAACTGCTAAAATCATAGACAATCGATTATGATCCCACCCTACAACAGATCGCCTTGGACTTGGTAAAAATGAAGAAACAGATAGCGCTTGAATTTCTAACAACAGCGGACGAGACCCCTCCATTCCAGAAAAAATGCAAGATCCTGGAATCAAATGAGATTTTTGACTTAAGAATAAACGGGAAGGATGCGTAACTTCTTCTAATCCTTTTGCATTCATATCAAACACGCCAATTTCTTGCGTAGGACCAAAACGATTTTTTACAGTACGTAATAATCGGTAAGGGTGAGTTTTTTCTCCTTCAAAATAAAGCACTGTATCGACCATATGTTCTAAAACTTTAGGTCCTGCAATCATTCCATCTTTTGTAATATGTCCCACCACCATGATAGAAAGACCTGTGTGTTTGGCCAGCGTGATTAAAAGTTGCATACAATGACGGATTTGCGTCAATGTACCTGCGGTAGAAGACACCTCTGAAGATACTAAAGTTTGAATAGAATCGATGATGATATAGCCTTTTACTCCCTGATCTGTGGAAGTTAATAACGATGAAATATTCGATAAAACTCCATCCAAATCGTGAGTTGCAATAAGATGGATAGGAGCATTTTGAATATTCATACGATGTGCTCGAAATCGTATTTGAGCAGCAGACTCTTCTCCAGACACATAAATGACAGGGATACGTTCGGATAAAGCTGCGGCAACTTTCAGCAAAAGTGTAGATTTTCCTATTCCAGGATCTCCGGCTAACAATGTGACGGACCCGGCTACAATTCCTTCTCCGCAAGTACGATCAAATTCTTTAATATGAGTTAAAATTCTAGAAAATTTTGTATCTTCTGATTTTTGAAGAGATTCAACGACAATTTTAGAGTGACAAGATGTTTTATGCAAGGCTTGAGGATCTTGAGCGATCAACGTATTCCATTCCCCGCAATCACATTTTCCTTTCCATTTTACATGCTGAAGACCACAGCTTTGGCACAAGTAAACAAATTTTTTCATAACTTTTTGTTTTCCTTTTTTCAAAAACCTAAAAAATGAAAAGAAAAAACAATTTTTAAGCCTAAACTTAAAAACTCAACTTTTATATGTTAAAAAAATATTAAAAAAACAAACCATTGCGTTTTTTTATTTTTTATCAAAAACAGAACATTCGTTGAAATAAAACAAAAAGAGGGGCGAATGACCGGTCTCGAACCGGCGACCTCTAGAACCACAACCTAGCGCTCTAACCAACTGAGCTACACTCGCCATGAATTTCAGTCTAACAACTAATGCATCATTCGTCAAGTCAAGGCAACTGCTTCTTAGGATTTTTTTGAAAAAAATCGATCAAAAGTTGCCAAATACCTTATAGACCTAAATTCCTTATGATCAAAATAAATTATGTTCTTCTGCGATCATGTAATTTAAATTTTTTAATAAAGAACTAAACTTACTGTTCTTTACCGGAAGAAACGACGACAAGCGCAGCTCTTAACACTCTATGATGCAAAGTGTATCCTTCCTGCAAGACTTCTATCACGATGCCTCGCTCGTGTTGAGCATCTGGAACCTCTTTGATTGCTTGATGAAGCTCGGGGTTAAATACGTGATGCAAAGGAGTGATTCGAGTAACTCCAAATTTTTCAAAAACATTCTGTAACAGAGAAGAAGTAAGTTGAATTCCCTTGTAAAACGCAGAATTTTCCTCACTCTCTTTTCCACTTAACGCACATTGCAAACTATCTGCAACAACCAACAACTCTTTTGCAAAAGACGAAAGAGTAAACTGTTCTCGATCTTTGCTAGACGTTTCTACACGACGACAACGATTTTCCGCCTCTGCCATAATCAATAGTCTTTCTTTTTCTAAATTTTGAACTTTTTCTTCTAAAATTTTAACTTCTTCTTTTGCACACATCCCGCAAGATTCATCTTTTTCAGTATGAAGATGCTGGGATTCTTTTTCTAAATCTTCTGTCATTTTTTACTCCTTCATGAGTTTTGTCATTTTTTCTATGACGGGAATCACTTTTTGATAATCCATGTAAAATGGGCCAATAGCTCCGATAGCACCTTGCGCGTCTTTACCGGAAAATGGTCTAAACACTAAATTAAATCCTTCAAAAGAAAACGTATCGTGCTCTCTACCGAAAAAAATATAAAAATCTTCTGGCTCTACTGGCAACTGAGATAAAATATGCATTAACGCGTCTTCTTTTTCAAGCCATTGTAATAAAGACTGAAAAGTCGATAATGTTGTGGTTCCTGATAATCCATCGATGAGCTGAGATTGACCTTTAATTAACATATATTGAGAAGAAGTTTGTTTAAGCATCACACTTGCTTCTAAATTTTCCAAACACTCTGATAAATATTCTGGGCTTTCATGATGAAGGACGTATCGACGCACAGCACTTAACGAGCGATCAGTGACGATATGAGGATTTAAGTAACGATGATACGCATACAAATGCTCTGGGGTTACTCGTTTAGGCAGCTGAAGCGCATAAGGAGATACGGTTTCATTTTCAAAAATCAACACAGCCATTGCGCGTTCTGGTGAAATATAAACAAAATCTAAATACTTTAAGTGTGAAGCAGGAATTGATCGAATAAAGACAAATCCCGCGCATCCACACAAAGAAGCGATCGTTTGAATGACGCGATCTGGACAAAATTGAGCTTCCCACGATTCAAAAACAACTTGTAACGCGTCTTCTGTGGACTTAGAAAGACAACTAGTTTTACTTAACCTTTGAACATACAAACGCAACGCATCAGATGTTGGAATGCGCCCTGAAGAGCAATGCTCCGAACTCAAAAATCCTTCTTTTTCTAACTTTGACATCACAGCTCTTAGCGTGGCAGAAGATTTGGTAAATCCCATTCGTTCTGCTACGCGCTTTGAGCTAACTGGGCTCCTAATTTCTAAGTAAATATCAATGACGTGCCATAATATTTCAAAATCTTTTTGCTTAAAGGCGGTCATAATATTCTAAATTGTTCGCTATCCACACTATAGCATTCTAATATACATTGTGATAAAGAACAAGAACTGAAATTTTGGGGTATCTTCCTCTCTTCATTAAAAAAATTTTAACTCTCTCCTTGTTAACTTAAATTTACTATATGCGTTTCCATGAACACTGATTCTGTTTTTCTATCATAAAGAAATGATTATTTTCATCTAAAATTTTAAATTTTGTTTGCAGAATCTAAGTTTTAGTTTGTAATTTTTTCACAGTTTTTTTTCAACGGGACTTGTTTTTTTATTTTAAAAATGGCATCCTGAAAGAGGCCGTGGTAGCTCAGAGGTAGAGCACACCCTTGGTAAGGGTGTGGTCGAGAGTTCGATTCTCTCTCACGGCACAAAAAATTTTGTCTTTTGTTTGGTATAAAAATAAAAAAATTATTTTTTATGTAAGAATAATTTTAATAAAATACTTAAATATATATTTTAAAAATTAATACAGTTAAAATTAAGCGCTATATCCGCAAAAAAACACTCTAGTTGCAAAAAGCACACACTTTTGCGAATTAACATAATTTTTAACTTTTTAAATACTCTTATCACTTTGACTTATCGCATATTTTTCAAAAATCAGCAATATCGTGTTTCAAAGTTTGAGCCTACTTTAGATTTTTAAATTTCGCGATATACATGATCGTCTAAACAATTAATAGGAACCAGATGGGCTTCCTGCGTAACACGCAAAATATTTTGAAGAATATGTTCAACTTTCACTTCTTCAGCTCTTATTTCATCAACTGAAACTCCATATTTTTCTTGTAACACATTCTTTAAATTCTTAATAGGATCTTGGCTCTGCTTAACTTGTTTTAAAGACTCTTTGGATCGATAATTTCCAGGATCAGACATTGAATGCCCCTTAAATCGATGCGCACGCATCTCCAACAAAACGGGACTCTTTTTTTGCCGAACTTCCTCTATACAGCGTTTAAGGCAATCCAAAACTTCAAAAAAGTCATCCCCATGACACACGTATCCAGGAATCCCAAAAGCTTGCCCTCTGCTCCATAAAGACTCCGCATTAGCACACCCGCGCTCTACAGAAGTTCCCATAGAATAATAATTGTTCTCAATAATATATAAAACCGGAAGCCCCCAAAGAGCTGCCATATTCATAGATTCAAAAAATTGCCCCTGATTTGTTGCACCGTCTCCTAAACACGCGATGCATATTCCCTTGTCAGATCTATATTTGTGCGCAAAAGCCAACCCCGCACCTAAAGCAGAAGAAGCCCCAACAATTCCATGTCCTCCATAAAACCCATGCTGAGGAGAAAAAAGATGCATAGAGCCACCTTTTCCTTTCGAAATTCCTCCCTCCATTCCTAGTAACTCTAGCATAACTTCGGAAGGGTCAGCTCCACAAGCTAAAATATGACCATGACACCGATATGCGGTTATTACACTATCTCCAGCATCACGAGTATACTTCAAAGCAACAGGAAGCGCTTCTTGCCCTATGCAAAGATGACAAAAGCCTCTAATTTTTCCTTGAGTGTAAAAGTTCACACAATACTCTTCAAATCTGCGAATAAAAAGCATCTCAAAGAATACCTGAACACTCTGAGAAGAAGAAAAAACACTCTCGTTACTCAAAATTTCATCTGAAAAGTTATTAACATAATTATATTTCATTAAATGTTTACTCTTAAAATTTGCTGGGGTGCTAGGATTCGAACCCAGGAATGGCGGCACCAAAAGCCGCTGCCTTACCGCTTGGCGACACCCCAAAAATCTTTTTTATTGTATCCCGCAATTTTAGAAATTGCAAGCCCCCTTATTGAGTTTTCTGATATCAAATGGCATGAATAATTTTTTAAATGCTGCGCACATCGGTGTACAATTTTTGAAATGGAGCGCTCGTTTTTTCTATACAAAAGCCATTTTTCATTTCAAAAATCGCGATAATTATTAAGGCCCGTCCTGAATTAAGTTGACTTTTTTCGATGTTTTTTGAAAATTTAATAAGAATTCAAAGAAAATATGTGTTAAATGAGATATCGTGCGTTGTGGGATGATCAGTGGAATGGGATAAAGAAAAGTTTGCCTGGAAAACCAGGGGATGGGACAGCCAAGGACAATCGCCTGTTTGTTGAAGTTATTTTATACCGTTACCGTGGGGAAATTCCTTGGCTTAATTTTTTCGGAGAGGTTTGGAGATTTTATCCATCCACACTCGCTTTACCCGTTAAAGCCAAAAGGGCGTATGGAAAAAGTTTTTGAAATCCTGTCGCTTTTCATCTTACACAAGGTCAGGACCATGATTTGATTTGAAGGGGGATGATGCTTTGATGGATTGCTTTGTAAAGACTGATGCAGTGCTTTTCGATAAAGCATACGATGCCGATGAAAGGGGTCGGCTAAAACTTAAAGAAAAGTGCGGTGATTCCACCTAAAAAGAACTGTTTGGTGTCTTCAAATTATGATAAATATCTTTTTCCGTCACTTAATCGAAATTTTTTTTTGCTAACCTTAAGGCAGTACTTCGCCGTTACCACACGCTACGATCAAACGTCTTCAAATTTTCTAGGTTCCGTTCACTTGGCTTCAATTTTCGTTCGACTTAATTGAGGAAAGGCCCTAAGATGATGATCGAAGCTGTAATTTTAGATTGAATTAGATATGTTTTTTCTTATTTATTACTTTACTCAAAAATGATAAAAATGACACTTTTTCTCGTTTTTTTTTAAATATTTAATTCAAAATTTAAATTATTAGGGGACACATTTTACAAACTAAAACGATTCGTTTCTTTTTAAAAAATGACATCAAATTTGGTCGCACTCATCCAAAACAAACGTCTATATGTCTTTGAATTGTCATCACTTTCCGTGTAGCTTACAACATAAGAAATTTTTTTAATTTGTGACTTCATATATTCGTTTTTTTAAAATTAATATTTTGCAAATCAGTTATTTAGGATTCCCCTAGATGAAAATATTTCTGAAAATTGCTAATGATCTAAGTAACATTTTAAATTTGCTAATAAGTTCATAACTACATTGTGCCTGTTGACTTTTTTCTTAAGTAAGAAGAACCTAAATGAATACTGTTTGAAAGGAGTAAACGCCGTATGTCTTGTATTGAAGATAAAGATCCCATTATAGAAGATGACCTTTCTTTTGAGGAAGTAGGATTGAGTCCTGTGAATTTAGGAGATCCAGTTTTTATAAATCCCCTGGAGGTTGAAGATCCTGGAGTTGATTCTTTAGATCTTCATCCCATAGAATCTGATCAAGAGTTACTGACAATTAATACATTAGATACAGATTTGTTAGATCAATTAAAAGATTTAGATGAAGAGGAGGAGCGCGAAGGGGAAAACAGTTTGTGTTATTTGCTTCAAGCGTTACTTGTAAAAAGTAAAGAACAAGGTTTTCTGAGTCAAAAATATTTAAATAAATTGTTTTCTGTTCAAGATCTTACAATTCAAGCAAAAGAACTTATGCTTCAGTTGCTAAAAGATGCGGGAGTGGGAATCACCTTAGAAGACGTGTTATTGTCTGAGCAATTAGAGTTAAGCCCTCTAGAGGAAGCAAAAGAAGATGAAATTGATCTTCCGGGAATGGACGACCCTGTTCGTCTATATCTCAAAGAGATTGGCTCTGTTCCTTTATTGTCACGCACAGGAGAAGTGGCTATCGCCCAACGCATAGAAGCGGGAAGAAATATGGTTGTTTCGGGGTTATGCAGCAGTCCTATTTTGTTTCCGGTGTTGGATCAATGGATTAAAGGTTTGGAAGAAGGCGCGATTACATTACGTTATTTAGTAGATTTAGAACAAAATGTGGATGAAGCTTTAACCGAAGTTTTAAACGAACATTTGGATCCGGAAAAAGAAAAAAAGGATGCTTTGGAAGAAGAGGGAGGAGAAAAAGATGCTCTGTTAGAAGTCGATGCGTTATCCATTTTAAGCAAAAAAACTTCTATTTTAGCAGCACCTCAAGCTTCCTCCTTATCTTATGAGGATTCCAGTACGACACCTTCTCTTGCAAAAAAATTGGATGAAGAAACAGATGATGAAGAAACGGCGATACTTTCGGAATCTGAAGAAAAATTAGATGAAGATGTGTTAATTGAGAAAGATGATTTTTTAGATAACGAAAGTCATTTGCTAGAAGGTACTTTGACTAAATTTCGTTCTGTAAGAGAAAAAATACAAACTGGAATTGAAAATGAAACCGCTCTTAAAGAAATTGTTGAAATTTTTTCAAGTCTTCGTCTACAAACTGGTCGTATAAAAGATTTGACTGCTCTTGTTTTGGATTTACAAAAAACATTATTGAAATGTGACTCTAAAATTTTAAAATTATGCGAAGCTCATGGTATTTCAGTCAAAGATTTTTTAGCCTCGTATACGAGCGATAATCCTTGGCAGTGGTGGAGTAAATTACAAGAAAAAGCGCCATCAGACAAATGGAAAGCTGTTCTTTCTAAAGGAAAGGAAGATATTCAGAAGATTCTTTCAGAAATAGAGGTGATTTCAACAAAATCTGGAGTGCCTCTTGCACGGTTAAGACAAATTATTAAGACTGTGCAAACAGGAGAGCATGACGCAGAGCAAGCCAAAAAAGAAATGATTGAAGCAAATCTTCGCTTAGTTATTTCTATTGCAAAACGATATACCAATCGTGGACTGCAATTTTTAGACTTAATTCAAGAAGGGAATATTGGCCTGATGAAGGCGGTAGATAAATTCGAATATCGTCGTGGGTACAAGTTTTCTACTTATGCAACTTGGTGGATTCGTCAAGCAATTACTCGATCAGTTGCTGATCAGGCGCGCACTATCCGAATTCCAGTGCACATGATCGAGACGATCAATAAAATGCTAAAAATTTCTAGAGCATTTGTGCATGAGACGGGAAGGGAGCCTAGTCCAGAAGATCTTGCAAAACGTATGGGGTATTCTTTAGCAAAAATACAAAAAATTTTAAAAATCTCTAAAGAACCGATCAGTCTTGAAACTCCTGTGGGGGATGAAGAAGATAGCCATATTGGTGATTTTTTAAAAGATGAGACGGCTATTTCTCCTATCAACGCTGCGGTTATGAACGATTTAAGAGATGCTCTATCAGAAGCTTTGTCGCTGTTAACGGCACGAGAAGAAAGGGTGTTGCGTTTAAGGTTTGGTATTGGTGGGAATAGAGAGGAGCGTACGTTAGAAGATGTGGGAAAGAGTTTTGACGTCACACGAGAGCGAATTCGTCAAATTGAGGCTAAAGCATTACGTAAATTGCGCCATCCGAGCCGCTCTAAGTCCTTGATTCATTTTTTAGATGAAGATTAGACAAATGATTGAAATTTTTTTAAAGTAAGCATGCTCAATTTTAGGGGGCATCATTCAGAGTATCGACGTTGTGGTTGTTGATGTAATTATCGTAACAATGACAACGCTCAATTGCCTTTAGACAAATGATTGAAATTTTTTTAAAGTAAGCATGCTCAATTTTAGGGGGCATCATTCAGAGTATCGACGTTGTGGTTGTTGATGTAATTATCGTAACAATGACAACGCTCAATTGCCTTAATAGCGCAAAAAATGTGCGATAAATCAGCTGAGAAGTGGAACGTGCAAAGGGCGTACAAAAATTAAATCAGAAGAAATGTATTGGTTTAGATTTTTTTAAATGATCTTTGTTTTGATAAAAACGCAAAGCTTTAAGGGGATACGGTAATTCTGGGAGAATCTTATAAAAAATTTTTACAGATAAGAATGCTCCTCTTTAAACAAAACAGAAATGTGTTCTTTAAGTGGGGAAGCAGGAGAAGATTCGCTCACGCAATGAGTTTAGGTGAATTTTTAAGAACAGGAGTTTATTATTCAAAATTTTTAGAATTTTAAAATTAAAATAAAATAAATTAAATTGGGATTTTCAATATATGGATCGAAATTCTAATTTTTTAATGGACAATTAATAGTTGCTCAATAAAAAAAAACATATAGACGTGTATCAATTTTAAAAAATCATCTTGCTTCTTAAAAAAATTATTTTGATTGCACGATTTCCTATTGCATTTTTTATAAAAATATTATATTTCTTATTGTAGGAAATATTTTAATAAAAGAAAACAAATGTTGGCAAATCACAAACCTCAATCAGACGCAATTATGATCGCTCTGGGGCAAATTGTTAGAGGATACGCTCAAAACAATAGCCTGAGTATAACTGAGCTTACTCAAGCAATTCATAGTTTATACTCTACTTTGAATAATTTACATTGCAAAGCATATTATAATGTTGGTGCCAGTCCTACGGTTCCAAAAGAAGAGTCTATCCAAGACGATTACTTAATTTGTCTTGAAGATGGGAAAAAATTGAAAATGTTGAAACGGCATCTAAGAACAACTTATCAGATGTCCCCAGAGCAGTATAAAGAACGTTGGGGGTTGCCTGTTGATTATCCAATGGTTGCACCAAACTACGCCCTAAAGCGCAGTACGTTAGCGAAAAGAAATGGGCTTGGAAGAGGAAGAAAAAATTCGAACACAAACGTTTATTCTACTCCAACTCTGGTAAACGGGTAGGGCTTTGACTTTGTGATGAAAAATTGATCGATGTATAATGATTTAATCTTGGGTTAAGTTAGTGTTGGTTAAGTTTTTACGATTCTGGTATTGTTGGGAGCATTTCTTAATTTTTCGTTTTTTTATTGGAATACTTAAGAACGCTTTTTTAAAAAAGTGTTCTTAAAGATCTCGGTGATAAATGATGACATTGAGTGAGTGATTTTCTTTGAGAAATTTTGAAAACATCTCTGCGGTCCCAACTGATCTGTGTCTTCCGCCTGTGCATCCGAAGCTAATTGTGCAATTCAAACGTCGATCGTCAGAATAGGACGGAAAGATGGAAGATGTAAACATTGAGGTTATGTTTTTGAAAAAACTGGAAAAATTTTGGCATTGAGCTAAATAAGATTGAATCGATTCATGTTGACCCGTACGTGTGCGCATATCGCAATCATAATGAGGATTGGATAAAAAACGCATATCAAAAACAAAGTCGCTTTGTGAAGGAACGCCTCTTCGAAAAGAAAAGGACAAAACGTACACCCACAATCCAAAAGAAGGGATCTCAAGTCGTTGTTGAAGCTTACTGCGCATTTCTGGTGGTGACAAGCAAGAAGTATCAAAAATAATATCTGAACGATTTTGGACGGGAATTAAAAATTTTTTTTCTTCCTCAATTAAATCTTCTATACATACAGAGCTACCAAGGGGATGTCCTCGACGAGTTTCTCTATAGCGGGCGCACAAAACCAAAGTTTCGGCCTGCAAAAAGACGACAATAACTGTATTGTTTTTTCGAATATTTTCTACGCAATCATGAAATTTTTCTACACTAAAATCTCGAGTGCGTAAATCAAGACCAATACCTAAATTTTTTTTAGGAGCTTTTTCTGAAATTAAATGTGCGCACAAAGAGATAGGAATATTGTCGACTACCTCGCACCCCAAATCTTCTAAAAGCTTTAAAGCCATAGTCTTCCCCGAACCAGATAGACCCGTAATAATAAAAATTTTTGGATGCACACACATAAATTTTTGTGCCGAAGAGGTGAATTGAACACCCTACCTACTGATTACGAATCAGTTGCTCTACCAGATGAGCTACTTCGGCGCTACACGGTCTACAGTATACACTTTTTTACGGAATCGTCAAATAAAAAATGTTTATCTCTATCCAGGAATAATGTTTAAATTTTTTCAAAAATAAATACTAAACGCGTAGGGTAATTCTCTAAAATTTTATAATATTTAATATTTTTTCGAACGAAAAGTGGAAACCTAAAATCTTCCCTCTTTACGGTGAAAAAATAGTTTGATAGACTAGAAAAAATTTTTTTGATGGGTTTTGCTTTGTTTCGTCGCGTGATTCAAATTGTCGTTCAGTATTTTCAAAAAAAATCTGATAATGCCTATGAAGAGGAAATGCGTCGAGAAGACATGTTAGAGGCGGTTAAGCAAATTATTCCTTCTATTGTTTTGGGAATATGCGTGTTGTTATGTGCTGTGGGAGGGTATTCTTATTGGTCTTACAGGAAAGATCAAAATCTGTTTCATTCTGAATTGATCTACGACGAATATGTTAAAACGATTCGCCAAGGAAAATTTGACGATGCTAAGAAGCTTAGAGTTCAGCTTAGTCTTTGCAAAGAAATGCAAACTTTACTGGAAATAGAGGACTGCTCTGTAAAAATTTTAGAGTTTGAGAAAAATAAAAAAAGTGAAGAAAAAAGAAAGGAATGGTATTCAATTTATGATGCTTACCATAAGTTAGATGGTAAATTGTTTCCAACAAGTCGTGCTCAAAGTTCTTTGTATCATTTTACGCGCTTCGTTTTAGCGGTTTTGGCAATGGAAGTGCGTTTAGAAGATCCAAAGGAAGATGTCGTTGGATTGTATACGCGTTCCCAAAATAGCTTTTCAGGATTGGGATATGGGATTCAAGCGCTTAGAGCGTTAGAAAAAGGAGTTTTGAATCAAAAATTGATAGATCAATGGGAGCAATCCAGTCAGAGTTGGATTCCGGGAGTCTGCGCGATTGGGGCCGGTCTTTCGCGCACTCGTTCTAAAGTGCAGTAGAAAAATGTTAAAAAAAATAGTTATAAAAAAAATAGGTACTCGATTTTTTTTGGGATTTTTTTGTGGAATGCTTTTGTGGAGGTGCACGTCAGAAGTAGATCTTCCTCCTTTGAAAGGTAAGCGTGAAAGCGTTACGGTAGAAGATGAGTTTTCTATGGAACATCAGAAAGTAGATTCAAAAAAGAGGATTCCTATGTCTGCGTATTCCGTTTGTGTTCCAGGTGAGTGGTTGCAGTATTATTGTAATTCTCAGCATAAACTTCCTGCATTGGGATTTAGCGGGCATAGTCAATGTAAAATTCTGCCTAAAGTACATCAACTTTATGTTGAGAATTTTGCATGCCAAGGGGCTGCGCCCAGTCCTGTGTTCTGGTCGGGGTGTGTGTATATTTTGAAAGGGCTCAAATTGTACCAAGGGCACCTAAAAAAAGGTAAATTTTTTTTGTTACATGAAATAGATTTATCTGAAATTAGGCAAGATATGGATCCCGATAGTATGGGGGGGATAGCAGTTCTTCCATCAGGTATTGCGTTTTTGACTATGGGGTCTTCTGAATTAGTTTCTTTGTGCTTAAAAAAGAGAAAAATTTTGTGGAGAAAATCTTTAGAATTTCCTGCAGAAGGAGCTCCAGTTTTGGGCAAAAATATAGTCGTTTGCGTGACAAGACGAAACCAAACTCTGGCTTTTGATCAAAAAAATGGTACACTTTTGTGGACGCATCAGGGAGCTGTAGAAGATCTGTCTTTGTGGGGAGGGTCTAGTTCGGCGATTTCAAAAGGAATTGTGATCAGTCATTATAGCTCTAATCAAGTGGTGGCGTTGGCAGAAAAAACGGGAGATCTTCTTTGGACTCAAAATTTTGCTATAAGCAAAATGAATCGAGAAAAAATTCCTCATCAAAAAGCTTCTCCGGTTTGTGTTGATGAATTAGTTTATGTTGTCACTCATAGTAATGTGGCATGTTTAGGAATAAGAAGCGGTGAAACTTTGTGGCAATGGCCTATTGGTGGATACCACACTCCGCTTGTATTAGGGGACTTTTTATTTTTTGTCGATCAAAATGGCGTGTTAAGTCGTGTAAATCGATATACTGGGGAAGTGTATTGGACTCAAATTCTTCCTAAGCATGCTCAAGAGCAGTGGAATGTGTGGATTGGTCCTTGGTATATAAATCATCGGTTGCTGCTTTGGAGGTATGACGGGTTAATGATTTGTGTGAATCCGTTTTTTTATTCGCAAGACTGCGAAAATTTAAAAAAATCCGCAATCGAGGCGTGGGTATCTTTAGGGCATCCCTTAAGTGCTTCTGGCGTATTGTTGCGCGATGGTATAGTATTGCATAGTGATGATGGGGGAATTTTGTCATGGCTCGTAACTCCGTAATTTTTGAAAATTTAAAAAAAGATAAAAAAATGATAAAAAATCAAAAAGAGATTTCTTGTGGTGATACTTTTCCTGTTTTTAAGAATCTGCCGTGCGTAGGAATTATTGGAAAAGCAAACGTTGGAAAGTCCACTTTGTTTAATAGAATGTCAGGAAGATCGTTGGCGATTACTGCGGATTATGAAGGCGTTACTCGAGATTGGCAAGCTTATGAGGGAACGCTTTTTGATTTAAAATTTACTATTCTGGATACACCTGGTCTTGGAATCAAAGATAGTCCTTACGAGCCAAAAATTAAGAAAATTTTAGAAGATCTTATCTGTCACTGTCAGTGTGTTGTTTTTTTGGTGGATGCACGCCAAAATATAAGCTCAACGGATCAAGAAATTTTAAGATGGTTAAGGAAACAGGGAAAATCTATTCTTTTAGTTGCAAATAAATGTGAAAGAGATTCCTATATTTTTCAATCTTTGGATTTTTCTTCTTTAGGGTTAGGGGCTCCTGTTCCTATTTCTGCTTTGCACGGACAAGGAATGTGGGAATTGAAGGAAGCCTTGTCGGGTATGTTTTTGCAAAACAATTTAATAAAAAAATCAGATCTTCCCCATGTGGATACAGATTCTTCCGTTTTTTGTGATCAGCTTTTTCCTAATCATTTTTGCGATGCACCTTTGCTTTCTTCTGATTGTGAATCGACCGCCCTCAATCACAAAATTCGTGTAGCGATTGTAGGTAGGCCTAATGCAGGAAAATCGACGTTTATTAATGCATGTTTAGGGAAAGATCGATTGTTAACTGGGCCTATTGCAGGTATAACGCGAGATGCTATTGAAGTTCCCTTATCTATGCACGATTCTTCTTTTATTTTCGTTGATACGGCTGGCGCACGTAAGCAAGCAAAATCAAGAAATACTTTAGAGCAATTATCGAGGGGTTCTGGAAAAAAAGCATTAATTTTTTCTCATGTTACTTTGCTTTGCATTGATGGAACAAAAGGATTAGAAAAGCAAGATTTGACTTTATTAGATTCGATTATTGAGGAGGGGAGGGCAGTAGCTGTTGGATTAACGAAATGGGATCAAATAGAGGAACCTCAAGCGTATTTAAAAAGTTTAAGAAAATGTTTAGATGAAAGTATTCCGTCAGGACGTTGGATTCCGTTATTTCCATTTTCTTCTTTGACAAGTCAAGGATTAAGGGAGTTGTGTCTAGGAATAAAGGATCTTTATATTCGTTGGAATCGCCATATTACGACAGGCCCTTTGAATCGTTGGTTGGCTGAATGTCTTCAAGATACACCTCCCCCTCTTTCTAAAGGGAGTATGATTCGGTTAAAATACATCACTCAAATTAAAGCGCGCCCCCCACGTTTTGTGATTTTTGGAAATCAAGTAGAAGTATTGCCTTTAAATTATCGAAGATATTTACTCAATCGTTTGGTTCAAGCGTTTCATTTTGAGGGGGTTAATCCTAAAATTGTGTATAAAACCGCGAAAAATCCCTATGATCTAAAAAAAATCAATGAAAATCGTTAAAAAAAAAACAAAGGACTCTTCCAGAAGATGGTTGCTGCGGCAATTAACAGATCCTTACATTAAACAAGCAAAAATTTCTGGGTATCGTAGTAGATCTGCTTTCAAACTAAAAGAGATACAAGAAAAAGAGCGGATAATTTATCAAGGGAATCGGATACTAGACCTTGGGTGTGCTCCTGGTGGATGGAGTCAAGTATTAACGGAAATTCCTGGAGTTTTGGTGTGGGGAGTAGACCTTATTGATATGCAGCCTTTGAATAATGTTCATTTTTTTCAAGGAGATTTTTCTAATATAGAAGCAAAGTCCTGGATTTCCAAGCAAGGCGTTTTTGATGGAGTTGTGAGCGATGCTGCTCCTTCCAGTACTGGACATCATGCGACAGACTTGATACGCATTGAGCATATGGTAGAAATAGTTTGGGAAGTTACTCATTCTGTGCTGCGCCCAGGGGGTTTTTTTTTGGTGAAAGCGTTTCACACTCAAGGGATTCAAGTGTTGCTTGCGAATTGGAAACTTAATTTTAAAGAAGTTAAATATTTAAAACCAAAATCAAGTCGTAAAGAATCTAAAGAAATTTATATTTTAGCTAAAGGATATCACTCTTAATAAAATAATAATTTTTGTGCTGTCATTTTTATATCCAGAATACAATCTATAGATTATAATCTTCTTGGTCAAATAATGCCTTAACTGTTGATAAAAGATAGACATAGGGTAGAAATTTTCAAAATGTTTGTTTATTTAAAAAAATATAAATATTATCACAGATTATTAATGTTATTTTAACATATTTTGTGTGAATAGTGTAACGAATCCTATTTTTTCACACAAAACGTAACGTAATAAGGTGCACAAACATTAGGCTTCTTCAGAAAATAGACTTTAATTCAAATTTAATAAGAATTCAAAGGAAATGTGTATTAAATGAGAGGTTATGTGTTTAGGGATGATAGTGGGATGGGATAAAGGATGGTTTACCTAGAAAATCAGGCGATGTGACAGAAGGATATCTTGTTTGTTGAAACTGTTTTATACCGTTCCGTGAGGGAATTTCTTGGCGTGGTCTTTTCGGAAAAGTTTGGTGATTTAAAGCCATCCACACCCGCTTTACCCGTTGAAGCGAAAGAACGTATAAAAAAGGTCTTTGAAATTTCGTCTCAGGACGATGATCATGGGTGCGCGATGATCGATACAACGATAGTGCGAGCTCATCAACACAGCACAGGCTCTAAAAAAAAGAGCATAATCAAGTTATTGGACGCTCTGTTTTCTCGTCACTTGATTAAGAATTTTTTCGTTAAACTTAAGGCAGTACCAAGCCATTGCCACAAGCTATGATAAAATGTTTTCAAATTTATAGGCGCCATTCAGTTGGCTTTAATTGTCGTTGAGCTTAATTGAGTGCAAGACCTAATCTTTTTGTACTATTTTTTTATTTTAATTCTGTTCCCATAAAAAAAATTAAATCTTTCAAAAAATTAACAAGTTCTTAAGGTTAAAAAAACTATTGAAATCCTGCAAAAAATATCTATTTTCCTATTTTCAATACTTCAATGAATGCTTTTTGCGGAATTTCAATATTTCCAAATTGTCGCATACGTTTTTTACCTTCTTTTTGTTTTTCTAGCAATTTACGCTTACGCGTAATATCGCCTCCATAACATTTAGCTGTTACATTTTTGCGCAGTGCAGAAACCGTTTCTCTTGCTAACACTTTTGCACCTACTGTTGCTTGAATTGCGATGGGAAAAAGTTGTCTTGGCAAAATTTCCTTTAATTTTTGGCAAATCGCTCTTCCTTTTTCGTAAGCTCGAGTTTTCGGTACTATAGAAGACAGAGCATGAATAGGGTCACCGTTTATGACAACGGATAATAGCACGAGCTCTCCTTCTTTATAGCCATCCATCTCATAGTCGAAACTTGCATGACCTCGACTTAAACTTTTCAATGTGTCATAAAAATCAAACGCAACTTCGTTCAAAGGCATCTTATAAACCATTAATGCCCGCGTAGGCGTAACGTATTCTAAACTTTCCTGAATTCCTCTGCGTTCTATGAGCAACGTAAGGACAGATCCAACATAAGTTTCTGGAACAAAAAGCGTTGTCTTAATCCATGGCTCCAGCATGACGGAAATTTCATTAGGTGATGGCATATCTGCTGGATTGTGAAGATCCATCCAAGTTCCGTTTTGAAGGTGAATTTTATATACTACACTGGGAGCAGTGATAATTAAATCCAGATCAAACTCTCTTTCCAGTCGTTCTTGAACAACTTCTAAGTGTAATAATCCTAATAATCCTAAACGAAAACCAAAGCCTAATGCATTGGAACTGTCCATTTCATACGAAAAACTCGCATCATTTAAGTGAAGCTTTGCTAAACTTTCTCTTAATTTATCAAAATCACTCGCTTCTACCGGGAAAAGACTACAAAAAACGACCGGAGTACATGGCTTAAATCCAGGGAGAGCTTCAGAGGCGGGTTTTTGATCCGAAGTTATTGTGTCACCTATTCTACAATCTCCCACGGCTTTAACGTTGGCAATGATGTATCCCACTTCACCGCATGACAAATGCAAAACAGGACTTGGATACGGTGTAAACACTCCAATTTGTTCTACGGTGTACACAGCGTCTGCAGCCATCATACGAATTTTCATTTTAGGTTCTATGATGCCGTCTATAATGCGAACTAATAAAACAACTCCCAAATATACATCATACCAACTATCTACCAATAAAGCCTTTAAGCAAGCGTTTTCATTGCCTTTGGGGCAGGGCAACCGATCAACGATAGCCTGCAATACTTCCTCAATTCCTATTCCTTTTTTAGCAGAGACCTCAATGGCCTCTTCTTCTGGGATACCGATCAGATGTTGAATTTGTTTTTTAATATTCTGCGGATCAGCAGAAGGTAAATCCATTTTATTAAGAACGGGAATAATCGTGTGATCATGCTCAACAGCTTGATAAACATTTGCTAGTGTTTGAGCTTCAACACCTTGAGTGGAATCTACGACCAACAACGAGCCTTCGCATGCAGACAAAGATCGACTAACTTCATAAGAAAAATCAACATGTCCTGGTGTGTCCATCAAATTAAGTTGATAATATTGACCATCTTTTGCTTTAAAGCTTAACCGAACCGTTTGAGCCTTTATAGTAATACCACGCTCTCTTTCGATGTCCATGTTATCTAAAAACTGTTCTTTTTCGTGACGTTGCTCTAACGCACCACATGTTCGCATTAATGCATCGGCTAACGTAGATTTCCCGTGATCTATGTGAGCGATAATTGCAAAGTTACGAATAAAATTTTTATTAATATGCATATAAGCAACAGTACAACAATGACACACTCTATTATATAGATATTGATTTCAGATTTCTAGAGTGCCTATTTATTTTCATCCAAACAGATAGTGCGAAATTTTGTTAAAATTGTAATTTGTAGTTTGTCTTCAAAATTTTTTTATCTCTCAAACGTTTTAAAATCTGTTAAAAATTTTTGATGAAGGATGTTTTGTGCTTTTACACAACATGGAAAGTGAAATTTATCCAAGTGATCGAAAACGATTTAATGAAAATTTCCATGATTAAAGTTTCCGAATCTAAACGAACACATTCTTGACTCCTAAATTGATACAGTTAACTTATCTTGAATTAGATATGTTTCAAAAAGTGGAAAGTAGAGAAAAGAAGGTGAGTTTTTTATAATTTTGCTTTCAAAAATAACAAAAACGCATCCAATTTAAACCCTAACACTCTATTCCACAAATTTTTGGGTTCATCTACGGTATGATAAAAAAATGCTTCTGAAAGAGCCAATAGATGGAAAAGACTACAACGTTTATAACCTTAAACACTCCTCTTCTTTTGTAAAGAATGATACTAAACTGGATAACGCTCATTCTAAAAAAACGTTCCCATATCTCTGAAATAATCTGTGTTCGTTTATATTGTGCGCAGAGGAATCTCCTTGATGTGTGGTTTTGATGTGTTGTACACATTTTTAAGTATGCTTGAATCGTTGAGAAGAAAAGTATGTATCTGATTTCATACCTAAGTGTATATGTTTTAACACTTTGTTTACACATCATTTGAGCGTACTGTATTATTGAAGTAATCCAGTTCTAGTTTCGCTTTGAGAATTAGAAAACGCAAAATGCTCTACTAAACCGAAGCGATTAAATTTAATTTTCAATTGTCTTGTGTTATGGTTTGCTCCAGAATAAAACCAATCGACTACCGGAATAAAATTTACCCCCTTACTTTCTGTGCGTGTATAGTGATAGAACCAACTTTCTCCACCATCAACGGCAAGGTTCACATTTTCGGGATCACCAAATTTTTTTCTTACGTCATCTTTTGAGGTTTTATTTTTAATTAAATGACGAGAAATTTTTTCATGATTAATATCTTCTAAAAATTGATGCCCCCTTTTTACAGCGCAACCAGTAAGAAAAATAAAGATTGAAAAAATAAAAAGTAATTTTTTATGCATTAATGAACACCTGTAAATTTAATCTTCATAACTTTTATATACACTAAAAGAAAAAAAATTCCAATATAGTTTTTATGCATCAGTGAATATTTGATGCTCTCTTTTTACAGCACAGCCAGTAAGAAAAATAAAAATTGAAAAAATAAAAAGTAATTTTTTATGCATTAGTGAATACCTGTAAATTTAATTTTCATTAACTCGTACGTACTGAAAAAATCTTCCAACATTAACTTATAAGTTTTATTAATATTTTTTTAAATTTTGCTAACAAAAATAAATAGCTATTATCGTAGATGTGTTGTGCAAGTGAGGGGGCTTCAAAAAAATTTTATTTTTTTCGATTTTTATGCAAAGTGAGCATTCATATTCACGATTCTTGTGATATCATTAAATTTTAGAGTACGCGTTTTTGTAGCAATCATTGACAATGTAGTGAATGGAATGATACGAAATGAGGTAACGCTTATAAATTCTGAGAGTCTTGCTAATCTTTGTGTGTCTTATCGAATATGGTAAATTAAGCCGAGTTTTGCCAATAAAGAAAAGCACGACACTCAAAGATCTAAGGTAGACATTTTTGGCTATAAATTTGTACGATCTTAGAATTTTCTTCTAGAAATTACGCTTATCTTTGCAAATTTGGGCTTAATTTAATCATAAAATATTTCGTTGATTTGAAATTTCCCTCATTTTCCTAAAATTAATACGTCTACACTCGTCTTAAATGTTAGATTAGTATCCCAAACCTATCAAACATGATGAAAATTTTTTTATTTAGCGTTGTGCACTATTACAAAATTTTTGTAAAAATGCTATAATAAGCGTTCTTATATAAAAATTGAATTTAATCGCTAAGGTGTGGATAATCGATGATTGCAATTATTGGATGTGGGCTTTGGGGAATGAATATAGTCCGTACATTATCAGAAATGAAAATTTTATCTGCGATTTGTGATGCGGATTCTGCGCGATGCGCTCAAGTATCTCAAAAATTTCACGTTCCCATTCTAACTTTTTCTGAAATTCTTACAAACCAACACATTAAAGGTGTTGTGTTGAGCGTTCCTGCTTGTAAGCATGTAGAGATGGCTTCTGCCGTTTTAAATGCAGGAAAACATGTGTGGATTGAAAAACCTATGGCCCTAACTTTGAATGATGCTCAACACGTTTTTGCATTAGCTCAAGAAAAAAATTTACAGATTTTAGTTGGGCACGTAGTTAGGTATCATGGTGCTTTTGAAAAAATGTTACTTCTAATTCATTCTGGGGAAATTGGAAACATTTTGTATATTGACTGCGTGAGACAAAATTGGGGCAGGGTATGTCCTGAAGAAAAAGATGTTTTATGGAGTCTTGCAGTTCATGATATTTCGTTGGTTCTTGCATTAATGCTACAAAGTTTTCCAGTTAAAGTGATGAGATACGTCCAATCTTGTGTGCAAGGCGGGGATCAAGGTATGTTGCTATTGAAATTTGAAACGGGGGTTCAAGCGCGAATTACAAGCTCATGGTGTTATCCAATTAAAGAACAACGGTGTGTGGTAACGGGGATCAAGGGGAGTGTTGTATTTGATGATACGCGACCCGATGGAGAAGAGCTGTATATTGTCAAGCATGATATTTCGAAAACGCGTCCGTTTCTTTCTTCTCAAGAAATTGTTGCGATTGCTTACGATTACAGAAAGCAACCTTTAACGCGTCAATGTGAAGCTTTTATAAATGCAATTTCTTCTGGAGTGAGTGTCCCCACTTGTGGCTTAGAAGCGTTATCGGGAATTAAAATTTTAAGCAGTGCTGAAGAAATTATTTTATAAAACAGGTATAAATCGTCACAAATTAACCTATAAAAAATACAAAAAAAGAAGAGGGTAGGAGAGGTGTTTAAAAATAATAAAATAAGGTAATGAATCAAGGTTTCTGTTTTTGTATTTGATCTATTGTGTCTATTTTTATAGGCACTCCTTAATCAATCGGTCTAACGCGTATATTTAATTACACTTTCTGCGTAATTTTAATGATTTTTTGAACTTTAATATCAGTTTTTTTAATCGTAAAGCTGAATCTAATTAAACATACTTTTGTGCATTTAAAAAAGTACAATTCACAGATCGTATTTGTTTGTAACAAAAACTGTAATAGAGTATTTGGTGTATATCTAAATAAAATATCTAGATAATGAGTGTAAACACTAAGAAATGAAGGTATATTTTTTTTTGGATGGGTCTGTTCAATCTAAAAGTTCGGGCATTTTTACAAAAAATTAGAATTTATTTAAAAATAATAAAATTGATGGATTTTTAGTGTTTAAAAATATAAAAAAACATGAATTACGGATGAAGATAGTTAAATCCCTCTCGTGTGACGATACAATCTTTTTCAAAAATCGAATAAAAAAAACGAAAAACATTCTTTAAAAAAAATTGAAATTGTAAGCTTGTTAAAACATTCTTAACTGATAATGAATATACTAAGCTTTCTATTTAATTAACGTTTCAAAAGTTTGCGTTAAAATAACGTAAAAAAATGATGAATAGTTCTTCGATTTAGAAGTTCTATAGCGTACTCTTCTTAAAATCGAAATTTTTCGGGCATATTTCAGAAAAACGTTACTTGATGAATACGCTGTTCAAATTCTTTATTCATCAATCATCATCGCAAGATTCGATTAAACAATCTGTTCGTCAATCCAAGGTAACAAATTAATTTCTGGTATTTTTCGCATATTTATTCGGTTTGCAAGAATAAAACGAATTTTTCCACTTTTTTGACGAAGCGCATTAAATTTTTCTGAAGAATTCGTGTGCAAAAAAACATTAACTTTTCTTAAATCTTCTGAAGCACACACTTTCATTACAGTCATTCTTGAAGATTCGCTTTGCTCTGTGCACACGACATGGTGTAAAACTTGAGCAATTTCCTGATGAATTAAGTGTTCTAATTTTTTTTTACGCTGAGTTTTTTTTGGGCAAATCATACAAACTTTCCATGTTTAAGATAATAATATTTCTTTATTTTTAGCTTTATGTTTTCTTCCGGGATGTGACTCCTTTAAACAAAAACTCAAGAAGAATGCTATCACAAAAAATACATAAATAGCAAGGCATCCAATTTGATAATCAGATAATGTGTACAACGGATGGTTGTCTTGATACGTTCCATCCCAATTCCATTGAATAAAATATCCTACAATGGGGTTGTGAAGCGCTCCGCTTAACATTAAAATGGCATTTATTGTACCCACAGAAACGCCTGCAAGGCGACTAGGCCCACTTTCAGCTCCGGTAACAAAGATAAGAACTTGTCCTCCTGAAAAAAAACCAAATATAAACAGATAAAAAGCTGCATTCCAAAATGATACAGCAGGTCCGAAAAATATAAGTCCAGAAAATATTAAAACGCATACCGCGCATAATCTGAAAAACAAAACTCTTTTTTTGAAAAAATCTGATAAAAAAGAAAGTAATGGAGCGCCGCAACTGGATCCTATCGCGACCAATGCAGCCAATTTACTAGCTTGTTCAGCAGAAATTTTTAACCAACGTTCAATAAACCCGATGGAAAACGTATCACTAAAAACAGAAAGCGTAAGGTACAAAGCGTATCCATAAAATCCAAGGATCCATATAGATTTTTGCTTGGCAACACACAGAAATTCTTCGCGAATTTTTTCCCAATTCCAGTGAGATATTGCAGGAAGAAAGATATCTTTTGGGCCATTTTTTCCTATCATCCATACCAATATTGCTAAAATCAATCCTATTCCACTGAGTGCTAAAACTATTTTTTGCCACACATTGTGATAGCTGTAATGATTTACCCAACGAATCATTACAGGAAGACCTAAGTTTGCGCAAGCTCCTCCAATTTTTCCAATAGCTGACAAAAGTCCAACAATGAAAGCTAGGTAACTCGGTTGAAACCATAATGTATTCATGCGCACGCTACCGATAAAGGATACGGCTGCTCCTGCTCCAATAAGGGCACGAGCAAAAAGAGCCATAGTAAAATTCTGAGAAAGACCAAATAAAAACGCTCCTAAAATACAAGTAAGCATTCCGATTCTTAAAACTTTTTTTGGCCCCAACATATCCAACAACATGCCAACGGGAATCTGTAAAGAGGAATAAGTCCAATAATATACAGAAGAAAATATTCCCAGAGTTTGTGCATCGATGCTAAATTCTTTCATAAGTTGCGGAGCCAATGCGTTTGGAGAGCTGCGTAAAAAAAATTGAAATCCGTAAAACAAACTCGTAAATAACCAAACCCACAGCGCATAGAAATGAAATTTATAAATACGATCTTTTTGCATTTTATACGCTCCTTTTGACAACATGCTAGGCCTATTATAAGAAAAAATCTTAAAAGATCAAAAAAAATTGGGTTAAGATTCTTGTATTTTTAAAAATAAAATAATACCGAGAGATCATTCACGACATAGTGAAACATTTTATGATCGTGATCATAAAATTTCAGATTAAATCAAAAATACTTAATATTTACAAAAAAAACAAAATAAAAATTTATTTTTTTAAATAAAAAATACTATTGAAGGCCTTAAAGATACGTCAACTATGTTTGAAAAAACAACAAATAATTACGATTAATCGTAATAACGAGTTTAAAAAATTTAATTTTTGCATTTCCTGCAATGAGTGTATAAGATATTATTGCTACTTTTTTTTATGATAAACCTACGTATTAATTACTGTTTTTATTCGAATTTCAGATATAGAATAAACTTTTTTTTTGTCGGGTTTTGTTGTGTTAAGAAAATAAATGCTTTTTTTGTAAGAATCCCTCTTGATTGTATTAGACGAAATATGGTACATGTTATAAAAATGCAGGTTAAAAGAAGAGTTTTATGTCGAAAGAAACGTTTAAACGTGATAAACCTCACGTTAATATCGGTACAATCGGTCACGTTGATCACGGAAAGACGACGTTGACGGCAGCGATTACGAAATATGCAAGCAAGCATGGGAGAGGAGAGTTCAGAGATTACGATAAAATCGATGCTGCTCCTGAAGAACGCGCTCGTGGTATTACGATTTCTGCGGCTCATGTAGAATATGAGACAGAAAAAAGGCATTACGCTCATGTGGATTGTCCGGGGCATGCGGATTATGTGAAAAATATGATTACTGGTGCTGCTCAGATGGATGGGGCGATTCTAGTCGTTTCCGCTACAGATGGTCCTATGCCTCAGACTCGGGAGCATATTTTGCTTGCTCGCCAGGTTGGAGTTCCTAAAATAGTTGTTTTTATCAATAAAATAGATTTGATGGAAGACGCGGAACTTGTAGATTTGGTAGAAATGGAAGTTTTGGATCTTTTGACGCAGTACGGATTTGATGGGGAGAATACTCCAATTATCAGGGGGTCAGCTTCAAAAAGTTTGACGGAAGATAATCCTGAATCTTCTCAGTGTATTAAAGAGTTGTTAGATGCAGTGGATGAGTATATTCCCACACCTGATCGTGATGTTCAAAAACCTTTTTTGCTTTCTGTTGAAGATGTGTTTTCTATCTCTGGAAGAGGAACAGTGGTAACTGGGCGTATAGAGCGCGGAAAAATAAAGGTAGGAGAAGAAGTCGAAATTATTGGTTTGCGTGACACTGTAAAATCCATTGTTACAGGTGTTGAAATGTTTCGAAAGCTCTTAGATGAAGGAATTGCGGGGGACAACGTCGGAGTTTTGTTGCGTGGTATTAAGAAAGAAGATGTTGAGCGTGGACAAGTTTTAGCAAAACCTGGAAGCGTTAAGCCTTATACAAAATTTAAGTCCGCGATATATGTTTTAACAAAAGAAGAAGGGGGAAGGCATACGCCGTTCTTAAGCAATTATCGTCCTCAGTTTTATTTCCGTACAACGGATGTTACGGGAAGTATTCAATTAGAGGAAGGTCGTGAAATGGTTGTTCCAGGAGATAATGTTACTTTGTCTGTTGAATTGATTTCTCCTATTGCTATGTCAGAAGGGGATCGTTTTGCGATTCGAGAAGGTGGAAGGACTATAGGGTCTGGTGTTATTTCAGAAATATTAGGGTAGATTGATGTCGGGTTCGCAAAAAATTACAATGTATTTAAGAAGTTATGATTCGGCATCTTTAGCTCGTGCGGTAAGCTCTATCGTTGAGACTGCTTCTCGTTCCGGTGCAAAAGTTTCCGGTCCTATTCCTTTTCCAAAGAGAGTGAGAAAGTTTACTGTATTGAGGTCTCCATTTGCTAACAAAGAAGCAAGAGATCAATTTGAAATTGATTCTTACTGCAGGTTAGTGATATTAGAGATTCCTGAGCAGTTTTCAAGTACAGTTATAGAGGCGTTGAAACTTTTGGATTTGGGTTCAAATGTTGATGTACAGATTAAAGCGGGGTGAGCATTTTTGATGAAGCAGCGTGTAGGATTGTTGGCCCGAAAAGTCGGGATGACTCGGGTTGTAGAAAAAAATAGAGTACTAGCTGTCACATTGTTGAAAGTAGACTCTTGTGTTGTTCGATGTAAAAAAGAAGGTGTACGCACTTTTCTTCAGATAGGTGGTGGAGTAAAAAAAAAGGTTTCTCGGCCACTTCAGGGGCATTTTAATAAGCATGGTGTTCCATTTTTTGGAAAACTTTGTGAATTTTCTGTTTCTGAAGAAGGTGAGCTGCCAGAGGGAGCTGTTTTAAAGGCTTCACATTTTATTTCTGGCCAATTTGTTGATGTGACAGGAATTTCTGTTGGAAAGGGTTTTGCTGGAGGGATGAAACGTTGGGGGTTTAGAGGGTTGCCGGCAAGTCATGGAACTTCGGTTTCTCATCGCTCTCATGGTTCTACTGGGCATCGTAAAGATCCTGGAAAAGTGTTTAAAGGAAAAAAAATGGCGGGTCACATGGGCTGTGCTACGGTTACGGTTCAGAATTTAAAGGTATTAGATGTTTTAGATGAAGAAGGGGTAATCGTTGTCGCTGGGGCAATTCCTGGTTCTAATGGGTCTTGGATAAAAATTCGGGATTCCATAAAAATTCCTCTTTCAGATAAGGTGATTTGGCCTGGAGTTTTTGACTTGAGCTTAGAGCGCACTTCAGACTCTTCTTCTGTGGGAGAAAATGTATGAGTATGGATCAAAAAAGTCTTTGTCAGGTGTTAGACTGGAAATGGGAAACAGTAGAAGAGCTTGAGCTTGTTCCTTATATTTTTCAACAAGATCTGCGTACAGATATTTTGACACGAGTTGTTCTTTGGCAGCTTGCAAAGCGTCGTTCTGGAAATCATAAAACAAAAGGAATCAGTGAAATTTCTGGAACTACTCGTAAGCCTTATCGCCAAAAAGGAACAGGAAAGGCTCGTCAGGGGTCTCGTCGTTCTCCTCAATTTGTTGGAGGTGCGATTATTTTTGGGCCAGTTGTTCGAAGTCACGCTTATGGTTTAAATAAAAAGATTCGATCTTTTGGTCTTCGAGTTGCACTTTCTTTAAAAAAAGAGCAAGGAAATTTATTTTTCCTTGATGATTCTTCGGTTCCAACTTTTTTAAAAACTAAGGATTGTCAGCATTTTTTTGAAAAAGTCGGAACTAAGAACGCATTAATAGTTGCATCGGATTCGGTTTATGAAAGCATTCAGCGTGGGGTTTCCAATTTGCCGAATTGCAATGTTTTGCATAAAAATGGCTTAAATGTTTACGATATTTTGCGTCACGAATCTTTGATAATATCTAAAAGTAGTTTGCCATATATTGAGGGAAGGTTGCAATGATTTATCGTTTTTGGAATAGAGATAGAAAAAAAAAAATGTCTGAGGCGCAGTCTTTAGGTGTGATAATTTGTGAAATTATAACTGAAAAGTCTTTTCTTTTAAATCAAAAAAAGAATCAACGTGTATTTAAGGTAGCTGTTTGGGCAAATAAAATTCAGATTAAAGAAGTTCTCAAGCGTGTTTTAGGGGTTAATGTTGTTTCTGTTAATACTTTGCTTGTAAAAGGAAAATCTAAACGTTTCAAGGGGCGTCAAGGAGAAACAGCTATGTATAAAAAAGCTGTTGTTCGATTTCCTGATGGGTATGCTTTGGATCAGAACTTTAATTTTGGAGAATAATTTATGAGTTTAAAATATTATAATCCCACATCTCCAGGGCGTAGAGGGTTGATTTCTTTAGATCGTTCAGAGCTTTGGCATGGAAGACCAGAGAAATCTTTGGTTTGTTTTAAAAAAAGGACAGGAGGAAGGAATTTTCAAGGTCGTGTAACATGTCGTTCTCGTGGGGGGGGAACTAGACCTTTGTATAGAATTGTTGATTTTAATAGGGATCATGGTGGAAAAGGTGTTGTTGCTTCTCGTGTAGAAAGGTTGGAATATGATCCGAATCGAAGTGCTTTTCTTGCGTTGCTTTCTAGTGGCGAAGTGAAGAATGCTCCTCTTAGTTATATTGTGGCTTCTTCTGGGATGAAAGTTGGTAACGTAGTTTATTCGGGGGAAGGATGTGAAATTAGAGAAGGTAATTCTTTGCCGTTAGCGCGCATTCCTTCTGGAACTTTTGTATATAATGTTGAGCTAAAGATAGGAAAAGGTGCGCAAATTGCGCGTTCTGCAGGAACTTACGCTCAGGTTATGGGAAAAGATCTTGAATACGTATTAGTTCGCCTTCCTTCGGGAGAAGTACGAAAAATTCATAAGAATTGTTGGGCAACGATTGGGGTTGTCTCTAATGCAGATCATCGAAATATTTGTTTGGCAAAAGCTGGACGTAGCAGATGGTTAGGGCGTCGTCCTCACGTTCGTGGAGTTGCCATGAACCCTGTAGATCATCCTTTAGGTGGTGGAGAAGGTCGTACTTCTGGTGGAAGACACCCGGTTTCTCCCAAAGGTCAAAATTCTAAGGGATTGCGTACGCGATCTAGAAGAAAATCTAGATCGTCGAAAATGATTGTTAGTCGTCGTAAAAAATAAAAAGGAGTTAATTTGTGGCTAGGTCAGTTTGGAAAGGCCCTTTTGTGGACTTGCATCTTATAAAAAAAGTTGAAAATTTGAAAAAATCTGGAAGAAATACCCCTATTAAAACGTGGTCTAGGCGTTCTACTATTTTACCTCAAATGATAGGTGTGACGTTCGCAGTTCATAATGGAAGAAAGTTTATACCTGTTTTGATAACGGAAGCAATGTTTGGGCATAAGCTTGGTGAATTTTCTCCTACAAGAACTTTTTATGGGCATTCTGGGGATAAAAAGACAAAACGTTAAGGAGAAAAAAATGGACGAAAAGAAAAAAGTTCACGCATGTTGGCGTATGATTCGAATAAGCCCACAGAAATTGGGGGTTATTGTTTCTTGTTTGCGTGGGAAATCTTTGAAGAATGCTGTTAAAATTTTGGATGGAATGAGAAAATCTATTGCTCCAGATGTAAAGAAATTTTTGATTTCTGCAAAATCTAATGCGGTTAATAATTTTCAACTCAACCCAGATGCTCTGCATGTTTCTGAGATCAGCGTTGGAAAAAATATGGTTTTGCGTAGAAGACATATAGGTGGAAGGAGTCATTCTGGTGAGATTCGAAAGCCTTTTAGTCAAGTGCGCGTTGTTTTGGAGGAAAAATAATGGGACATCGAACAAATCCTATTGGTTTGCGACTTGGTGTTAATAGAAGTTGGAATGCGCTCTGGTTTGCAGATAAAAGACAATATGCTTCTTACGTTCAGGAAGATCTTCTAATTCGTTCTTTTTTTCAAAAAAAACTTTCGGGGGCTGGTGTTTCCAGAGTAGTTATTTCCCGTTTAGACAAAAAGCCACATGTGACTGTTTATGTTGCACGTCCGGGTGTTGTGATCGGCAAAAAGGGTGCAGGTATTGATGACTTATTGTCTCGACTAAAAAGTCTTCACGGAATTTCTTGTTTCTTTAATATTGTTGAATTAAGAAAGCCTGATTTGTATGCTCAAGTAGTTGCGGATGATATTGCTCGTCAACTGGAAAAACGTGTTTCTTACAAAAGAGCGATGAAAAGGTCTTCTGCTTCTGCGTTAAAAATGGGGGGGAAAGGAATTCGTATTAGTTGTGGAGGGCGCTTAGGTGGTATTGAAATTGCTCGTACTGAGTGGTGTTTAGAGGGGCGGCTTCCTTTACATTCGTTTCGAGCTGATATAGACTATGCTTGTAGTGAGGCTCATACGACTTCAGGAGTGTGCGGGGTGAAAGTTTGGATTTATAGGGGAGATATTTTAGAAAAAAATTCTTCTTTAATCGAGCGGCGTTTGGGTGAAACGTGCATAAATCGTGTGGGGTAATCGGTGATGTTAGTACCAAAGAAGACAAAATTTAGAAAAGCTTTTAAAGGAAGAATTCACGGTAATGCGACTGGAGGAAATTCTGTTTCATTTGGAGAGTATGGTTTAAAGGCTGATACCGCAGGGCGTATTGATTCTCGTCAGATTGAAGCTGCTCGTAAAAGTATGACGCGGCATATGCGTCGTGCTGGAAGAATTTGGATTCGTTGTTTTCCGAGTATTCCTGTAACTTCTAAGCCTGCTGAAGTGCGTATGGGAAGTGGCAAAGGAAGTATTAGTCGGTATATTTTTCGAGTTGCTCCTGGGCGTATTCTTTTTGAAATTAGCAATGTTCCTGAAGAAATTGCTCGAGAAGCGATAAGGTTAGCTGCAGCAAAGCTTTCTGTTGGTGGGCGTTTTGTCAAAAGATCTAGTCAGGGAGAGTAATGATGAAAAGTAAACAGTATTTAATGAGTCTTGCGAGTATGTCTGATAAAGAGCTTTTTGACGAACTTTTAGAGCTTTTAAAGCAAAAGGCTAATTTTTCTTTTTCTAGAAAAAAACCTCAATCAGAAATTTCTTCTCATCGCATTCGTTTGTTGAGAAGAAATGTTGCTCGTTTAAAGATGGTTATGAGGCAACGTAAAAAGGAGAATTAAGATGGCAAAACGTCAGTTTGTTGGGCAAGTTGTTAACAAATCTTCAGATAAAACGGTTATGATTTTGGTTCATCAACGTCAGCGTAACTCTTTATATCATAAAGAAGTGTTAAAGAAAAAAAAATATATGGCGCATGATGAGAAGAATGAATTTTCTGTTGGAGAAGTAGTTCTAATTGAAGAGAGTCGTCCATTTTCGAAAAGAAAAAGTTGGATTGTTTTAAAGAAGGTGGAGAATGTGTAATGATTCAGATGCAGACGCGTTTACAAGTAGCAGATAATTCTGGTGCAAAGACTTTAATGTGTATAAAAGTTTTAGGTGGAGCGAAACGACGCTTTGCTTACGTGGGCGATGTGGTGATTGCTTCTGTTAAGACAGCTATTCCGGGAGCTAAAGTATCACCGGGGGCTGTAGTTCAGGCAGTTATCGTTCGTGTAAAGAGTCCTGTTAAGAGGTCTGATGGGACTACTATTGTATTTAGTGAAAATGCTGCAGTATTATTAAAAAATCAAGATCCTATTGGGACGCGTATTTTTGGTCCTGTAAGTAAAGAGTTGCGGGGAAAGTATTCTAAGATAGTTTCGTTAGCTTCTGAGGTGTATTAATGAAAGTTAAGTGTAAAATTAAAAAAGGTGATCTTGTAGTTTTAATTTCCGGAAAAGATAAGGGTATTAAGGGTATTGTGTTGGGTATAGATTATGCGCGTCAAAGAGTTTTGGTTGATGGAGTGGGGGAAGTTTTTCGTCATACTAAAGCTTCTTCTAAGACTCCAGATGGAGGAATTTTGAAGAAAAATTTGGGGGTTCATTGGTCTAATGTTATGATTGTTGATCCTGCGCACAAAGATGATGCTTTTCAATATTGTTCGAGATCGTTTTTAACTCGAATAGGTTTTATGTTTGATCAGAATGGGGAGAAATTTCGTTATGCGAAGCGTTCTGGAGAAATTATTGGGAGGGTAAGATGAAGACATTGTATGAGAATATTATAAGACCAGCTTTAGTTAAAGAATTTTCTTATACGAATATTCATCAGGTTCCGTGTTTAAAGAAAGTAGTTTTGAATGCTGCTTTTGGGAGAAAAATGGGGGATCAATCGTTTTTTGACTCAGCAGAATTTGCTCTTAGTCGTGTTTCTGGACAAAAACCTTTTTTGACTAGGGCGCGTAGATCTAATGCTGGATTTAAAATAAGAGAAGGAATGGCTTTGGGGCTTAAAGTTACTCTTCGAGGAGAAAGAATGTACGATTTTCTTCGTAGATTTATCTATATAGCTATGCCTAGAATGAGAGATTTTCGAGGTATGAGGCCGCGTTTTGATGGGAATGGAAATTATTCTTTGGGTATTAAAGAGCAACAAATTTTTCCAGAAATTAATTATGATCAAGTAAAGGAGACCTTAGGTTTGCAAGTTGTTTTGGTTACTAGCGCTTCCACTGATGCTGAGGGGTTGGCTTTATTAAAAAAGTTTGGTATGCCGTTTAGGGAGTAAAGTTATGGCTAGAAAAGGATTGATAGAAAGTAATCATCGAAAAAAAAGAATCGTTCAAAGAGATAAATTAAAACGCTCTTTGTTAAAAAAAACGATTAGAGATAAAAGTATTTCGTTAGAAGAGCGTTTTGGGTGTGTTTTGAAGCTTTCGAAAATGCCGAGAAATGGGAGCGCTGTTCGTGTGAGAGAAAGGTGTATATTGACTGGAAGATCTAGGGGGGTGTATCGTTTTTTTTCTCTTTCTCGGATCAAGTTCAGAGAATTAGCTTTGGTAGGTGATTTGCCTGGTGTAAAAAAGTCAAGTTGGTAAAGGTGGAGAAAAAAAATTATGTCTTTTACTGATCCTGTTGGGGATATGATAACGCGTATTAGAAATGCGCAAAAACGAAAAAAAGAAAGTGTTTTAATACCTGTTTCTAAGTTAAAAAAAAGTATTTTAGAGGTTTTACTTCAGGAAGGTTATATTTCTTCTTATTCTGAGCAGGGGAGTTCTGTAAGTAGCATGATGTTTGAAGTGCGTCTTAAATATTATAGATTTCGCCCTGTGATTAAGGAAATTAAAAGAGTTTCTAAACCAAGTGTTCATTTTTATCGTAAGCTGAAAGATAAAAGTAGAGTTGCTTCTGGGTTGGGTAATTCTATTTTGACGACTTCTTTTGGAGTGATGTCGGATGTTAAAGCGCGCGCTTTGGGAGTTGGTGGAAAAGTGTTATTAACGGTATGGTAATTTATCATGGAAAAATCTAAAAAAAAAATACGAGTTAAGATTCCTAGGGTTGCGGCTTCTGGTATTAGGATTCCGAAAAATGTGGAATATAGAAGGGATTTAGAAAGTGTAGTATTTTCTAGTAATGGTCAGGAAGTTCGAAGATTTGTTCCTAATTATGTCGTTTCTGTTCTTTTAGAAGATAAAATTTTTTTGACTTTAGCTCCTATAGATACCTCGGTGTTGACAAGAAAAGAGCAACGTACTAGAATAAGCGAGTTAGGAACTTATTCGAGTTTGCTGAAATCAGATATAAGTGGTATTACAGAGCCTTTTACTAAAGTTTTGGAGTTAGTTGGTGTTGGGTATAAGGTGGAATCTAGTGGTAGCGGAATGAAACTTAGCTTGGGGTATAGTCACGATGTAATTTTTTCTTTGCCTTCTGGTGTATCTTTGTCTATTGATAAACCTAATTTATTCAGGCTTTCTTCGAGAAACAAAGTACTTTTGGGACACGTAGTTTCTTATATTTTGAAAATTCGTCAAGTAGAGCCTTACAAAGGAAAGGGAATTCGCATTCAGGGGCAATACGTGCGTATTAAACAAGGAAAAACAAAATAAGGTGGTCTATATGTTGTATAAATCTTCTACGAAAGAAAGGCGAAAGCATCGGATTAGAGAAAAACTTAAAAATAGAAAAAATATTTTTCGGCATCGTCTTTCTGTATTTCGTTCCGATCGATATATTTATGCTCAAATTATTGACGATGTTAATCAATGTACTGTTGTTAGTGCTTCGTCTTTGGAAAAAGAATATAGGGACTCTTTTAAAGGAAATGATTGCAAAGCTGCATCTTGGGTTGGGGAGTGTATTGCTAAACGTGCGGTTGAAAATGGGCTCAAAAAAGTTGTTTTTGATCGAGGATGTTATAAATTTCATGGCAGGATTAAATCTTTGGCGGATTCTGCGCGTGCGTTTGGGTTAGAGTTTTAGTGTGGGGGGCGTGATATAATGAGGGAAAGTGTTCAGAAAGATTCGTACTCTAATCTTAGGCATAAAGAGAAAGAGTTAATGAAGGTAACAGTAAAAGTTTCTCGAGTATCTAAAGTAGTCAAAGGGGGAAAGCGTTTTAATTTTTCTGCTTTGGTTGTAGTTGGTGACGGAAAGGGAAGGTGTGGGTTCGGATCTGGAAAGGCAAAGGAAGTAGCAAGTGCCGTTAAAAAGGCCACGGATCAAGCATCAAAAAATATTATTCGTGTTCCTTTGAAGGAAGGACGGACTTTCTTTCATGATATATTGGGAAAATATGGAGCGGGAGAAGTTTTTATTCGTTCTGCGAAAAAAGGAAAAGGAGTCATAGCTGGAGGTACGATGCGTGCTATTTTTGATGTTATGGGGGTTCAAGATGTTGTGTCGAAAATTTTGAGATCTAATAATCCGCATAATGTTGTTCGAGCAACTTTTGATGCTTTTAAAAATATGGAAACTCCTCGCCTTGTAATGAAAAAACGAGATAAGAAAAATAATAGCGACAATTTGGGCAAGATTTTATCTGGAGATGATTCATGAAGTATTTTCGTTGTATACAGTATCGGAGCTCTATTCGTGTTCCTAGTACTCAAAAGAAAATTTTGAAAGCTTTGGGGATGAAAAAGTTGGGAAAATCTAAGGTTTTACTTTATTGTCCTTCGGTTTTAGGAATGGTGAAAAAAGTTGAACATTTGGTTAAGGTGGAGTTATGTTAAGTAATTTAAAAGATAATTTCGGTGCCAGAAAAACTTCTCGAAGAGTTGGTCGAGGAATCGGTTCAGGGAGAGGCAAAACTTCTTCTCGAGGGGGGAAGGGGCAGACCGCACGATCTGGGGTTAGTATTAAAGGGTTTGAGGGTGGGCAGATGCCTTTGTGCCGTCGTTTACCTAAAAAAGGTTTTGTGTCTTTAAAAAAAAGAATTTTTTTTTCAATTAATTTAGATAGGATTCAGAATGCTATAGAGTCTGGGATTTTAGATTCTAAAAATCGCATTACGATTGATGTTTTAGTGGATAAAGGTTTTTGTAAGAAAGCGACAATTCCATTGAAAGTTTTAGGGAGAGGAACTATTTCACATCCTGTTCATATCGTTGCGGATGCGTTTTCAGTTCAAGCTAAGTTTAAAATAGGTGAAGCGAAGGGGACATGCACTCTGGTATCTTCTTGAAACATATAGGATTTTAAGTTTTTATGTCGGAACATTCATTTTTTCAAAATTTCTCAAAATATTTAAGTTTTGATGCTTTTCTGAAAGCTTCGGATTTGCATAAGAGAATTTTTTTTACGCTTTGGATTTTTGTTATTTATCGTTTGGGAACGTATATTCCTCTTCCTGGGATTGACCCTGTTAGTATGCGTGTTTTGGCTGGGGATTATGCGTCACAGGGAATACTTAAGATGTTTAATATAGTCTCTGGTGGTGCTTTGGAGCGGATGAGTATTTTTGCTCTTAATCTAGGGCCTTATATTTCTTCTAGTATTATTGTTCAGCTGATGACTGCAATTTTTCCTAATTTTATTATGTTAAAAAAGGAAGGGGAGTCTGGAAGAAGAAAATTGAGTCAGTATACTCGTTATGGGACTATTGCTTTAGCGACAGTTCAAGCTGCCGGTTTAGCGTCCTTGCTAAGTTCGATTCCAGGGCTTGTTTTAGATCCAGGATTATTTTTTCATTTTAGTACTATAACGACAATTATCGGTGCGACTCTTTTTTTGATGTGGTTAGGAGAGCGTATAACTGCTAAAGGAATTGGTAACGGGTCCTCTATGCTAATTTATGCTGGAATTATAGCTAGTTTACCTCAAGGTTTATTTCAGTTTTTAGAATTGGGACGAACAGGCGGAATTAATTTTTTTGAAATTTTCTTTTGGGTTGGAGGAATTTCTGCTTTTGTGTGTTTTATAACGTTTATGGAAAAAGCGTATTACAAAGTTGGGGTTCAATATTCTCGACGACCGGAGATCGGAACTAGGAACAGTACTGAGCGTCCGTATATCCCATTAAAATTAAATCCAACTGGCGTTTTACCTCCTATTTTTTCTATGGCTTTGTTAGGGTTTTTTTATTCTTTATCTAATTTAAAGATTATGGATCATTTGTGGATTGTTGGGCCGTTGCTGAAACTTCTTTTCGTTCATCCTGTGGTTTCTATTTTTGTCCGGATTGGACTAATTATCTTTTTTGCTTTTTTCTATACTTCTATTGTTTTCAATCCAGAAGAAAAGGCTAAGGAATTAATGAGTAGCCATATTTCGGTGCATCCACTTAGACCTGGAGTGATGACGGCAAATTATTTTACATATTTGTTAAATAGATTGACGGTGGTTGGGTCTATTTATATTGCTTCTGTAGTTGTGCTTCCTGATGTACTAAGTAAAATTTTTTATGTTTCCTTCCCTATATCGGGAACGAGTGTATTAATTGCTGTTAGTGTTACTTTAGAAACTACGTCTCAATTTTTTTCACACATTGTTTCTCATCAATATAGTAATTTATTTAAAAAACAAAAGAGAAAAATTTTATGAAGAAAGATAAAATAAATAGTTTAAAAAAAGGAATTGTATTTTTTGGTGCTCCCGGATCAGGAAAAGGAACACAAAGTGCGTTACTTTCGGATAGATTTAGAATTCCATTGGTGTCTATGGGGCAACTTTTGAGAACTGAAGTGAGTCAAAAAACTAAGTTAGGCGAGAAAATTGAGTGTTTTTTAAAAAAAGGCGAGTATCTCAATACGTTAGACGTCATAGAGGTTTTGAAAACACAACTTAATAAAATTTTGGATACTTGGGTTATATTAGATGGAGTTCCTCGTTCTATAGAGCAAGCGGAAGCAATAGAGCAATGCGCTTCTGTAACATTTTTGAATATTGAGGCTGTAATTTTTCTTAAGATTCCTCCAGAAAAAATTTGGGAACGTATTCAGAATCGTTTGTCTTGTGTCCAATGCCAGAAAGATTATTGTTATAAAGTTGCTCTGTGTAAAAATTGTGGTTCTATAAAGTTTGCGAAACGTTCTGATGATACAGAAGAAACCGTTTTTAGACGTCTTCATGTGTTTAACGAGAAGATACGAAATGTTTTAGATTTTTATCAAAATCAAAAAAAACTTTACGTACTTCAGGCAGATCGTCCTGTTGAGGAAGTGTATTTGGATGTTTTGTCTTGTGTAAAAATTTTAGTTCAGGAAAAATCTCTTTTTTAAATTGAAGCGCACATTTAAAGAATAGAAAAAATTTATTTTTTCTATTCTTTATTGTTTTTTTGTGTTCAAAATTTTTATAATAGATTTTTTTGGAAAATATCATTAGATTTTTTTCAAAAAATAAAAATATGATGTTTTTATAATTGAAATACCAACAAGTGAAGATTTTATCGGATGAGCTATTCGGAAGATTAACAGGAGTTAAGCGTAGTACCTTTAATAAAATGATAAAAATATTAGAAGAGGCGGATAAAAAAAATGAAAAGAGGTAGAAGAAACAAGTTGAGCATGGAAAATTAGTTATTAATGGCGTTGAAATATATCAGAGAATATCACATATATTTTCATGTTAGTCAAAGTTATAGAATAAGAAAAAGTTCATGCTACAAAGGAATTAAGTGGGTTGAAGAGACGCTCTATCAAGATCTAGATTTTGCTTTACCTGGTCACAAGGCATTACTTAAGAGCGATATGAAATACGATGTTATATTAATATATGCCACAGAAATGCCTATAGAACACCCAAAAAAAGGGTAAATAATAGGAAGCGTAAAGAATCGCACTAACAAATAAAGAAAATTTTATTCAGGAAAAAGAGAAAGAAGAATTTAAAAACCCAAATTGTTGTTGATAAAAAGACAAAAAAAGTAACATTTTTAGTCCCCACAACATGTGGTTTGGATTATGATTAAAATTTGAATTTTGACGTTCAAGTTCTAACGTGATAATATCAAAAGGGAGCTGATATTTTAATGATTTCAGCTTTATTTGATGATTATAGTAAAGCACAAAAGTCATCATATGGCGCTTCAGCTTATCGAGGTTTTTGTAAAAATAAGCCTTTGTTGTGTAGTGTTTGAGGATCCTGTTGATGATTTCGACCTGACCGTTGATCCAAGGATGCTTGAATTTGGTAAATCTGTGTTCAATGTTATGCTCCTTGTACATCACATCAAAGGGGGCGTTTTGTTTTTTGGCTTTAGGTGTTGCGCAAGCAGCTCATAGGTAAATTGCGCCCAATTATCTGTGAGAATTTTCGTTATTTAACTCATCTTACGTAGCAGCTTTCAAAATTTGAAGTTCATTGAACATTAAAACATTGGCTTTTAACAATAGTTTTTGTTTTATTGCAAAATGATTCAATGAGGTTTTCACTTTCAATAATTCTAATTTGCAGTATGCAATGA
>NZ_AWTR02000060.1 GCF_000469665.2 Holospora obtusa F1 | reverse complement strand
ATCAGTGAGTTAAGAACCAAATTAACCAGTTTGATAAATTTTACGAGGCTATTGCCACATTCTTTCAAATCCCATTTTCATACTAAATTACTATACAATTCAACTGTTTTTACTATAAGTGATCAAAATAAAAAATTTGAGAGTTTCCACCTAAAGATAGATAGCAGTATTTTTTGATAGTGATTAAAAATTTTTGGTGTCGTAGCACACCAAGGCTTGATTGATCCGTATACCATAGATTCCCTTCTTAGAAACTACTTTAGTACGTCTCGTCATGCGTCCTAGGTGATGTCTTGTATTACTATGATCTTGCTCTATGCATACAGTGCCTGATTTTCCAATACTATGGCGGTTTTTTGGTAGAGACTTTAGAAAAAGCATCCCAGTCATCAGTATAAAATGTGCAATTTTTCAGATGTTTGACTTTTTCGTAAAGTCGTGTGAATGTTGCAGCATCACGATTCCCTGTAACCCAGGCAACAATTCTCCGTGTGCTATGATCAACGGCTTTGCTTTGATAATCCAGAGCTTTTGACTTTTTTTTGGAAAAAATGCTACATTTCATCAAATTCCATTGCTTGAATGTGACCTGAACCCTCAGATTTTTGTATTTTTTTCATCTCTGCCACCACCCACTCTGTATATAATAAAAGGAGAATGTCCAAGAATTTTACCCATCATGTTAAAAAATGCCTTAGCTAAAGAGTATAAATTGACGCATAAGGCTTTTTTGACAGCCGTTTCTCTTTTTGCCCCTCTTGTCACTTTCAACAAAGGTATAACCTCATTCCTTACACTTATAGCTCTGAACCTTGCGTACTATACCGTTCCTTATGCAGTTTTCGGAAGTACAGTTCTTGCAATGCATTGCTGATAACCTTAATACGACAGTATTGTCGTATTTTGATATAAAACTACCTAAATGTCAAAACTCTCAAAAAAGATCATAATCAAGTCGTTGGACCTTCCTCTGTGGGGTACACCAAAATTTATGCACCGTGTGATGCCTATGGAAATTCGGTTACTTTTCACCTTACACAAAGTTAGGACTATGATTTGGAAAGAGGCTGATGCGTTGCTTTCGGATAAAAGCGTACGATACTGATGAAAGGGGCGGAGAACACTTAAAGAAAAGGGGCGTGATTCCACCTAAAAAGAACCGTTTGGAGCCTTCAAATATGATAAATATTCTTTATAAATCCCGTCACTTGATCGAGAATTTTTTTACTAAACTCAAAGCAGTACCGCGCCATTGCCACAGGACATGATAATACGTCTTCAAATTTTTTAGGCGTTATTCACTTGGCTTCAATTGTCGTTTGGCTTAATTTAGGATAAGCACTAGCAGTTATTGTGAACAATATGCTTTTTAGAAAATCTTTTTTTAATGCAAAAATCTCAACTTAATTTAATATATATTTAATATATTCATTATGATGGATAGGAGTTATTTTTATAATTTTTTTTTTTGAGACCTTGACAAAAAAAAAAAAATGAGATAATGAAAACAAGTTATGGGGATGTAGCTCAGTTGGTTAGAGCGCCGGCCTGTCACGCCGGAGGTCGCGGGTTCGAGTCCCGTCGTCCCCGCGTATTTTTTTCTATTTGATTTATTTTTTGTATCCTTCTGTAACTTCTACTCAAGATATAGCATTTTCTTATTATGTTCGTTTTGGAGTTCCTAAGACGCTTGTTGTTTTTAGGGCGTTTTCGCAAACTCAAGGATATGGAAGAAAGCATTCTGTCTGGAGCTCTCCTTTTGGTAACATTTTTCTTTCTATTTTATTTTCAATTCCTGCTCACTCATGTTACTCGAATACTCTCGTTTGGATGGCTGCACGATCTGTAGTTTTGCTATTACAAGAATACGGTATTGATGCTTACTTAAAATATCCAAATGATATTTTTGTTAAGAAAAAAAAAATTTCTGGAATTTTAGGTCATGTATTTCATACAGAAAGTCTTGTATGGGGATGCATTTTAGGAATAGGAATTAATGTGAACACCTCTCCTCACCTTCAAGGCGCCTATGACGCAACAAGTTTTAAGGAATGCTCGGGGGCAACTTGGGACTTAGAGCTCATTGTTCAAACACTTATTAAAACCCTAATCGATCAATTTAACATGCATTCTTTAAATTAAATATTTATTTTTTTAAACATTTCTCAATACAAAGCTTACAAGACAAAATTTCTAAAATTTTGAACAATCCCCCCCATCCCTAAACAAGCTCTTAAAAAAAATTCTCTACTTCAAATGCAAAGGAAATATAACATAAAAGCAAATTTTTATATGTAGTAAACTGAGCTAAATTCTTTGAATAAATGAAACTATATTATATAGTAAATTAAATTTTGATTTGTGAATACGTAAAGCATAGCACTTAATTAACCGAAGATAAAAGTTATTACTATAAGATTTTAGAACCTTCTTCTAGAAATAACGCTTATCTTCTTAAACTTTAACTTACGTTTCACTTATTTTGAATTTTCAATTCAGAAACTTTATTTCTTCAAAAACCTACGATAATTCCAAAACTGTATACTTTCACACCTATGCTATTTTTGAAAGCTCTTGAAGATAAACTTCCACGCACCGAACCACAAGCGTAGGTGCGTACTTTTCTAACCAATCGCGAACAACTCCTTTTCCGTGAACGTCAAACCACTGAACGATCAAAGCTTCCATTAGATTTTTTCCGTCCGTGCTTAAAAAATTTTTCATCTCTTGCTCTAAAACGGAACGTATATGAGGATTCAAAGCATCTTGAATAACTCCCGTCAAAAAAGATTCTAATGAAGTTCCCTGTTTTTCTTCCTTTTTTACTTCTGGCAAGTGGCTTTCCTCCTGTTTATCACGTCGAACGCTATGAATAAAAGAAAAAATGGCCTGAGCAGCTGAAGTGCTGCTTTTTTGATGATCTTGATTTTCTTGATTGCCTGCGTTTTCCTCCACGTTAGGTGCTCTGCCGTGCTGTATAGAGCAATCAGGATTATCTTCTTTAAGTGGACGATTCAAGTCAATCACAGGATAAACCAAACCTTTTATTGACTCCAGTATATCATCGATAGATTCACTTTCTGGAGAATCTTTCGTCATTTTTTCCTGCATTTAATTCTTCCTCTCTAATGGATCTTGATCAAACAAAGGTGTATCTTCTTCATTTGAGCCAATCCCTGTCCAATTACTTGCGTACTGTTCATAATACTGTTTAGGATCAAAAAGCGCAACGGGTAATTTCAAATATTTTGCTGTCATTCTTCCCAAATACACTCCCACTGCTGCGGAATTTTTGATCACTAAAAAACGTTGAGTAATCCAACTACGACACGCATTTATCCAATAATCTTGAATGCGTGTAAAATCTACAATAGGCAACACACCAGCATCGTATTCTTTTTGTGCGTTCATTAATGCTTGCGTATAAAAAAGCATAGCTCTAAAAGTTAAGCTTCGGTTGACTAAACTTGCTGAAAGCATATTCCATTGTTGCACACCTTCCCATAGAGCTGTGCGTTTGTTTTGCTCTAAGTCTAATCGCGCAAGCTTGACTTCTTGCTCTACGCTACGAAAATTTGCATGCGTTAATCCGCGGTCATAAATAGGCATAGTAAGCCCAATTCCGAACTGAATATTATTACTGTGGGTCACATCTTGGTTAGAGTAAATTCCTGGAATCGTCGTTTGAATTCGCTCATTCATTCCCCGACCAATGGAAGCCTCTAAATCAATTTTTGGTAAAAATCCAGATACCGCAACATTAACTTCATGTTTTTTCCCCAATAACGTCATACAACTTGCTTGAATAGCAGGATTGTTCTTAAGAATTAATTTTTTTAATGTTTTTACGTCTTTAGGTAAACATGTAAATTCAGCTGGCATTTCTAGGTCATTCAATAAAGCAACTAAAGATCCAATGATTGCTTGCAATTTTACCCGCGCACTGTCTCTAGATTTTCGTGCCTCAATAACTTTGACATCACCTTGCATCAAGGCTTGACCTGCTGCAAGACTTCGATCTCCAGGTTTTTCGATTCCAGTTGAAAAACCTACATTACTTGCTTTAAACAGCATATGTAACGTTGCAGCGTTAAGCTCTTCCATACGCAACAACTCATCAGCCAATAAATAATCCAGAAAAGCTTCCGTTACTTTCATAAAGACAGTTTGTTCGCTAACTATATAGCTCCAACAAGATGCAAAAAACTCTGCTTTAGCTTTTAAAATATTTGCAATAATTCCGCCGCCAGAAAACAACGTTTGTTTTGCTGAAAGTCTTGCCTGATTATCCCATGCGCGCTGCCTATTTTTTAAATTAACCACCGGCAATCCGTCAGAATCTCTGGACAAAGGATTGTTCCCTCTCTGTCCTTGAAAAGTTCCTGATTGGTTGTGTCCCAAATTAAGATAAATACCAGGGCGTATCGCAGAAAAAGCTTGAGAGAGCTTATTGACCGCAAGATTTATTCTTTTTCGCGCAGCTTCTAATTCTGGATTAAACGCGTATGCGGAACGAAGCGCATCCGTTAAATTTTTTATACGCTTTAATGCTGCGTCTTGTTTAGATTTTGTAGATTCAGATGATTTTTTGGAAACAATAAAATTTCGAGAAGAGCGTACATCCGGTAATAAGGCCAAAAACGCAGGATCCTCAAGCAAAGTACGCAACTCGTCTGGAAGATCTTTCCCGAACGAAGTCTCTAGCTCAATCTTCAAGCTTGGAGAGATCTTCCGCTTTCGAGCCAAAGCTAATAATTGAGCCCTTAGCCCACCATTCTTCATAGGCTCTTGAAAAACACCCGATAATTTTTCTCCTTGAATCCAGGGGAATTTTTGCTCTACTAACACATCTTTCATTTCTGGAGCAACGCCTGGCAAAACAGGATGTCCTGAAAAAAGTTTTTCTGAGGGTAAGCTTCCCTCATCTCCAGAAACAAAATTTCCCAATACATCTTGTTTTTCTAAGTCTTTCTTTCCATATAAGTGCTCACAAAACAAGAACCCGAACAAAAAAAATTTACTCCAAACATTTACATTAATAAATTTCACGTTTTTAAAAACCATCTCAGTCCGCTTACACCTTAACCTTTCATCACTGTATATAAAAATAAAGCTTTTGTCTATGGGGAAATAACATAGAAATCCCGTTAAATTTTATCTATAAGTTATTTATTATTGTTTGTAATAAAAATATAAATGTTCAGGACATAAACACGGAGATTCTAATCTCAAAACTTTATTAAACCTTTTTCGACCCCCCCCTTTATGTTAGCTTCAAATCATAAATTTCAGTGATCAGATTGAATCTTAGGCCAAATCTTTTTCGTCTGTTTCTCTATTTTTCAGATACGGTTTTTAATCATTTAAGCTTGCCGATAACATTTTCATTTGCAACTTTTTCACTCGCAAGTTCTTAATTTTTTTGCTTGTACTCTTTTATTAAAGGACTTTTCTTCGTCTTTTTTTTACAGCGCAAATTTTATTATGCAGTTTTTGTACCTCTTGATATCCAGTGTCAGTAATGACCTTTATATCAGAATTTATATTTGTTTGCGATTCTTTAAATACTCTAATATTACTTGTTTCGTATTTTTATCGACAACAAATTTAGTTTTTAAAATATGCTTTCTCTTTTTTTTCGAATAAATTTTTTTTATTTGTTAGTTCGATTTTTTTACGCTTCCTATTCTTTACCCTTTTTTTTGGCGTTCTATAGGCGTTTCCGTGGCATCTAATATAACATCACATTCCATATTGCTCTTAAATAATGCTTTTCGACCAGGAAAGCAAAATTTGAACGCTTGATAGAGCGTATCTTCAACCCACTTAATTCCTTTGTAGCATGAACTTTTGCTTATTCCATAACTTTGATT
>NZ_AWTR02000061.1 GCF_000469665.2 Holospora obtusa F1 | reverse complement strand
AGCGTTGGATACTCTGAATATTCTAAAGCTTTGGCTGAGCTATTTAGGAATAGCCCTAAAACGGAAGTGTTTTGGGATAGAATGGATGGATTTTTGAGGAAAAAGTCTGCGTTGACGATTTTTGGAGAGTTTCAAAATCAGACAGAAAGATTTAGTAAAGAAAATTTAGAAAAATTTGAACAAGATCCTCTCGGACGAAAAATACTTAAAGATTGTGTAATTTCATCTGATACGGCAAAACATTATGAGGAAATGATTAAAAGTGGCTCTGCCTTTGATAATGATCCAAATTTTCTTAACGCCTCACTTCAATTTGTTGAATATATCAATTCTAATGGATACCCAACTCTAGAGGAATTACTAGAAATTCAATCGAAAGAGCCGGAAATTTTTTCTGTGCCGAACATGATTATCAGGTTTTATAAGGGAACTTACGATGAAAATGACATTATAGACGCTTATCTGGATAAAAAAAATAACTTAAAAAAAGTTTTAGAAGAAGCTTCAGAAATTTTATCTGAATACAAAAACGATATTAAAAAAACATCTGAAATATCTGATTTTGTATTAAGAGCCAAAAAATACTATGAAAACGGATTTCCCTCAGGAATTCATGAATTATCAAAAATTTTTCCTATTGAACGTCAAAAGGACAATCTTAAAATTCTTCGCCTATCCATGCTAGAACCTGTGGATGTTTTGAATTCAAAAGACCAAACATTGCAAGAAATTATAAAAAATGTTTCAAAAAAAATGGATGAATTTCGAAAAATTAAAGAAAAAGAAGACGAAGAATTTGAGAAAAGCCACCAAAAATACATAGAAGAAGGAAAAAAATTCGAAAGCAATAACGCTCGAACTATAACGGATTGGATTCAAGGAGAAAATTTCTTAGCATTGAGCGATCTTTTTTCGTTGCCATCAAAAAAAATTATTCAAAATGTTTTGAAAGATTATATTGTTTCAATAATAGAAGGGTCATTCATGTCTGGAGAGGAAAATAAAAAATATCAAAAAGAAATACAAGAGAATTTATATGATTTTAGAATACTGTTACGTGATCTAAAATCAGAGCAAACCGTGATAGAAAAATATAAAACCTTAAAGCAAAAAATAGAAACGATGCTAGAAAAAGAGCAAGATCCAAACGCTAAACAATATCTTGAGAAAATAAAAATCCAATTATTTCCTGGAAAAGATTTTTCGTCAATTTATAAAGAGATTTATCCGTTTTTAGAGATGGTGTCTGCTCAAAAGAAACGTAGAATAGATGGTTTTTCTCAGCATTTAAGCTTAGAAACAAACAAAGAAATTGAAAATATTCAAAAAGAAATATTTGATTTTATTGATAAAATCGTGCTACCAAAAAAAGAAAGACTTTCTATGTACAGAGCTTTTTCTAATATAGACAAAGTCTCGATTATTAATTTAAACAAGGAATTTTTGGATTTGTGGAGTAAATTGACTGCGAATTTAGATGGAAACAAAAAAGAATTTGCAAAGTGGATGAGAGAGACTTTTTACGGAAAATTAGAAGAAATTCAATCACGTCAAGCCTCATCGAATCTTGAAACACAAGGCTTAACTGAGCCAGATTTAGAAAAAAAAGTAAAATTGTAATTTTTAGAGAATTTTATTTTGTTAAGGGTTACGATCAAACCAGGTAGAAATTTGATCTACGGAAAAGACACAATATACTTTGCGCCCATGATTGCATTGGGCAGAATTTGGAGTTTTTTCCATAGCTCTTAATAACCCATCCATCTCTTCTAAAGATAATCGATCTCCTAAAAAAACACTTTTTCTGCATGCCCAATACGCTAAAACATGATGAAGCAATTCTTGATGAATTTCTTGTGCTGAACATAGTAATTCTTCAGAAAGACGTTGCAAAACTGAATCCCAAAGCTCTGAAGCTGGATGAGTATGAAGTACAGCAGGAATTCCTTTTAATACGAACGTTTCATCTTGCTGCTCTACGGGGAAGCCCACCTCTGCTAAAGCAGCGCGATGCATTTCCACAGTAATTTTTTCTGCTTCAGTTAACGAAAGTACTAAAGGCGGAATTAAAAATTGCACATCAAACGATTTCCACTGACGTTTCATTTCTTCATAAAGAATACGCTCATGCGCGCCATGAGGGTCAATAATCACTAGCCCTTGAGTACTCACTGAGACGATATATCTATTCTGAATTTGACAAATTGGACGTCCTAAATCTATTTTTACAAGCGGTGAACTGTCTGTAGTAGAGCAGTCTTCTATCAATAAAGATGGGGAAATGTTTTCTTTAAGAGAAAACGAAGATTTTGTAAAAAAATTTTCAGATGCTTCTAGTCCCAAAAGGTAGGGAGTTTGAAATTTATCAGAGGTTTTTGTTTTTTGCTTAAAAAAATCGGATTCTTTTAAAGAAAAAGAATCCATAACAGAAGGTGGGTTTTGTGAGAAAGCAATACTTTTTTCAGATGCTTCTTTATATAAGGATTCGGTATCTTGTTTTGTCTCAAAATTAAGAGAAACTTTTTTGTCAAAAGAAGGATACGAATCCATTTTTGGTGTAATACTAACGCTTTTTTGACCATACTGGATTAAAGACTTTCGTAAAGCCGTAATAAGAACAGAGCGAATTTCCTGTGGAGCTTTAAAGCGTACTTGTGTTTTTGCAGGATGCACATTCACATCCACATCTGAATAAGGAATGCTTAAAAACGCAATCACACAAGGATACCTATCTTTTGGAATTAAGTCTTGGTAAGCTATTCTCATGCTTTGAACTAACATTCGATCTTCAATCGGGCGCTGGTTAGTATACAAAAAAATCCTATCTGCATTTCTTCGATGCGCTCCCGGTAGAGCGGCCCATCCAGTAACCTTTACATCATGAATTTGAGTTTCCAACCAAAATCCTTCTGCTGCTTGTAGATTGAGTAGTTGTTTGATGCGCCCTTCTAGGGATGCTGCGTCAAATACTTTGTGTTTTTCATCAAGACGCAAGGAAAAAGTAACATGAGGATTTAAAAGTAAAAAACGCTCTAAACAATTGGTGATCTGAATATGCTCTTGAGCTGGAGATCTTAAAAATTTTAATCGAGCAGGTGTTGCAAAAAAGAGATCACGAATCTCAATACATGTTCCCACGTCACACGCGACCGGCTTAAAGTCTTGCTGCTCTCCTCCTTCTATGTATAGGCTCCATCCGTGAGGCTGATTCAATGTTTTACTAGAAAGTAGCGCTTTTGAAACTGAGGTAATGGAAGCTAGCGCTTCTCCACGAAAACCAAAAGTGTGAATATTCCACAAATCTGCGTGAGAAAGTTTGGATGTTGTGTGACGTTGAACAGAAAGCTTCAAGTCTTCTTTGATCATTCCGCAGCCGTTATCTTGAATACGTATCAAAGTTTGTCCTCCACCTCGAACCGTGACATGAATTTCGGTTGCCTTAGCGTCCAAAGAGTTTTCAATCAATTCTTTGATAACGGAAGTAGGGCGCTCTATAACTTCTCCAGCAGCAATTCTGTTAATGAGCTGAGGTTCGAGTAAACGAATGACAGAAAACACAGCAAGCACTCTTCATGTAATTAGATAAAATTTTATCTATTTATTTTTCATAATGCAATGCTTCTTATCCTGCTAAGAAAAAAAGAAACTATTGTTTTGAAAAAGCAAATTATGGATAAAAACCTTCAATGCATTTCTAAAAAAAATGATTACTTTTTTTCTAACTGTATGATCCAATCTCGAAGCTTTGCAGCTTTTTCGAAATCTAAGGACTCTGCTGCTTTTATCATCTCCATTTTTAAGGTCTCTATGGAATCTGTGTATTGAGCAAAACGTTCTAACTTTCGATCTGTTGCCTTTGGGGTTCGAGTATCTTCTTCTAAAATTGTTTTGGCTAGAGAAAACGCTGCTTTAGGAACGATTCCGTGCTCTTTATTAAACTGATCTTGCAAAGTTCTTCTGCGATTTGTTTCGTCAAGTGCCTCTCTTAAAGATACCGTCATCGTGTCCGCGTACAATAAAACGCGTCCTTTTAAATTTCTAGCTGCTCTTCCCATGGTTTGAATAAGCGCCGTCTTCGAGCGAAGATACCCTTGTTTATCTGCATCTAAAATAGCAACTAACTGACATTCTGGAATATCTAATCCTTCCCTTAATAAATTTATACCAATTAAAATATCAAACACACCTTTGCGCAAATCTTGTAAAATATGAATTCTTTCCAAAGTGTCTACATCTGAGTGCATATAGCGCACATTAAAGCGCGCTTGCTCTAAATAAGCACATAAATCTTCTGCCATTTTTTTTGTAAGTGTCGTCACTAAGGCTCTTCCTTCATCTTTTTTCACTTCTCTGAGGGCATTCATTAAATCATCAATTTGATTGTGAGTGGGGCGTACATAACACACAGGATCCAACAATCCTGTGGGACGAACTAATTGTTCAACGACTTCCCCTTGTGCTTGAGTAATTTCCCAAGCTGCCGGAGTAGCAGAAACAAAAATACTGCAAGGACGCATACGGTCCCATTCATCAAAATGTAACGGTCGATTGTCAGCGCAAGAAGGAAGTCGAAATCCGTATTCTGCTAAAGTTCTTTTTCGAACCCCGTCTCCTGCAGACATTGCCCGAATTTGAGGTACGCTGACGTGACTTTCGTCCACGATAAACAAGGCGTCCTCGGGAAGATACTCAAATAACGTAGGCGGAGGAGATCCCGCAGGACGCCCGGTTAAGTACCGAGAATAATTTTCAATTCCTGCGCAAGTTCCCGTATGAACAAGGCTTTCTAAATCAAAGGTTACACGCTCTTTTAATCGTTGAGCCTCTACTAAACGAGAAGTATCGTTAAATTCCCTTAAACGTTGAGCTAACTCTTCTTTGATTCCTTGAATTGCCTGAAAGATTGTAGGGCCGGGAGCTACATAGTGACTATTGGGGAAAACTAAAATTTTTTCTAATTTTGTGACACGATTTCCGGTTAATGCATGTATTTCGTAGATATTTTCTAATTCTTCATCAAAAAAAGATAAACTCCAGGCATGATCTTCGTAATGGGAAGGAAAAATATCAACACGATCTCCTGTAACGCGAAACATACCTCTTTTAAATCCTACATCGTTTCGTTTGTAATGCATCTTAACTAGCTGTTTTAAAAGGTCAGATTGAGGAATGCGTTGTCCTGTTTTTAGCTCAATAGACATTCCTTGGTAAGATTCGACAGCTCCCAACCCGTAAATACACGAAACGCTTGCTACAACAATAACATCTCTTTTTTCGAGTAAAGCACGCGTAGCACTATGACGCATGCGCTCTATTTGCTCGTTAATAGAAGATTCTTTTTCAATATACGTTCCGCTAGAAGGGACATACGCTTCTGGTTGATAATAATCGTAGTAAGAAACAAAATATTCAACGGAGTTTTTTGGAAAAAAACACTTCATCTCTCCGTATAACTGTGCTGCTAAGGTTTTGTTCGGAGCTAAAATTAATGTAGGGCGTTGAAGTTTTGAAATCACATGAGCCATAGTAAAAGTTTTTCCAGATCCTGTTACACCTAGAAGTACTTGATTTTTTTTGTCTTCTAATACGTTTTGCACAAGAGCATGAATTGCTTGAGGCTGATGTCCAGCAGGTTCAAATGGTGCAATAATTTCAAAAGGACGGTGAGACTTTTCTATTACCGTATACCCTTTGAAGACGGAATGCAGGTCGCTCAAAATCAAAAAAAATTCTAATAAAGCGGTATTAGTATAAAGTAGGTGCAGAAAAAAATCAAAAAAATAATGTTATTTACACGATTTTAGAGTTTCCTAATAGGGATAAAAATTTAAAAAACACTTAAAATAGAAGATTCAACAATAAGAATTTTTGGAAAATTTTAAAATGTAAGTAGGAGCGGTTTTTATTTATAGTAAATTCAGTCAAGTCTTGTTTCTAGAACAAAATTTTAAGATCATATATCCGAACATCTCTAACTTCGATTAACTGAGTATCGTACTTTACGTATTCACAAACCTCAACTTAATTTACTATATATCAAAATAACGTGCGCGTTCTAAACAAGAAACAAAAGAGATCTGAATTTCAAAAGATGCGTGAGCAGATTAGGAGTATTATAAACGCTCCTAATTATTCCTTTTTTTCTTGATTATCTATCGAATTCTTAAAAAATTGTTATAGATTTTTGCTGATAAATCAATGAAACACAACGCTTCATTCCACAGATTGAAGTGCGGCAGTAATTTCTACAAGCTCTTTCGTAATTTGATTTTGTCTTAAATAATTGTACTGTTTTTGTAAAGATGAAAGAAGTTGACTTGCGTTGTCACCCGCTTGCTCCATAGCCATCATACGCGCACTATGCTCACTGACTAAATGTTCTTGAATCAAAGACAAAAAATGCTTGCAGGTACACATTTTTTCCCAAGATTTTAATAACGTAGAATGATCTGGTAACAGTAGGGGAAGTGTTTGATTAAAATATTCTCCCACACTTTTTTCCATAAAGAAAAAAGATTCCTCTTCTTCAAATTTTTTTTTATGATCTGGAGAGAAGTTTCCTAATGAACCCCACACAACGTGCTGAGAAATAGCATTAACATAATGCATATACAACACATAGCACCCTTGTAAATCTTCGTTATCAGATGCTTTATAGATATTTTCCAACCAGTGAGCAGCGTCTTTTTGAGCGAAATTTTGTATACTGTGTAAGAATTCAAATTGAACATGTGGATATCTTAAAGCTTCTTTTTGGCCCCAAAGCGTTATTTTTTTTCCAACAATAGTAACGCGTTTTAAGGTTTGCATTTGCAACATGCACTCTAAAAAGGCTTTTTGAATTTTTCCGTTAAACCCTCCACAAAATCCCCGATCTGATGCCAATACAACCAAATGTTTTGGGTCTAAAACTGTTTCTTTCGAATCAGTTATGATGGGTTTCTCTTTTTTTTCCAAAGAAGTTTGATCCAAAAAATCAAAATAGCGTAAATGTTCTAAACGACGCACCATAGAATCAAGCTCTTTTTGAGCTCGGCGCCACTGATGTTGAGCCTTTAAAAGTTTTGTTTGAGAGACCATCTTGAGCGCCTTCGTCAACTGCTCAATTCCTGCAACACTTTTGCGCTTACTGCGCAATTCTTTTAACGTAATCATACTGGAACAAAATTTTCCTTACATTTTTGAATACATTGCGTGATCGCAACACTTGCGGTTTCAGAAAAATCACCACTATCATCTATTTCTTGAATCCATGCAACATAACTTTCATTCAAAATTTCCCAAAAAAAAGCTAAAAATTCAGATACGTGAGTCACAGGAATATCATCTAAATGCCCTTGGGTCACCGCATACAGACTTACGACTTCTTGTGCAAGAGAGCAAGGAGAATTTTGAGGTTGCTTTAAAGTCTCCACTACTCTCTGTCCTCGTTCTAACGTGTGCCGAGTTGCACCATCAAGATCTGAAGCAAATTGCGAAAAAGCTTCTAACTCTTTATATTGCGCAACCTCCAATTTTACAGCACCTGATACTTTTTTTATAGCTTTAGTTTGAGCTGCCGAACCTACACGACTTACGGAAAGCCCGATATTAATTGCTGGACGCAAGCCTTTATAAAACAAATCTGTTTCTAAAACCAGCTGTCCATCAGTAATAGAAATAATGTTTGTTGGAATATAAGCGGAAACATCCCCACCTTGAGTTTCCACAATGGGTAAAGCTGTCAAAGAACCGCCCCCCAAATCATCATTTAATTTTGCAGCTCTCTCTAATAATCGAGAATGTAAATAAAATATATCTCCTGGATACGCCTCGCGCCCTGGCGGTCTTCGTAACAATAGTGCCATTTCTCTATAGGCTACAGCATGTTTCACCAAATCGTCGTAAACGATAAGCGCGTGCTGACCTCTGTCTCTAAAATATTCTGCCATAGCACACCCCGTATATGGGGCCAAAAATTGCAAAGAGGCTGACTGTGAAGCATTTGCGCACAAAATAATACTATATTTTAGTGCATCATGCTCTTCAAGAGTTTTGACAATCTGAGCTACCGTAGAACACTTTTGTCCAATCGCCACATACACACAAATAACGGGAGAATTTGGATTGGCATCATTAAAATGTTTTTGATTCAAAATGGTGTCAATGGCGATCGTAGTTTTTCCGATTTGACGGTCTCCTATAATCAATTCCCTTTGCCCTTTTCCAATAGGAATTAAAGCATCTATAACTTTGATCCCTGTAGCCAAAGGCTCAAAAACGCTTTGACGAGCGATAACAGAAGGAGCTGGCCGTTCGATCAAGCTGTATTCCGGATTTTTAAAAGGTCCTTTTCCATCGATAGGCTCTCCCAATCCGTCAACGACTCGTCCCAACAATTCTGGACCTACAGCAGTTTGCATTAAGCGTTCTGTGCGCTTAACGACGTCCCCTTGTTGAATATTTTTAGAATCTCCAAAAATTACCACGCCCACCGTATCTTCGTTCAGGTTCATGGCCATTCCTTGAGTTCCGTCACTGAACTCTACTTTTTCTCCAGCTTGCACATGATCAAGTCCCCAAACAGTTGCAACCCCGTCGCCTACGCTTAATACAAATCCAATTTGAGCATCAGTCGTGGTAAACGCAGAATTTTTTTGAGAAAAAATATACTCCTTAATTAATGCTGAAAATTCAGAAGCTTGTAATTTTGAAGATTTCATTTATATATCCTTTTGTTTTTACATCTATTCCCAATAACGTTGCGTTACTGGGTAGATTTTAATTTAGTTAATTCACAACAAACATTCGCATAAATATACAATACACGGTTTTTAGGGGGGGAATCAACAGTAAAATCATAATTAAAATTTTGATCTCGTGAGCGAGATTCTTGAGAGATTTCAATAAGTATATAGTAAAAACAGTTGAGTTGCAATACGATACATGGTATGTTTTTTCTAAAAAGATAGATAATATTAATGAGTCTATATAGTATAGATTTAAGAGAAAAGGTCATAAGTTTTATCAAAGCAGGTAACAATCAAAAAGAAATTTCCAGAGTTTTTGGAATAAACAAAACGACAATCAACAGATAGTATTTGCGTTATAAAAGTAAAGAACATTTTCGCCCAAAGATACGTTTGGGCGCAAAATTTATAACTTTTTTGTAAATTTTTTAAATATCAGCCTTATGCATTGTTTTAATTGTTTCCATTTTTTTATGACAAGATATCTATTTTTTAAGATTTTTACAAGATGAACTTGATACTATGCTAAATTTATTTCTACTAGGTATATTCTTGTACAAAGTTTTTAAAAAAAATTTTCTTTTTTATATATTTTAAATAAATACTTAGTTTTTTATTTGCTTGCAATGTATAACGATTTTATTTTTATAAAAAAAAATTTTCTTATATTGATTTTTTACGAGAAAAAGAGATAATAAATATAAAGATAATCAAAAAATCAGGACTAAAAATGTTTAGACGTATAATTTTTTTTATGCCTCTGGCATATGCCGGCATATCATCTGGTCTCAGCGAACATAAAACAGAGTCTCCTCCTTTATTGCTTTCAAAAATTCAAGATGAGTTTGCTCAAATTGTTGAAAAATTTCTTCCCTCTGTCGTAAATGTTGAAGTTGCTTGGGATGAAGTGACTCAAGATGTTTCTGGAGAGGGGGATTTTTTACAAGATTTTTTAGAAGGATTTTTGTTTCGTGGTCAAGATTTTTCTGGAAAAAAACGCGGATTTAGGGGAGGGCAAAGAAATCCTTTAAAGCATCGTGTGGCTTCTCAAGGATCTGGATTTATTATTGGATCAAAATCTTTAAAAGAAGGAAGTCAGAAGACTATTTATGTTGTTACGAACAAGCACGTTATTGATGGAGCGTTGAACAAAAATAGCAGTTCTCGTCGTAGGCCTGGCTCAAAAGTGAAAGTTCGTCTTCAATCTGGAGTTAGTTATGAAGCTGAAATTTTAGGAAGCGACTTAATGTGTGATATTGCTGTATTAGCCTTTAAATCTGAAGAATCTCACCCCGAATTGACTTGGGGAGATTCTGGTGCGGTAAAACAGGGGCATTTTGCGTTAGCTGCGGGAAATCCTTTTGGTTTAGGAGGAACCGTAACAATTGGGCGTATTTCTTATAAAAATCGGGAATTTGGTGCAGATAATGGGGATACAACAGAAGGGCCTGATCTTTTTCTTCAAAGTGATGCGGCGATGAATAAAGGAAATTCCGGAGGGCCTTTGCTAAATATTCAAGGACAAGTTATCGGTGTAAACACAGCTATCTTTAGTCCGACAGGAACTTATGCAGGAATTTCTTTTTCTGTGCCTTCCGCAAGAGCAAAAATTGTAGTAGATCAAATCATTGAAAAAGGTTTTGTGCACAGGGGTGTTATTGGAGTGTTTCTGCATCCCAAGGGAGTGTATGGAACCGAACATATGAAAAAAGGAATGCGGGGAGTATTAATTAAAGAAGTTTCTCCGGGCTCTTCTGCAGACAAAAAAGGTGTGCGAGCAGGAGATGTTATTTTATCTGTTAATGACACTCCCGTAAAACACTGGATTCAGGTGCGCTCAATTATTGGATTTGTCAAACCTGGACAATCTGTAAAACTTACACTACTTAGAGGAAAAAATCAGATGGATATAGAAGTTCCTGTAGAATCTTTTTCTTCAGAGACTACGCAAAAAAATAATCATTTTATGGGAGTTATTTTTGATGTATCTTCAGGAAAAATACGTGTTCAACACGTAGAAGAAGATTCATTGTGGAAAAACGCCTTGGTAGAAAATGATATCATTCTTCGACTCGGTGATCAAGAAATAAGTGATCCTAAAGCATTTGTTGATCAACTCAGTCAATTACAGGAAAAAGGTATTAAGCGTGTCATTTTGACCTTAAAAAGAAAAGATAAAGAAATTTCTCTTGTGCTTCCTTTAGATCAAGGTGGTGAATATGAACCTTCCTAGCTCTTTTTGCCCATCTTTAAAAAAAAAAGAGTTTTCTTCTCGTTCTGTTGCAAGAGCATTATCTATTCAGTGTGTATTTATGCTTGATTATCCTGAACATAATATGGAGATGTTTCTTTTTCCTATCGTTAAAAGCAGAACTCATGCATTATTTTGTGATAACGAAACGTATTCCTTGGATGTGGAATTTGCTCAGAGTATTATTTTTGGTGTAAAAGAACATAAAATTGCTCTGCAAGATAGTATTCAAACGGGTTTGTTGAAACTGCGTACATTATCTCTTTTAGAAGAAGTGACAAAAAGTATTTTATTGTGTGGAGCTTGGGAACTGAAATATGCACTACAAAATCCAATTGCAGTTATTTTGTATGAGTATGTTCAGTGGGCAAAACATTTTCTTCCAGAGGAAGGTGGGTACGGCTTTGTACACGGTGTCTTAGATAATATACGTCCGTTATTGCGCAGTGAGATTTAAGCAGTAAAAAAACACAGAAGATCTTTTTTAAATACGGAAAAAAATGATTTTAAGAAAACTTTTTTATGTTTAAAAAATAGAAAGTGGAAAAAATACGATGCATATCCTTCTGCTACAGTATAATCAGTGAAAATAAATGGGCTGATAAGACTCAATCAAGTTGATTTTTTCGTAATAAAGAATCAACTTAACGCATCTTTCGTTCGTTATTAAGCTTGTTTGGAAATATTAACTTTGTAAAAGTATATATAAAGTATGAAAAAATAACAGACCAAAAGATATTTTCTACGTTTTTAGGTAGAGTCTCGTTTTTTCTTGGAGTTTTGGAAGCTTGATTGTTCTGTATAGGTATAGCTATGGGAGTTCATTTCTATCGTTTTGGAAATATTTTACATCACCTGTCCTTAATGATTTATCGCTAGAGAGTTGAAGTCCATAGCATACCTAAATCCGCTCAGCAGATCAAGAAAATGGTATCTTCAAAAGTCATATATTTAGACAATATGATGGAAAATAAAGGGGCTCTAAAAGCCCTAAACATATTGTTTATTTTTAATAAATTATCTCTCGTATAGTTATTTAAGCCAAGCATAAAATGTTTCCCAGCTCATGTCTCCGATTCTTGTTTTTATACGTTTCCCTACAGAATTCCCAGGAATATGTAGGACAAAAAACGGAACATCTGCAATCCCAAAAATTTTTTGTGCTTGCATCTTTTTTTCAAAAAGTTCCGTAAGTTCTTTTTTGGAAAGTGTATCGTGATTTTTGAGAATATTTTTGACTTTTTCCAATTTTTTAGCTTCTAATTTTTCTAAGGAATCTTGCGTATCACAAAAATTCCATTCAGATTGCTTGTGCATCAAAAGATCTCTTGCGTGTTGAGGATTTTTAGAGGCCCATACATGTCCGCTGGCAAAAAAACTTATACGATCTGCAGGATATTCTACAAAAATTATTCGAAGATCGCCATTAGTATATAAAGGAGAAGATTTCATTTTCCTAAAAGTTTCCTGATGAAATGTGTTGCATACATGGCACGCAAGAGATGTAAATGCGATCAACGTATACTTTGGAGTATCTTTGGGCTCATGAAAACTTAAGTAGAATCTATCTTTTTTTTTAAAAACGTTGTCTTTATATAATTTTCTTGTAACGCTTCTTGATTCAACGAATCGGTTTTTTTATAGGCAAGAGAAACCCAATGATTGATGTAAATACCAATGCCTAAGCAAGTTATAGATACTCCCATCCCTAACAAACTTTTTTTATACAAAATCAATTGCGTTTCCTTTTTTAGACCTTGATTGAAGAAATTATATTCTAGCATAAAATGTTTATGTATCCCTAGACGTTAACACAAAAAATCTACATTACTCTTCAGATTAAAGATGCGTACATCTAGACCTGACTATTATTGAATAAGTAGCCAAAAGAAATCCACGTTTATACGTGTCTTGAAAGGATCAAAAGGCAGGCACGTTTTTAAGGAAGGAGGGCTTGAATTCCCTGTAACGTAACGTCAAAAAGGTAAAGAAACCGTCTGTTTTGGGTGAGTAATAGGTGAATGAAAAATTTTTTCGAAACGCTAAGTGTATCTGTAATCATGTTTTGGAAATGGAAGGGTACGGTTTTAGGAGAAAATTTTTTATGTATCTTTTTCTGACACGAAAAAAATAGATCAATAACAGTCATATGCGTACTTAACAAATTTTCAACGACGGGATAAAGTGTAAAAAATATGACGAAAAGACGAAAAGGAAATGGTGACCGAACTTTATTATGTGTGAGGGATCAAAAAATCTTCTTAAATTTTAATTTTTCAAGATCATTGAAAGAGCGACCAAGGAATGAGAGGCAGGCCTTCTATATCTTTTTCCTCTATTTTTATTGTTTTAATCAGCGACACATTTAAGGGAAATTTAGACAATGATTACCCCTAATAAAAATTTTAAAATTTAAAATATTTTTTTTATCATGTTTTTATTATGATATTGTAGTATAAAAAAAAACAACAAAAATAAAATAATGAAATTCTCTATTAATCAGAATAATACGAAAAAAATAAAAATGATTTTTATTTTAGTGTATTTTTTGACCTATGCTGGACCTATCTTTTCTAGTAGTAACAAAAAACCTTCTCCCACGCCAACGCCAACGCCACTAATTATTGTTGAGCGTCCTGAGCAACAAATTTCTCCGTATTGCTTTGATGGATTAGGTCAAACCTTAAGTGTTTCTGGAGAAATTAAAAATGGCCCAAATGCCTTAATACTTAGGATTGGAAACACGATGTATGATGCTTCAAAATTTCATAAAGATCCGAACACAAATATCATTTTTAAAGAAGAATCTGTCAATTATATTTTTAATTATTGTAAAAGTAAACAAGCTGAATTGGATATCGAATATATGTTTCTTACGCATCCTGAAACTTTTGGAAAAACGCAAGCTGAGCAAGAAAAAAATACATTAATTCTTCGGGGCTTCAAAAAAGATGCAAAGATGGATCTTTATCTTCCTTTAAACGTTATAGACAACAACGGGGCGCCACAACGGTTTTTAAAAGAAGACAAAAAATACCTTTTATTACAAATAGATAAAAAAGGCTTGATGAGCGAAGAAAGTTTACAAACGGTAAGCTCTATTCGTCTTAAAAAAATTTTTCTCGCTGTCGACCAAATGATGGAAAAAGCGCAAGATCTTTCTTCTTCTGGAATAAAGATAGATATGGGCGGATTAAAAAATCAATTTGAAGGGCTTCAAAAATTAGGTGAATTGTATACCAATAATATTACGTCAGCAACAACACAAATTCCTTTGCTTAAAAAATATAGTTATATTGAATTAGAACAAGCTGTTTCTAAAATTTTAAATTATTTTACTTACTTCACGATTGGAGATACGGGACCTTCTGATGCCCCTTTCTCAGAAATAGCGCAACTTTATGCAAACACGACAAAAATAGTATCTGAGATTCGAGCAATAAAAGACAGAGTGCGTACTCCTTTTAATGAAATGTATAATTTGGCAAAATCTCTTCCTGGTGACGAAATTAATGGAGTAGAAGATTTTGTGAATTCTCCTAAAAAATATACGATTCCTATGCGTTTTGTTCACGATGCTTCCGGTCAGGATATCAATACAACGAAGCTTTTTTATATATGTGATGAATGGTGGAATCAATTAGAAAATCTACAGGGAAAAATTTCTGCTGTCCAAACAGTGAAACAAGGATTTCTTCCTGATTTAAGAAAGGATATTTCTGCAATCAGTTCACAAATTGCGTCTGTTCAAGCGCAGAAAAAAAGTTTTGAAGAGGCACTGCAGGTATCTGCTCAACAGGGGAATATGCAAGACATTAATGGCTCTGTCAGTAAAGCAAAGTCTGTGGTAGAAGAAAAAATTAATGAAATCATAACTCTTTATAATAAAATATCAGCTTCTATTGAAAGTGTAAAAAATGTAACAGACACATTATTTCAGCAATCATTGTCAGATATAAAGAAACAATTTTCTTTAATTGCTCCAAAAGTAGAAGTAGAAATAATTTATAAGAATGAAATACCCGCTAAAATTCAAAATGCTTACAAATCGGCCGATGAACAAAAGAAGTCTAGCTTTACGCAGTTAGGAAACGCAGTAAAAGAGCATATCACAAAATTAGATACTTTTCTTGATCCTGTAAAAGTAGAACTTCAAGACTCAACCAAAAACCCTGTACCTACTTGGAGCGAAAAGTATGCGAATATTAGTTACATGGTTAACGTTTTGCGAGACGATTTAAGTCATTCGGCCCAATTGTTAGCAAGAACGACAGATTTGGATGTAGATTTGAAAAATTTTCTTAAAGATTTAGATCAATCTATTCATTTAAAATTAGCTGACATTCAATCCGTTGGGAATCAAGTAGAAATCAAAAAAATGTACTTTCAGTACATTCTATCTTTAGACTTGGTACAAAAAATGACGGGTTCTCCAGTAGCAACTCCCGATTCTTTTCCAGAAGCGCTAAAACAGTATCAAGCTGATAAAAATATAAATGTGCTTATTGCAAAATATGAAAAAATTAAGACCATAACCGTGCAAACAAAAAACACCTTAGAAGAAAATTGGAGAAAATTAAATAAAATGGATCAAGGTTTAACAGAAGTCAAACTGTTATCAGATAAAATTAAACCTTTGATTTCTTCAACCTCCTCTAGTTATATTATTGCAGTGTTTAATACTCATGTGAATGCAAAAATGCCAGAAAATAATAGGCCCGCTCCTTTGCTTTAAAAAACACGAATCTTGGAAACATCGTTTTCATAAAACTTCTATTAAGATCCTTTGATGAAGGGGAACGGTCTTTGACCCTGTACTGCAAAATTATTTTGCGGTACAGGTACTGATTTTGGTGAATAAAAAAATTGTAAACTAACCTATATTTTAGAAATAATCAATGACAGATCTAAATTATACGGATTTTCTTAAATCGGGAAGCTCTAAAATAGCAATTGCACCGTGGTCACAAGGGGCAAGCATCAAAGTTCCATGATGATCTGAGACAATGCGTTGCACGATAGAAAGCCCTAAGCCAGTTCCGTAGGATTTAGTGGTGACGTAAGGATCAAACAAAAAAAGAGGCGTGTCGCTACTTAATCCTTTTCCATTGTCTTCAATAGAGATCTTAATCCCTTTACTGTTTTGTATCATCGTGACGGTGATTTTTCCTTCGGAAAGATCAGGTTCATATGGTCTATCTTGAATCGCTTCAATAGAATTTTTAACTAAATTACTTAATGCGCGTTCTAGTTGTCCTTCATCTCCTTTCCACAGTTCGTGTTCATTCACAAAATCTATGCTAAGAATAAATTGCAGATCTGGATAAGCTTGTTGATGAAAATTAATCAAGCGATGAAGCAGCGTGTGCATAGAAAACAGTGCAAGCTTTGCTTCTGTCATTCGTGAAAACGAAGAAAATTCCGAGATTAATTGATCTATGTATGCAACTTGCCGAACGATCGTATCTACACAGTCTTGAAAAATTTCTGGTTCATTGACAAGGTGTAAAAAACGTTTTCTCAAGCGTTGTGCAGATAAGGTGATCGGAGTTAAAGGATTTTTTACTTCATGGGCCACTCTTCTTGCTACGTCCTGCCAAACGCTACGCTTTTGTGCTGCTACAAGCTCTGTAATGTCATCGAATGTTAAAGTTAGCTCTGCTCCATTTGACCAAGCACGGACATATAAAGCGTAGATACGAGGTAAGTGATTTTGTAAAATGGTCATCTGTTTTTGACTTTGCTGACCAGGCTCAAGACTAGCTTCTTTTACAAATTCCCAAAACTCTTTGCAAATATGCTGAAGATGATCGTTTTCCATAGTTTGCGTTTTTTCGAGCAAACTCTGGGCGCGTTCATTAGATAAAATAATACGTCCATTCATTTCAAGCCCCAACACTCCAGAAGAAACGCCTTTTAATACATTTGATAAGCGATGACTACGTTTTTCCAGCGTTTGATTCATAATAATTAATTCTTCTTTTTTAGCGTGCATTTCATGAACCATTACATTAAATGTCTGAATTAATAAACACAATTCTTCCATAGATTCTGACTCTACATCCTGTACTTGGGTGAGCTCTCCTAAGCGAATAGATTGAGCTGCGGACAATAACGCTCCAATGGGTTCTGTCAATCTTTTTGAAAATTTGACTCCTATCAAAATTGCAAATAATAGTAGGATGCAAGAAAACAGTAAAAACATAATGATAAATTTTTCAATAAGTGCGTTTTGTTCTTCAAAAACACGTTGATAGGCTGTGCCAGAGCGCTTCATATGCTCTACATGATGTAGCACTGCTGGGTCAACTTGTCTTGTAATTAATAAAAAACATCTTTTGAGCGCTAAAGGAACTACAGCTACCACGCGCCCTTCTTCTTTATGTAAATCAAACATAATTCGCTTAGAGGATACTTTTTTGATATAAGGAGCTGTGATGCGACTTAAATACTTAATAACATCGTCAATTTGATGCGTTTTAGCAATGATTTTATTTTTACCTTGAAAATGTTCAAATAAAATGGCTTGATGTGTTGAAAGTGAGCTCATATAATTTAAAAAATCTTTTAAATCCTGAAGAACATGTTTAAAATGAGCATTATTTTTCAGCTCTTGACTAGAAGTAATTCCTTCAATAGTCAAAGAAACGTTAATGGTATGTGCCAACTTTAAGATCGATTCTTCCAAAATTTTTTTATGTTCTAAAAGGTATGCATCTGCAACTTGAGTAGACGTATTTATGACAGTTCGTACACGATCTTTAAACCATGTTTGAACACCAAGTTCCAAAAAAATTAAAGAAAATAAAGTGATCAAGACGCAAGGAGCAACCACCATCATAGAGCATAAGCTGACTACTTTGCGCTGAAATTTTCGACTTTCTTCTCGAACCAGGGGAGGGGATTGTCGGTGTAATAGCGTATATAAAACAAAAGCATTTAAAAAAAGCAAACAAAAAAGAATTATTAAAAAAATATAATCTTTTTTAAAATGCCAGCTAAGCCACAAAAAAACAGTTCCAAATCCGAACCATAAAAATTTACTATTAATCAAAAAAACCTCTCAAATTGTTCGGTCTGTGTAAAAACTATCTATATGATTAAAAATTGCTCTAGGACACGTTTCTTGAAAAACACGTTGACGAAACGCCGTTGCTCCTTCTGCACCTTTACTATACCAGCCTAAATGTTTACGCAAAATATGAACTCCGCGTTCTTTTCCATAAAAAGTTAAAATATTTTCCACATGGCAACGAACACTTTGATGCTGAACGATTAAAGATGGAGAAGGTAAATCTTTTCCTGTTTTTAGTTTGTGGAAAACTTGTGCCAAAAACCAAGGTCTTCCGTAAGATCCTCTGCCAATCATCAGTCCTGAAACTTTTGTCTGATTCCAGCGTTGTTCTGCCGTTTCAAGGTCTGTAATATCTCCGTTTCCTATGATAGGTAACGGAGATTCATGAGCTATTTTTTCAATAAATTCCCAATCGGCGTGATCTTTATAAAATTGGCATCGTGTTCTGCCATGAAGTGTAACCCAAGAAATTCCTGAATGATAAGCTATATTAATTAAGTGCGATGCATTTAAAGTTTGACTGTCCCACCCCATACGCATTTTTACGCTTACTGGAATTGAAACAGACTTGACGACTGACTGAAAAATGGATCCCGCTAATTTTTCATCTCTCATCAGCGCAGCTCCAGCAAAGCTGTTGACGGCAATTTGTTTTGCAGGACATCCTAAATTTAGGTCAATAACTTGAGCTCCTTGGTCCATTGCCCACCTTGCTGCCTGCGCCATAAGCATTGGATCATTTCCTGAAAGCTGCATAACTTTGATTTCGTCCGTAATCATCAAAGATCGCTTTAGCGTTTTTTGCGCCTGGCGAAGAAGAGATTGGCTGGCAATCATTTCTGAGACAGAAAAGCCAACGCCTCCAAAAGCATGCACAGCTTTTCGAAAGGGAAAATCACTTACTCCAGCCATTGGAGCTAATATAACCAAAGGATCTAAAGAATTCCAAATAGGTATCTTAGAACGAAATATCATGGATCAATGAAAAAATATACACATCCATTTTAACTAAAATTTTTATTAAGATCTAGGAGCTTGTGTGGTCTATGGTAAATTTAAGTTGAAGTTTAAAAAAATAAGAGATATTTCTAGAAGAAAATTTTAGGCCCCTGTAGCCTAATCCTCTGTCTTCGATTCAGTGAGTGTCGTGCTTTACCTGTGTGAAAAACTTAACTTAATTTACCATATTTCAAAATAAGGATCCGTATTCGTGGTATGGGATGATTTTTTTTAAATACATGTAAATATTCGTAAAAATGAAATTTTTCTTGTCAGAAATATAAAAAATTTGTACTATTTTTTATATTAATTTAATGCGCTTAAACTTATGAATTTTTTCCCTCATCAAAAAGCACGATGGATTCTGATTTCTAACGGATTAAATCACGGAGAGACACTTGCCTATACCTTATTGATTCCCTGGATTATTCCTGTATTTTTTCCTTATGCATCCCCTGAAACGCATCTTGCATGGGGGTACAGTGTTTTAGCGATGGGAATCGTTACGACTCCTTTGGGGGCTGTGTTATTTTCTTGGATAGCTCAGTGCGTAGGTGCGCTTTTTGGGCTTAAATGGTGTTTACTGGGAAAAGCTCTATTAACGGGGCTTTTTTTAATGTGTCCGGGATATAAAGTGTTGGGAACTTCGTCACTTGCACTATTTTTTTTATTGAGATTTCTTATAGGTGTTTTTTCATCAGGGCTATCTTCTATTTCTAAAATTTATATTATGGAAAAAAAAAATGACGAAAAGAAAGAAAATTATGCACATCGATTTTCTTATCTGTATCAATTTTCTACGATGTGTGGTTATGTCGGAACAAGTATTTTAGTAAATGGTGTAACAAAAGAAGCGTTCTTTTCTTGGAGATGGATATTTCTTCCATTTTTACTGCAAGGGGGGATTGGAATGATGTGTATTGCATGGCTGAGTAAAAACAAATATTTTAGAAAAGCAGAAAATTTTATTTCTTTTTCCTATCGTTTTTTTTCCTATCGTTCTGCGCTTGAGCTCTTTTCTTTTCACTATAAACCTTTATGTATGGTAAGTTTAACCACGGGATTAAGCTATATTCTGTGGAGTTTAGCCTTTGTGATGATGAACGGACTAATCCCTTTAACCGCTTTTATGTCATATGCTACAGCTTTTTCTGCCAATCAATGGTTTATGGGGGTAGATATGGCGTTAATTTTGATTTTAGGACCTATTTTGACACACTATGTTCCGGAAAATATTCTGAAAAAAAGCACGATTATAGTAGCAATATCATTTCCTATGAGTTTTTTTCTTTTAGATTTTTATCCTTCTCTAATAATGATTATGGCTGTGCGCTTATGGATTGTCCTATGGGGAGTTATTTTTTCTTGTCCGTTGCATATGTGCTATAAGCGTTGCTGTCCTGAAGACAAAATTTATCTTATTGTAGGGCTTGGAAGTACTTTGGGGGGAAGTATTATCGGAAAATTAACACCGATTTTAACTGTTTGGATATATCATAAAACTGGAACATTTTTCTTTATTGGAATATACACGGCAGTGATTGCGTTTTTGACTAGAATTACTCTGCATTTTGTAAAACCTAATTATGGAAATTTAGGTTAAATTAGGCTCTGTTTATCTATCTAAAATTAAAAAAATAATAAACGAGATTAAGTAAAAGTGGTAATTAAGAATTTCAAAAAAGTGAAACATCGTGAAAAAAGTATCATTTTTTATCGTGTTTCTTTCTGTGCTATAAAAGCTGCATCTCACTCAACCTATATGATTTTAACTCTTATTTTTTAACCAGTGTAATTTTAAATTTTTTAGCACCGTATTTTAAGATCATATTTTATTTTCTTTGGTATAGTAACTTTGGTACACTTTGAAAAGATAGACTATGTTTTTTTCACACAATACTGTTAGACTTTTTATATTTCTTTAATCTTTTACTTTTTTTTATTTTTCTTCAATATAATATTTATTCAATATAATATTGGATGCAAGCTTTATAAACATGTTATAAAAATTATGAATCAACTTTTTTATAAATTTTTTTTCATTTCTTTCATATGGTTAAATAATTCTTTTTCTTGATCTTTTGAGGCATTTTAGTCGGTCCTGTGCGCAAATATATGAGCATCGCGAAAAAAGCTCCTAGTCCGGATTAGATCCATACAGATAAACAATATGAACAACATAAAGATAAGATATTACAGAAAAAACAGTTGAATTGTAATAAAATTAAGTTGAGATTTACGAATAAGGCAAAGCACACTACTCAGTTGATCGAAGGAAGATAGATGCTCTCGACTATATGATCTTAGAATTTTCTTATAGAAATAGCTCTTATCTTCATGAACTTCAATTTAATTTTAATTTACTATAGGACACTACTTATTAGCATTCATTTTTAATCGCCCAACTTCAGCTAAACTGTATCTTTCCGGATTAAAAAATAAATTTCTGAATGCAGAATTAAACTATAATTTTATTTTTTCAATTTTTATATTAAAGCACATAGAATTGATCAAAATATGAGCTTAATTTGACGTTTTAGCGCGATATATAAAACAGTTTCCTCTTTTAATTCAAAAAAGATTTTAAATGGTCTAGACTACGGAAAAAAAATGGAGCATAATGTATTCCATAGTGCGTCTTTAGCTCAGTGGATAGAGCGTCGGACTTCTAATCCGCAGGTCCCAGGTTCGAATCCTGGAAGGCGCGCGCTACTTAAACACGTTGAAGTAGTTAGTTATGGAATGGAAATATCTAAATCATAAAAAGATTGAGCTTTGTGACAATATCCGAATTTTGGACAATATCGAACCCAAATAGGACCTCCAGGAAAATTTAGTAAAATTTTTGATACCGGAGATATCTCAGATAAAACCATTAAAGCTGCGCAAGCGGCGGATCCACACGCAGGGGTGGGACCAACGCCTCGCTCCCAAGTGGCAATATTTGCGTTTCGAAAACTGCTGAAATTCAGGTAAGAAATATTAAAAAAGTCTTGACAATCGCAATCTTCTAGAGATTCAAAAAAATGTTTACGATAAAATTCAATACAAGAAACGGGATCTCGATCAACCACAATGATGATGTGAAAATTTCCAAATTCTACCAAACCAATGTGTGTCCCGATTCTATTAAAATATTCCCACTTTTTTTTAGAAATTTTTTTTCTGACAAAATCTAAAGAAAGTTTACGTCCTTTTCCTTGACGCACGTCAACAAAACAAGATTTTTTTTCAAATTCCCCTTTCTCTACGCAGGTATTTAATTCCCCAATAGGACCGTCAAATACCATTTCAGAGCCAGAACACTCCAATAGATACAATAAGTGAGCCGCGCATCGAGTTCCATTTCCGCACGCTTTTGCCGAACTTCCATCACAATTCCAGAACCGAATATTCCAGCGCTCGGAATGTTTAACGTAAATTAAAAGCACAAACTGATCCACTAAATGCTTTGTGTAGACAGAAAAAAAACACTCTAAAACAGACTGTGTAAGTGAAAAAATCTCATTCTGATATTCACAACCTATCACGCGAATCAAAAAAGAGTTTCCTTGAGACCTCATCAGATAGATATTTTTACAATCCAAAGAAAACTTATCTAAAAAAAACAAAGATAAAGCCGTTAAATCTTCAAGTGGCGGGTCTCTGTGGGGCATAAAACTCGAATACCATCTAAATCTTCCGTTAACGTTACCTGGCATCCTAAGCGAGAAGTTTTTCTCACATCATATGCCAGATCCAGCATATCTTCTTCTTGCATACTGGCATCAGGAAGAAGATTGAACAAAGTCTCATCTTGAATAATCACATGGCACGTGGCACAAGCACACGCCCCTCCGCATGCCCCTTCTAAATCAATTCCTTGGGACTCTAATATGTCTCTATGATCGTTAAATACTTCAAATATCGTTTGACCAACTTTTCCAAAAACTATAACCTCTTTTTCTGAAAAATTAGAAAACACAATGCGAACATTATTTTTTTTTATAGACTGCTTATTTGACAACATTTGGCATATCTCCAAACGTTAGATTTTTACTATTCTATACAATTTTTGAAAGAAGCGCAACTCTAAGAAGAGAAAAGCTTATCATAAATTTATAGAGCCCCGCTCTCACTTGAGTTGACTTTTTTCGATATTTTTTGAAAATTCAAAAAAATATGGGTTAAATGAGACGTTATGCGTTGCTGGATGATTAGTGGGGGCGGAAAAGGAGAGTTTACCTGAAAAACCAGTGGGAGGTGGGCGTGACAGCCAAGGACAATCTTCTGTTTGTTGAGGTTGTTTTATACCGCTACAGTGGGGGAATTTCTTGGCGTGATTTTTCCAGAAAGATTTAGTGATTTTAAAGCCCCACATACCCGCTGTATCCGTTGAAGCCAAAAAGGCGTATGGATAAAGGTCTTTGAATTTTGTCGCAGGACGAGGGGCATGAGTTCGCGATGATCGATGCAAAGATTGTGCCGAACCATCAACACAGCACAAGCTCTAAAAAAGAGCATCATCAAGCCATTGGACGCTCCTTTTGGGTTTTTGAACTTCAAAATTTATGCACCGTGTGATGCCTATAAAAATTCGGTTGGGCTTTTTACCTTAGACAAAGTCAGGACCATGATTTGAAAGAGGACTGGTGCATTGATGGATCACCTTGTGAAGGGACTGGTGCGGTGCTTGCCGAAAGAGTGTGGCAAAAACTTAAAAAAAAGGGGCATGAGACTGTGATCTTACCTAAAAAGAATCGTTTGGAGCCTTCAATTATGATAAATCTCTTTATAAAGCTCGTTATTTGATCGAGAATTTATTTTTCTAAATTTAAGACAATACCGCGCCGTTGCCACACGCTACAGTAAAAGCAATTGAATTGTGATAAAAAAAGCGCCATTTTACTGATATAAGCCTTAGCAGAACTAAATTTTTTTCCTAATTCATCGATATATTTTATTGCTTCTTAGTATATATTTCGTTTTTCTTTACTTGATTCCATATAGGTGAAGATTTTTTTATAAATAAAGCCTGTGCGCATTAAGCAATAACGTGCTGCATTGGCACTCATGCTAAATTCACGCGCACTATCTTCTGATTTAGCATTTCGAATTACAATTCAAGTATTTTTACTATAACATCACATAGAAGTGTATTCAAAAAAAACATGAACATATCCGAAAAATATTTCTAAGTTTCGTCTGTCTTATCAGCATAAAAATTTCTTTTATCCGCGATTCACCGTATTTATGTAACACATTCCCTTAAATTTTCGTAGTAAGTTTAATACATACGCTAAAAGCACTCTGATTTTTGTAACTCAACAAAATTAAATTTTCTCTATCTGTTGTGTTTCTTTGGTAACCGAGGGGCGCTTCGTTAATCCTGACGATAAGAATTCATTAACATGATATATTATGTGAAAAATTCTGTGTGATATCACGTTAAAATCTTCATCAGAAAGTTCATTAACTCTAGAAAATATATATTTTTGATTTTCTTTGGATAAATTCAAAAAATGAGGTTCTAATTCTTTTGACAGTAAACCTTTTAAAATAATTGGTAAATTTTTTGTTTCTACACAAGAAAGATGAGAAAGTAAGGCATGATAATAATAACAGTAATTATCATCACTAGTTTTCGAGTATATTCCTTCTATGTTTGAAACAAAAGCGTTAGCAAAATTCACGATCACTGATTGTTTAAAATTTTGATTATTTTGTGCAGCGAGAAGAAAATTTTCGTATTTCTTTAAATCGAAAGAATTAGGCATTTTTTTTGGATCAAATAATATGTGCTCATTACTAATATTTCTATCAATCCATCTATCAAAACACTCAAAAAATGTAGAATTGTAAAAAAAACTGCATTCATTCCATTCTTTTTGTAAATTTTTATTAACCCATTCGTCAAAATATTTTGAAAACTGAGAAGTGTTCATCAAATTTGGTGCTTTTTTTGCTAATGCTAATAATCCGTATAGAACATTGTTACTAAAAACCTCAATTTTTTCAAGAGATTTTAAAAATTTTTCTGTTCCTATTAGCATTTGTATAAATTGCTCTTCATTTTTTCGAATTTTTTTTTCCTTAAAGTAAGGAAAAATTTTTCCAGCTATAGCTGCCCGCATTTCTTGCATTTTTTTGTGCATATGATGGGATGAAGGAGTGTTTGGTAAAGTTAGTACAGTTAATAACAGACCACTACGTTCTATTTTTTTTATATCTAGTTGATATAAAGCGCTAGGAAGGCATAGATTTCTTCTCTGTATAAACTGAGTCCAAATATCACAAAAATCACTATCAGTTAACTGTTGTGTTTTTAAACAAATTTTTTTCTGAGTCGTTTCATTTATTTGGCTGAACTTAAATATTTTATCAATACCGTTCCAGCCAGAATGGTCATAATCATTACCCCATAATAAACGTGCCAAAAGAAACTTTAGATCTTGTTCTTTTGTAAATTCAAGCCATGAAGCAACCTTATAAATATCATCGCTATGCTTTAGCTGAAATCCTGACAAATTTTGAACTAGTAGCTCAATAATTGATGAAAAATTTTGGTTTTGTTTAAATCCATCTACAAATTTGACTAATGGCTCAAAATTTGTTTGCGCATTTCTTAAAAAAATTTTTATAATTTTTTCAATATTCTGTAAATTTCCAAAATATTCTATAGAATTAAAAGCGCTTCCCTGAAAAAATTCAGACATTTCACTAAGATGCTTGTCGAATAAAAGCACGACATGCTTTGGTAAAAAAGTTTTAAAAAAATGCCCCACGTTGTCCAAGCCCAACGCTTTTTGCTTTACTCTGTTTAATATACGTATAACAAGAAGACTATTGACACCTGAAAGATCTTTGTTGCTTAAAATGTTGATAGCTTGTCCTATGTTTTCATCATCCCACTCGTTTTTGCTGAAAATTTGGTGTATTTCTTGTTCTGTGGCTTTTTCTCCGCCCCCAAAGGAAATATTTGAATTTCCCACTGTACACATTAAAAATAAAAAAAACTTTAACTTTAACTTTAACGTCATAAAATTGTTTTGCTGCAAAATCATACTCGAATTCTAATTCAAAAAACATATTTTGTCAATGTATATTTCATTCAAGTAAATAAAACTTTAATAAACTTGCTGCGCCATTACTCATTTTAGCAAAACGTATGGGAAATTGCTGATTATAGAAATTTTTTCTATCATAAAATATCTGAAGATTGACCATATTTTGAGATGTGAGAAAGGTTGCATTATCCATGATGACAACACTGTTTGGAAGAAAGCTTGGTATCAAATCTTGGATCATTCAAGCGTTGAAATCTGCCATGTTGATGGTGATTTGAAAGAAATTTTTGAGTAAGAAAAACTGAGTCCAAACACGCTGATGATATTCGTTTGTTCCTTAGCTTCCCAATTGTGCCCCCTATAACACCTTCTGTCCTTTCAATTCATCCCTATGTGTTTTTGGCATGCCATGAGCTAATCCACTCTCATCCAAAAGAGTAATAAGACGAACGTCATTCTTGTATCTTTTGAGTTTTTGGTAAAATGTAGCACGTTTTTCGGTGTCTGCTTTGGGATGCTTTAGAGTTTTTTTAAGGCATACCTAAACGTTTTAGAGCTGACCAAGCTTTCGATACCGATTTTGAAACGTTGAAAAATTTCTGAAAAACTTAACTTTTCTGTCTCTTTGATCGAAACAACACGATGCATCAAATCGATGGAATACTTTTTCTCATACTCAATCTAAAATCTTCTTTAACTGTATATTCAAAAAGGGAAAAAATTAAACAGAGGAAAAAATTAAACAGATACTTTTTTTAAAAATTTATTTTTTTTTATTTTTTTCCAATATAATAATTGATGTAAGTTAAATAAACATTTTATAAAATTATGAATAAAATCTTTTATAAACTATTTTTTGTTTCTTTAATCTGGTTAAATACTTCTTTTTCTCAGCCACCTAGACGATATGCATCTAAACTATATGAGATGACACAATTTGATACTGATACTTCACTAGCTATGCGTCGAAAATTTAGTGAAGATTTTCATGATTTTTTGTTCGGATGTGTGCGTCGTTATATAGAAAATCCACAGATTGCGTCTAAGGACGATTTAGAGGAAATAAAAACTCTCGCACTCAACCTTCCTGATGCAGAGAAGGTCGTGTTTATTGAATTTTTATCAGAAAAAAATAATAACAGCTTAGGAAATAAAAATGAACTCAATAAGGAAACTTTTGAAATGATTGAAAAAGCGATTTGTGGGCGTATTCTTCCCTTATACGGAGAAGATCTAAAAAAAGTTTCCCAAGCTTATAAGGATATTTTTTTGAAGATAAAAGATAGCTAAAGGATAAAATGATATGTAGATGGGGTCTTAAAAAAACTTCTCTACTGATCTCTCAATTTTAAAGCTTTCACTTGAGCCTATTTGTGCTCGATGGGGTTGAGATCGGGGGAATAGGGTGGCAAGTAAAAGAGCGTGCATGTTTTTAACGCACTGAGCATATTTTGAGATGTGAGAAAGGTTGCGTTATCCATGATGACAATACTGTTTGGAAGGAAGCTTGGTATCAAATCTTGGATCATTCAAGCGTTGAAATCTGCCATGTTGATGGTGACTTGAAAGAAATTTTTGAGTAAGAAAAACTGAGTCCAAACACGCTGATGATATTCGTTTGTTCCTTAGCTTCCCAATTGTGCCCCCTATAACACCTTCTGTTCTTTCAATTCATCCCTATGTGTTTTTGGCATGCCATGAGCTAATCCACTCTCATCCAAAAGATAATAAGACGAACGTCATTCTTGTATCTTTTGAGTTTTTGGTAAAATGTAGCACGCTTTTCGGTGTCTGCTTTGGGATGCTTTAGAGTTTTTTTAAGGCATACCTAAACGTTTTAGAGCTGACCAAGCTTTCGATACCGATTTTGAAACGTTGAAAAATTTCTGAAAAACTTAACTTTTCTGTCTCTTTGATCGAAACAACACGATGCATCAAATCGATGAAATACTTTTTCTCATACTCACTCATCTTACGTAGCACCTT
>NZ_AWTR02000062.1 GCF_000469665.2 Holospora obtusa F1 | reverse complement strand
TCTTTCCTGGAGATTTAAAGAGTTGATGAGGTTTTGAAGATTCTCTCGTTGGGGGCCTTCCCCGTAAATCGTAAGACGCAGATGCGGATAGGTTGGATAAAGTCGTGAAAAGGCTTGGATGAGTGTATCAAACCCCTTAAATGGACACAACCTTCCAACAGAGATGATATGCTTTGCTTGATCGAGCATAGTGATTTTCTGCAAAGAAGGCTTTTTCACAGCGTTAGGAATGACCAAAAGATTGCATAGGTTCTTAAAATAATCAGCTGCTGATTGCGTTTGCACAACCACTTGAAAAGCTTTTGGATACAAAAGGGTCCGCACACGATGATAAAGCCAAGGAAGCTTATGGTAAAAGGGGTGCGTACGCTCTGACACAATCACAGGTGTTTTAAGCCCAACACTTGCCAGAAGGGTGGTGAGGTTCATCACATCCATAAAGGAAAGCACCACATCTGGATTAAGGGTTTTCAGCGTCTTCCTTAAACAAAAAACGCGCCTGAGGATATTTCCTAGACGCGTTACAAAAGAGGATTCATTTTGAGTTTGGTTAAGTTGGATCAAACGGACCTTTGAATCTAAAGGATAAAAAGGTTTTGCATCCGGTGACGCCAAGGTAACAAGCGTTACTTGATGTCCCTTTGACACCCAATGATTGGCAAGATCCGTTAAAACCCGCTCCGCTCCGCCAGAGTTGAGCGACGATATAATAAGGGTAAGGTGCATAATATCTTCACAAGACTTTCAATAAGGCATCAAGCCTATTCTTGTGAGTATGATGTGTAATGACGTGATTGTAAGCAGCTTCGGTTATGTTTTTTACAGTCTTCGCATCTAATAGAAAATCTTTAAGATCCTCGACATTAGAGTGATCTGGTTTTAATTCAAAATAATGCTCTCCTGGAATTAAAATATCATTGTAACGTCCAGGATACATAACATGGAGAGTTTTTGTGCCGATAGCATCAAAATGCCTTGATGATATTGCTTTGGTATAAACAGGTGGTTTTGGGGCAAGCCTGAAGAACTTTTCATAGAGTTCATCGAAATCACATTCTTGATCAATGTTATCAATTTCAACGATCCGATCTTTCAGAAGAGATACTATGATTTTACGAACAAAACTAGGCACAATTTTTCTATAGGTTTTTCTTGCAAATGTTTCATGGGGCAAAACAATTTTAACAGATCTTTTTTTAAGAAAATCTTGTATTTTATTGACAATAATGTCATGTTTCTCCAAATAAAATGAACCAGCTTCAGTTGATAATGTTGCTTTGCAAGAAGAAAGAAAATCAGACCATTCTTGGCGATTAAATCTTTTTTGTGAATTGCTATCTAATCCTAAATCGATATTTAAGTTTAACGAATGAGCATTATGGTAAAAATATTGTATAATAGAATTGCGGTCATTATCGCCAACATAAACACCGTAGCGTGCCGAGCGTGTTCCAATATCAATTTTCTTATCTTTGAATGCATGTTTTGAAAAAAATGCTTCAGGGTTAAGAGCGTGTGGCAAAGAAATCACTTTGGCCTTGTTACAGTCTTCATAGAGCCATTGTCCTGCTTCTTCTAAAAGTTGTGTAGCAATAAAGTCAGCTTCTATTTCTTGTAGATTTTTAATCTTAGGAGCCATTCCTATTGTTGGTAAATTTACCTCATTTCCAACGAAAGAAACTAATTTTCCTCGCCGATTTTTTAGAGCCTCTATAAATGGATCTAAATACTTTAACGTATCCCCATTCATTGAGTGATGTAATACAATGAGTTCATAATTTTCTATTTTACTTTTTACATCTGATATTAAATCCTTGGAGGCATTAAAAACATTTATGCATAAGGTACTAAAATCTGAATGAGCTTTAAAAGCATCAATCCAATCATCAAAGTATGACATTTTTTCAGTATATGTAGAGTGCAATAAAAGTGTTTTCATAAAAATTCTTCAAGTAATAGGTTGATAATTTCCCCAGCGCAATTACCATCACCGTAATCTGTAATATCTTTGCAAGGCTTATAATTTTCAACAGTCCATAAGCGGTTCCAGCCACATTCTATCGTTTCAACCCACTCTGTCTCTTGGCGTAGGGTGATACAAGGCACGCGATGAAAATAGGCTTCTTTTTGTAATCCTCCAGAGTCTGTTAAAACAAAACGAGCTTTGCTTAAATAGTACTGAGTTTCAAAATAGCTTAAAGGTTCTAAACTTATAAAAGTATCATCTAATTGCGTTTTTTGAAGCAAGGCTTTTGTGCGCGGGTGGACGGGGAAAATGATTTTCAAATCCTGTTCTTTTGCAAAGCACAAGGCGTAATCCATCATGGATTGGAAGTCTTGCATGCTTTCCGTAGATTCAGCACGGTGCATGGTCATGAATGCAAAATCTGATGGCAAGCCCATGAGCTTTTGGGGAGCAGAAAAGTTTGTTTTTATATAATCCATGGCATAAAGGGTGGCATCATACATGATATCCCCCACATGATAGACGCCATTTTTGATGCCTTCATTTTTTAGATTATCCACCGCAGTTTGTGTAGGACAAAAAAGATAATCGCTTACATGATCTGTTAAAACACGATTAATCTCTTCTGGCATTTTGCGATTAAAAGAGCGCAAACCTGCTTCAATATGAATGACAGGAATATGAAGTTTTGCGGCAGCCAAAGCACCAGCAAGGGTTGAATTGGTATCCCCATACACAAGAACGGCATCAGGTTTATCGACTTGTAAAATAGCTTCAATTCCTTCAAGCATGCGCCCTGTCATTTGACCATGGGAGCCACTGTTAATATTCATAGAATATTGGGGCTTCGGAATATCCAGCTCTTTAAAAAAAATATCCGACATATTGGCATCAAAGTGCTGTCCCGTATGGATAATAGTTTCCTTAATGTTTGGATGCTTTTTTAAGGTGCGAGAAAAAGCCCCAGCTTTAATAAACTGAGGCCTCGCGCCAAGAATGGTGTGAATACAAAGAGTCATAGATATTTTGAAAGCTCAGGCATAAAATAGAGATGCTTAGAGATATTGGCCAAAATGAAGAGACGATTTTCTTTTGTCCATTTAATTGTTGCGTCAAGCCCATCCTCAAGAGAGGTTTTTGCTATAAAACCAAGATCTTTTTGGGCTTTTTCTGTTGATCCAAAACGTTTTCCAGAGCGATCCCACGGTCTTGGATTTGTATACAAAATAGGAGTAGGATTGTTTGTTAACCGATTGATCGCTTCTGCTAACTCTTTAATGGTGGTCTCATAACCTGAAGCTAAATTATAGACTTCACCCGCTTTTCCATTCACAGCACACGCGATGAGCCCTTCAACAATATCATCTACGTAAATAAAGTCACGTGATGCTTTGCCTTCATTTTCAAGTGGCAGTTCTTCTTGATGTAACGCTTTCCAAATAAAAGTAGGTGTTACATTGCGCCATACGGTAGCAGGGATGCCGCGCCAACTGCCAGCACCCAAAACTTCTCTTGGGCCATAAACATTTTGGAAACGTGCTTTAACAAAAGGAAGCTGATACTTCATCCAGTAATAGTTTCCATAAAATTCCCCAATAATCTTGGATATTTGATAAGGACTATCATGATATGAAGATACTTCAGCGTCTTCATTGGTTGCCCCCACATCATCATAAGTTTTTTTTGCAACCGTGCACCCCGCAGAGGAGTAAACCATTTTTTTAAGATGAGATGACCCTTTGAAGTGCTCGCAAACCTTAAGGGTTGTAATTGTATTATTTTCATGATCCGCAAGGGGATCATGAATGCTGGATTGATTTCCATGATATGTTGCTAGATGAAAGACATAGTCATAATCCTTAGCAAGACTCATCAGAATTCTATCATCTGAAATTGACCCAAAAACAAAGTCGACCTTCTCGTTCTTTGGAAGATTTTCAGCCTGAGCAGATAATAAATTATCAACAACTGTAAGATGGTGAACTCCTTCTTGAAGGAGTTGGTAGCATAAATTACTACCAACAAACCCAGAGCCTCCAATGACCAGGATTTTTTGACCTTGAAATCGCATATTTATTACTTCACTTTTAGGTGGGTAAAGGTTTCTTCAATACCATGTTCTTTGTAATACTGAATTGTTTTGGAAACACCTTCGACAAGTGGTACATGAGCTTTCCATCCAAATTCATTCTCTGTTCTAGATGGATCAAGAAGAATGGAGAACACATCATCAGGTTGACGTGGTTTTACTTCCACAACAAGGTCCATATTTAATGCTTTATTGATTGCATCGAATAATTCTTTAATAGAAACATCGCTGCCTGATGAAATATGGTATGTGCCGTTTCCTTTTCCATCCACCGCGTGCATAATGCAATCAATCATATCATCGATGTAAACAAAATCACGGCGTGTATCCATCACAAAACACTTTTGATTGGTTGTAAGCCGTTTAAAGAAAGTAGGAAGTGGACCACTAATATTACGAGGACCATAAGCGTTTGCCAAGCGGAATGTCACAAAATCTAAGCCTGATAGCTGCACATAATCTTCAGCTGCTGTTTTACTAATCGCATAGCTTGAACCACGGGGAAGAATGGGGTGATTCAAGGTCACTGGTTGTTCAACAGGTTTTAATCCATAACAAAGTGCTGTTTGGAAATAAATAATCCTTTTAACATTAGCCTTTGCCATAGCCTGACAAACAATGGCTGTCCCCATCACGTTTGTTAAGGCATCTTCTACCCAATTATTGGGATCTTTATAGGAAGCTGCAGCATGAACTACAAGGTCAGGCTTAAATTCCTGCATCAGTTGATGCATAAGCTTTTCATTACAGATAGAATCTTCAACAATTTTGAGCTTCGGATGGGCTTTTAAATTGTCCCTTCTTCCGGTTGCAAAATTGTCTATGACGATTACCTCATCGCCCCGCGCAAGCAAGCGATCGGCTAAGTGTGATCCGATAAAACCAGAACCACCTGTGATAAAAACTTTCATATTTTTTCTCCTATGATTAATAACGATATTCATGACTTTTATCGTGAAACTCACGATGCCACAACTCTAAGCAAAGCAATCCCCAAATTTTTCTTGAAAATTGCGATAATCCTTCTAAACCTTTCACAACTTTTTTTGCATCATAAAAACCACGCGTTTGGGCTTGCTGAGATGAAAAAATGTCTTGCAAAAAATCCTTTAAGTTTCCAGAAAACCATTCCTTTAAAGGAACTGGAAAACCCATTTTATCCCGTCTCATTAAAACTTTTTCAGGAATCTTATGTTTGAAAACTTCTTTCAAAAGGGATTTCATACGCCCCCCTGGAAATTTAATATCTGCTGAAATGGTTGCTGCAAATTCCACGAGGGGATGATCTAAAAAGGGCACTCGTGACTCCAGCCCATGGGCCATACTCATACGATCTTCCACATGAAGAAGTGCTGGCAATAAACACTTAAAGTCAAAATGGGTCATTTTATCAAAATAGGCTTCCTTTTGAACATTTTCTTGATTGTTGAAAATTCCTTTAAATTTTTCCATCACCTTTCTTAAATCAAATAGATCCCAATCAACTTCATCTTGAATATCAACAGACCTGTTAATAAGCCTAAAATATCTCTCATCAAGAGGACCAAATAAGCCGTCTTTCCAAAATTCTTTAATTAAGGGTTTATATTCTTGAAGTAAGGTCAGGTTAGGAATAATGGATTCTGGTGTTACGACAAAATGCCCATTTTTATGGGTACCATCGATCGCTGCCTTAATGGATTGTTCAAAATATGCAATCACATAACGTGCATAGCCGCCGAACAACTCATCGCCACCTTGCCCGCCTAACACAACTTTTACATGCTCTGCGGCTAACTTAGATACCATATATTGAGGAAATGCGCCTGGTCCCGCAACCGGTGTATCTAGGTGATATATGATTTTTGAAATATTGTCTGTAAAATCTTGAGAGGTAATGTTGATTGTATATAAGGATTTATTCAATGCGGATGCGGTATCAATGGCATATGAACTTTCATCATAACCAGGATGGTCTGTGAATTTTCCATGAAATGCACCGTAAAAATTAGGATTTGACTCACACGCCAATGCTGTTATTAGGGAAGAATCAATCCCGCCACTTAAGTAACTGCCTATAGCTACATCACTTACTTGATGGTAGCACACAGAGTCAGTTAACAAGGACTCTAATTTTTCTTCAAAATATTTTGGTGAGTGGCTAAAATCTATTTCATAAGACACATCCCAATACTTTTTAATATTGAGGTCACCCTTTTGATAAATTAATAAATGCCCAGGCATTAGTTGGTTGATATTTTGAAATAACGTTTCAGCCCCAAGCGTATATTGAAAAGTTAAATACTCAGATAGAGCTTCTTGGTTGGTTTCAATCGATGGAACCAATGGCAGGAGGGCCTTCATCTCTGAAGCAAAAGCGAATTGATCTTGGTTTTTGGTATAATAAAATGGTTTGATGCCAAACCGGTCTCTGGCACAAAAAAGACGTTTTTCATTTTCATCCCAAATAGCAAAAGCAAACATACCGCGCAAATACTGAACGCAATCAATGCCATACTTCTCATATAACGCAAGAATAACTTCCGTATCAGAGTGAGACTTGAAGACGTAATCAGAAAGTTTTTTCGCTTTTAGGTCTTTATAATTATAAATCTCACCATTAAAAACAATAACCGTACCATTTCGCCCTTGCATTGGCTGGTTAGATCGTTCATCTAACCCTATGATGCTCAGACGATTATGGGCAAGATAGATCTCTTTTGTCGAAAAAGAATCAAAATGATCCGGCCCCCGGTGAGAGAGGAAGTTTTTGTATTCTTGTGAAGGTTGGGTTATACCGAATATGGAGCACATCTTCTTATTTACGCTCTGTTAGTTTTTGAATCTCTTTTTTCAAGATATTTTCTTCATTTTCCCAGGTTAGATTTTGTTTAGCACTCAAAGCATCTTTTTTAGAAAAATTCTCAAAAAAGTTTTTTAAATCTTTTTTGAGTTGAGTCGGATCATTAAAGTCAGTTGCTAAACCAAAATGTTCTATCTTATTTAATGCATTTATTTCTTCAAGATCTTTTGAAAAAATTATTGGTAGCTGTGCAGCAATCATCTGAAAAAAACCATTAGGTAAAGCATACCGATAATTGTTCGTGAGCGCAAAATAAGGAAGAATACCAAAATTCGCTTCCGAAGCTACCGATACAATCTCTGTAGGCTGCAGGCGTGATAAAAATAGGATTCTCTCTTGGTATTTAGAAGAAAGAGATTCTTTTAGTGTGCAATACCCACCCCCAATAAAAACAAGATAATTATTGTTGGATGTGCATCCCCAAAAGGCTTTAATTATTTGATCAAGAGCTTGCCCCTCTTTTTTATTTCCAATAATGACAGTAATAATGTCACTCTGATTTAAGCCAAAATAAGTTTTTATTGTAGTTTTGCTTGGAATATCTATATCTGAACAGTGGGCATTCCGTATGACGATAGGACTGGTGTTATATTCATCCGTGTATAATTTTTTTACCCCTTCACTTACCGTACACATAAGGTCAGCGTTTCTTATGAGAGACCTTTCTATTCTTTTTTGAAATTTTTTAATTAAATTGCTTCCTAGAAAGGGTTTATCAGGGTTAATTTTTGTATAAAAGTCATGAGCATCGTAAACTAATTTAGCTTGATTTTTTTTAATTTTTTTCTTTATTGCAAGAAAGTATTCATAAGAATGAAGATAATAGATATCTGCATCAGGTATCTTTTTGTCAATACCACTAATATATTGCTGATAAAATCTTCTTTTAAAATTATAAAAAGATATGTAATCCAGGAAAAAAATAAGTCGCATTTTCTTAAGCTGGCACCATATCGCTTTTAAAATCTTCACTACGAAATTTTTTGAAGGAATCACGTCATTGCTCGGAATTTTTTCAAACGAATCTGCTAGAGAAATAAGCCTAATACCATACTTTGAAAAATCAACGGCACTTTTTTGACCCTCCACAACAATTGATTGATGTCCCCATTGGGCAAAAGAATGAGCTATCTTAAGAGTACGGCTATCCCTATCTAAGGCTAATGGTGTTATAGATACAATGATTTTAGCCATTCTTTTTCCTAAAAAGCCGAGCAAGAATAGTCATTGGAAGGGATAGGACGAATAAAGCGTACTGCAACATCTTCATTTTCCTTTGATTCGTTTTATATGCTGTATGCGATATTAATGGCTGCTTTAAAAAGTTATCAAGATCATTGACCGATATGTTCAATTTTTTTGCAATAAATTCTTTCTCAAATGGAATTTTTTTATGATCAAAGGGAGAAACCTTGATGATTTCCAAAGCTTGATCACGCCCTAATTGGCCAGCTAAGACCAAGCTTGATAAATGTGCTTTTCTTTTGTCGTAATTAAATCTTGTTGGCAACCAAAAAGATTGAAAAAAAGCTGTAAATTTAGACTCATGGTGCTTACCACCATAATAACTCCAGCCCAATTCTTTCTTTAAAATTTCTATGGCGTTCTCTTTATCATAATCAAGGTAATTAAGGGGAGAAATAACTTTTATTCTTTTGATGTAAGGATAGTAAACATAGTTTTTAAAAAAAGAAACCGTTGGAAATTTGGACAATTTTGTTCTGCCAAACCTTTTATAAATAGACTTAATATGGTCAAGATCCATGGCGCTGTATCCCCAGGATTGAGGCAATACCGATTCAGAAGTAAAGTTATATCCACTTAACACAATAGAAATATCATTTTTATTAGCAAAATTATAAAGCGCAGCAAAAAATGCATGATCTTGGGGGGTGTCTTGATTGGCAACACCAGATTTGAGAAAAGCAACTTGTAGCTCCCTCATCTCCTTCCAATCAACAACATGAGTGATTAAATCAATGTTGAGCGTTTTGACTATTTTTTCGATATTAGACACAGCAATTTCACTATTCCATCCACCATCAACGTGAACAGCTAAAACTCTTAGCTTCGAAAATTTTGCTGCCCAATAAGCCAAGTAGGAACTATCAACTCCGCCACTCAGTCCAAGAATGCAATCATATTTTTTATGTTTGTTTTTTTCTTTAATTTCTTTGATAACTTGATTTATTTTTTCTTTACCTTCATCACTCGGAAACAGCACTTGATCTTTTCTGAGATCAAAACTCTTGCAGTGACTGCATATACCTTGTTCGTCAAATTGTATCAGTGGGTCTGTCGTATCCATGATACAGCGTACACATATTTGATGGGTATTATTTTCCATTTAATATCTCTAACTTTTCTTCCTTAGATGGATAAGAGATGAGAACCGCATTGTAACGGCCATAATAAACAAAAAGTGCCCCTGCTGCCGCTGAAATATCTACTATAGAAAATAAAGATGATATATCCCCATAAGACTTTGCTCCACCAGACGCTATCATTGGAATCTTGATTTTTGCTTTTATTTTTCTCAGTAAATCAAAGTTATATCCGCTAAATGTACCGTCTTTATCTATATTATTGATGACAAGTTCTCCAACATGAAGCTGTTCAATTGCACTCATATATTTTTCGACACTCCAATTTATTTTTTCATTTCCATTGTTGATATAAATATTTATATCTCCAGATGGTCCCATTCTAAAATCAAGACAGCCCACAACAGATTGCGCACCAAACGTTTTTACGCAGTTTTCAACTAACAAAGGATTGTTATAAACCGCTGAGCAAAAAGAAAGCTTATCAAACCCTAGTCCCATAATCCGTTTTGCTTGCTCGAGGCTTTGAATGCCTCCCCCATAAGCTATAGGGAAAAAAGCTTCGCTTGCAATATCGGCTAAGATTTCAAAATTAGGCCCCTTGCTTTTTGTCTCTTTGCTAATGTCAAGAACGATCAACTCATCAACTTTTTTTTCATTAAAAATATTAATGGTGTTAATGGGGTCTCCAATATATTGGGGATTTGTGAATTGAAGAGTTTTGTACACTTCACCATTATCTAAAAGTAAAATTGGAATAATTCTATTTTTATTAATCATTGCAAACAAAAATTCTGTAAAATTTTAAAGCCATGGTCATGACTTTTTTCTGGGTGGAATTGGATAGCTATAATATTTTGATTACCTGCTACAGAGCAAAAATCATATCCGTAAGACGTATGAGACAATAAACAGCTGTCATCTTCTATCTCAAAATGATAGGAGTGTGCGAAATAAAATCGATGATCATTAGCTAAGTGCTCAAATAAAAAATGTGGCTTTGCAATTGTTAAATGATTCCAGCCCATATGGGGAATTGGTAAGTCATTTAAAAATTTAGAATCAAATTTTTTCACTCTCATATTAATAAGATTAAGACCTTTGAGCTCTCCTTCTTCGCTTTCTCTGCCCATAATTTGTGCTCCCACACAAATGCCTAATACTGGCTTATTCGAATGAGCAAAATCAATGATAGAACTATCTAACTTTGTGCTTTTTAAGCCCTGCATAAAATTGTCAAATGATCCAACTCCAGGAATAATTAACCTATGACAGCTTCTCAAATCAGTGGGAGACCTAACAAGGGAAGATGTAATATAAGATCGCCTCAAAATATTAACTATAGGCTGAATGTTTCCATAACCAATATCCACAACGCCAACGATTAATTCATCATTCATTGATTTTCTCCAAAAATATCAAGAAAGCAATCATATGGAATCTTTTTTTATGATTTTTAATATACTTTTGTATAAAAATTCGTGACCTTTTATGTTATAATGATATCCATCCTTTAAAAGGATGCCTGGGTTATCCTTAGTAAAATCAAAAAAATTTATTATTGAAATTTTTTCATCATACTCATCAGAAAGATTGTTAATAATATTATTGTAATTCTTTATTAAATTAATTACATTGTAGCTCCTCTCAACAAATATGCTTGTGGGATGCAGAATATTGATTAAAATAATTTTCTTAATTTGATTATTTTGATAAATAATATTATTTACTATTTTTTTTATATTTTCCTCAAATTCACTAATTTCTACATTAACAATTGATCTTTTTTTTGTGATATAAAATCTATTTTTTGTTACAATATTAAATATTCTGTCAGCTAATATCTTTCCATATTTGAATGTTTGCATAAATTGAATGAACAGCTTTTGTCTTTTTGTAAAAATTCTAGGAGAAGAATCACAGAAGCCCAATTGCACTACATAATACAAGGAATTGTTCATATATAAATCGCAAAATTCCATATGGGGAACATTTAAATAACTTGTAGTATCTGCTGATCGCTTGCATCGGTCAATAATGAGCCAGCCATTTTTATGCAATTCATACATATATGTTTTTTCCAATGGAACACCTTCTTCTGGTCTGGGAAGTGCTAAACTATCAGAAAAAAAAGTACACCTATTCATTTTGTATCCTCAGGAAAAAATTCTTTTATCACCTCTTGAAATTTTTGCTGGACAGAATTAAACATCTGCATAGTCTGCAGGTAAGCTTTGTCTGCAATATTTTGAGCGTCTTTAGGATGATCTAATATATATATGATTCTAGAATACAATTGATCTATATTTGGATAATCTGCGATAAAACCGCTTACATAGTCAGTCAGTAACTCTCGGTGCCACTCTATATCAAAAGAAATTATGGGAGTTTTTAATAAAGCGGCTTCGGTTAATGCATAACCTCCTAAGGGGATCAGAGCTATATCTGCCTGTTTAATATAAGATACTAGTTGAGTCAAATGAGTATAGCCTGCAAAATATACTCGTTCTTTGACCGGTAATAATTGTTCTTCTATAGATTCTTTTAAATCTCCCTCTCCGCATATGATTAAACCTAAATCTTTTCTAGCTTGCATAGCTTTCAATGCACCTTCAATAGCATACCTTAGGCGTTTCTCAGAACTTAGTCGGGACCATAAAATCATATAGTGTTTAAGACGAGAATTATTAAAAAGTTTGCTAATAGGAAAGAAACATTCCTCTACTTCATACCCATGCATTAAGTGAGGGATGATCCTTACGTTTCTTACTTTGGATGGGTGAGCACCATTATGAATAGAAAAATCAGAACAGTACTTATTAAATCCTAAAACAAGATCACAATATCTAAATGCAAAACTTAATAGAATTTTATTGTAATTTCTAAGAAGAAAAGGTTTAATGCCCTCTTGAGTTTCTAGGGAGTCATTATAGCTTGACAAATCATATGACCCCATGACTTGCGCCACTAAAGGGCGCCTAGTTATAAATTTCAATAATACTGAGATTAAAATATTATTACCTGGAATATTTGTATATATAATGGATGGATTTATTTTTTTTGCTAATTTTGTTAGAATAGGAAGCTCATAAAAAAGCCTGATAACCTTAAAAGTTCTCTTGAAAAGTTGAAATTTTAGCTTTTTAGGAAATACTATAGTTATGACTTTTGGTGTTAATTTATAGATACTTTTCTGAGATCCACAAAAATACAAAGCATATGTGTGTGGAAAGAAAGGTAAGGTAAATTGAGAATTTCTAGATTCATCGATAATCTTAGAATAATTCTTTTCATTAACTTTATAAATTTTGTTAGGGGGGGAAGAACCAATAAAAAGAATTTTCTTGGAAGCAGGTGCGGAATTTCTAAAAAAGGCTAATTTTAAAAAACAAACCAATATGGGGCACAACAGAAAAAGAAAAATGGATAGTATCGCATCTAATATTTTAAAAAAAATATTTATTAAATTGAATATAAAAGCCCATGTTTTTGTAAATATTAATTTCATAATTTACGTCCTATGAATTTTAAAGGTAACTAGAAAAGTAGCGCTCCCACATACGTTACAAAAAATCCAATCATGCTTGTAGACTGAAATTAATACCACATCTTCCTTTTCTTTGCATTCAAGACACTGCATTTCAAATTAACCTTATAAACTCAATAATTTTTTATAATAATCCGCTGTTAATGGTATACCTTCTTCAAGATCCACCTTAGTTTCAAAACCTAAATAGTCTTTTGCTTTTGTAACATCTGGAATCCTGAGCTCTACGTCAGCAAATTTCATTTGTGAGAAGACAATTTTTGAATTTGAGCCGAGCAATCTGCAAACAGCACTCGCCAGACCATATATTGTGTTAACAGCTCGAACATTACCAATGTTAAAAGCTTCACCGATTGCTTTTGGATTTTGCAAGCATTTCATTACACCTTCAACCATATCATCCACATAACACCATGCACGAATTTGTGTCCCGTCGTTATGGATCATTATCTCTTCATTTTGGAGAGCTTTTTGAATAAATGTTGACAGTGCCCCCTCACCAACTTGTCCAGGACCATACACATTAAAAGGCCTTACAATCGTACATGGCAACCCAAATTCTTTATGATATGCTAATCCAAAATGCTCATCTGTAAGTTTGGAAACTGCATATGTCCACCGTGCTTCCCCTACAGGCCCGATTACAGCTGAATGTAATTCAGAATTTTGAAATGCATGACTACCAAAAATCTCGCTTGTAGAAAACAAAACTACACGCTCGAGTCCAGTCATAGACTTTAATGTATCCAGCAAATAGGCTGTTCCTAAAATATTGACCCTTAAGGTATTCACGGGGCTTTTTATAACGGTATTAATACCCGCTATTGCTGCGCAATGGACTACATGGGTTGGAGAAAACTCAGTAATAGCCTTTTTTAAGGCTAATTCATTAGTAACATCTCCTTCAATAATAGTAACATTATTATCTTTTATGGAATTTTTATTTTTAATAGAGTTTCTTGAAAAGGTATCATAAATACATATCGTATTCTGATGACTTAACTTTTCAGCAAGCAAGCTCCCAATAAAGCCTGCTCCTCCAGTTATAAATATTCTTTTATTTTTAAGCATTTGTTACACCCTTTTTGACTGCAGGAACTCCTGCAATAACTGAATTTTCTTCATAAAATTGATCTTCTAGTAAAACACTATTTGTCGCTAATATTGAATGTGATTTAATGCGTACACCGCCTAAAATTTTACAATCGAAACCAATCCATATATTGTCACCTATGGAAATGGGTTTCGAACGTAACCCCTGTTTATTGATCGGGATGCTAACGTCTTTATATACATGAGATGTTGTGCATATCTTACTTCCAGCCCCTATCAGAACATCGTTTCCGATTATTAATCCACCTTTACCTACAAAAATGCAATTTCTTCCTATATACACATCATTGCCTATATTAATTTCACTGGGGTATTTAAAATGTGAGCCCGGTGAGATTCTCACTCTTTTTCCCATCTTTTTGAAAAATGAGCGATAAATAAAAGGTCTCAAATGCTCAAAAAAAATAAATTCCCAATTGATTAAGCAAGATTGAATAAAATAAAATAATTGGTCACTAAAGCGCATGGAAAATATCTTCTAGTAGCCCAGATTTAGGCCACATATCAGGAAAAGGTAAAGATGTATGATTAGGCTCATTTATATTGTTAAATTTGAAAATAGGTTTTGTACCTATATATGTTGCTAACTGAGTGGCTAAATCTTTTATCGATATATTAAAAGGTGACGCAAGATTCTGAATTATTGTTTCATGGTTATTCACAATAAACGTGTTTATCAAATGTTGCGAAACATCATCAACGTGGTTAAGGGTAATTTTGGGACCGCCATCATTATTAATTAATATAGGTTCTTTTTTTTGAATTCTATCAATCAAATTAGGTATCAATCTTGGTTTTTTTTGATGAGGACCATATGTAAAGTATAAACGAACTATATTTAATGCCCCTCCCCAAGAGCTTAATAAGGAGTTCTCTGCGTTTAACTTTGAAAGTCCATAAATCGAAGATGGTTTACACTCAATGACGGGATGAGTGTCATAAGGATAATCCCCATATACTGCTCCACTAGAAAGAAAAACTACTTTTTTTACACCAATATCTTCCAGGTATTTGCATAAAAGTTTTATAGGCCGATGATTTACGGATTGTAATTCATTTTCATCACTTGACATACTACCAGCTGCTATAAACACCTGTGTCGTTTTCGTTGATAAGCTTTTCCAGGTATTCTCATCGCACAAATTAAAACTCTTGGAAGTATATAGAAAATGTTTAATCCCTAAAAAATTAAGTTTATTAGAAACGAACCCACCAATAAAACCATTACCTATAATACTTAAAGACATATTCTTATCTTCTCAACAATCTTATCTTCACTACCCACATATCCGCTCATAGGCAAACTCAACACGCGTTCAGACAGCTTTTCGCAAATGGGCAAAGTAGTTCCTGTTGCTGTTGGATAATCCTCATAAGCAGTTTGCAAATGTAGGGGCTTTACGTAATAAACCATTGTCGGGATGCCAGCCTCTTTCAGATTAGACATCAATTTGGAACGGTCTATGTGTTCAGGCAGCAAAACGGTATACTGTGCCCAAGCGGAGGCTGTCCCATCAATTACTTTTGGAACGCTGACCATATCTTTTAACGCTGCATTATAAGCATCGGCTGTTTTTTGGCGGGCCACCAGTTCGCCGGGGAATATTTTGAGTTTCTCAATTAAAATAGCCGCTTGAATAGTATCGAGCTTTCCGTTCATCCCAATGCGCACATTGTCGTATTTATCGGATCCTTGCCCATGTACACGTAATGACTTAATAATGGCTGCCAGTTCATCATCATTGGTAAAAATCGCTCCGCCATCGCCGTAACATCCCAATGGTTTAGCTGGAAAAAAGCTAGTTGTTGCCATATCGCCGATGTTGCCAACTTTACGCCCTTTGTAAGAGGCTCCAAAACTTTGTGCCCCATCAGCCATAATCCATAAATTATATTCATCAACAATGGCTTGAATTGCATCGTAATCAGCAGGCTGGCCAAAAAGATCCACGGGGATAATCCCTGCGGGTTTGAGCACTAATTTTTTAGCCTGGATGATTCCCTGCTCAAGACTTTTTGGATCCATATTATATGTGTCTTTCAGGGAATCAATGAATACAGGCGTTGCACCAACCCAGGACACAACTTCAGCGGTCGCTGCAAAAGTAAAGGAGGGAACAAATACGGCATCCCCAGGCCCTACATTTTTGGCCATAAGCCCTAAACCTAAGGCATCCGTCCCATTAGCGCATGATACGGCATGTTTTACACCACAAAACTCAGCCAGCTGCTTTTCAAGGGTGTGTACTTCCGGCCCCATGATAAAAGTGCCATGATCCAAAACACGTTTGATGGCTGCATCAATTTGTGGACGAATAAGTTCTAATTGTGATTTTAAATCAATGAATTGCATGGGCTGAATTATCTCAGGCAGTTTTCGTTGCGGTGTCATTTTTACTGATCTCTTTTAAATTTTCGTCGATAACTTGGTATCTTCGTCCTTCACGCGGACACACCAAATTATCACCTAGCTTTTCACCTGCATGGCTGACCCAGCCGATATGTTTAGCCGGATTACCCACCATCACAGCATGGGGTTTGACATCTCTTGTAATAACGGCGCCGGCACCAATCAAGCTATAGGCGCCCAATTTATTACCGCAAACGATGGTGGCATTGGCACCAATGGTCACGCCGCGCTCCACAAGGGTAGGGCGATACTCATCTTTACGCTCTATCTCAGCGCGTGGATTATGAACATTGGTAAATACGCAAGATGGTCCACAAAAAACACCATCTTCTAAAGTTACACCTTTATAAAGGCTCACATTATTTTGAATTTTACAGCGATTACCCATCACTACATCTGGGCCAATCATCACATTTTGCGCAATGACACAATCCTCGCCGATTTTTGTGCCTTTAATGATGTGTGAGAAATGCCAGATTTTGGTGCCGCGCCCGATGTCACAACCGCCATCAACAATTGCTGTTTCATGGACATAATAGGGTTTAATTTGAGCATTCAAGGAAACAGCTTGGTGGGTGTGAAGGGATTGTTGCGCCGCATCCAAAACTTGCAAAACGCGAAGGCCTTCAGCTCCATCAGTGCGAGGATTTTGATTTTGAGTAATGCAATCTATAAAATGCTGGCACTCGATTTTCAAAGGCTCAGAAACTTCTAATGGTACATGAATCACATCAGCTTTTTCAGGTTGCGGCAGACCATCTATCCACGTCACTTGATGGGGATAAAGCTTGAGTTTTTCACCCCATGGTAATCCATCATCAAACACGGCCATACCACAATCACCCACAACCACAAGCTTTTGTTCTTTATAGGGATGAAGCCAAGATACAAAAATATGGGCCTCAATTCCATTTTTAAAACTCATGTGGGTTGTGGTCACATCATGAATACGTGGATTTAGATGGCAAGCGCCTGTTGCATAAACGGATTCGGGTAAGTCAGCAGCAAGCCCCAAAATCATGGAAATATCGTGGGGCGCAAAACTCCACAAAATATTTTCTTCATTACGGAATTTTCCAAGATTAAGGCGATTGGAATAGATGTATTGAAGCCGTCCTAGGTTACCTTTTTGAATCAAGCTTTTAAGCTCTAAAAAGGCGGGATGGTATTGAAGCAAATGCCCCACCATAAGCTTCCTACCCACTTGCATGGAAAGATCACAAAGTTTTTGTGCCTCTTCCACTTTCAAGGACAGAGGTTTTTCCACAAACACATACTTTCCGGCGTTAAGAGACGCTTTTGTCAATTCATAGTGTTGTGCTGCGGGTGCTGCAATCACCACACCATCACAATTACTTTTAAGCAATTCTTCAAGACTGAGGCTGGCAACATCATAGGTTTGGGCTGCTTGTTTCGCTAGCTCTTGGTTGGCATCGCACACAGAATGCAACACACCAAGCTCTGCAAAATTACGCACCAGGTTTTTGCCCCAGTAACCACACCCAATGACGGAAATTTTAGGATTAAGCATGTTTTATCACTTTATTTTGAAGAGAACTATAATTCGTCACTTGTTTGACGCAACCCTTATCCATTACCACAATCCGATCACAATCTTTCAATGTTGTCAGGCGGTGAGCGATCATAATAACCGTTCGATCTTTACTTACGGCATTGATAGTTTCCATCAAACGTGCCTCAGTGTCGTTATCCAATGCTGAGGTGGCCTCATCAAAAATAAGAACCTCAGGACTGAGATAAAGAGCACGGGCGATGGCGATGCGTTGACGCTCCCCCCCAGAAAGACGAATCCCGCGCTCGCCCACAACTGTTTTTACCTCATTTGGAAGGCCGTCAATAAATTTTCGAAGCTGGGCGGCATCAATAGCCGAATTTAACTGCGATGAATTTATATCCTTTTCACCAAAGGCAATATTTTTTTCAATGGTATCATCGGTCAGGTATATACTTTGGGGTACGTAACCAATTTTTTGATGCCACTGATAGGAATGAACAGGATATTGTCCATCTACCAAAATCAAGCCCTCATAAGGTTTTAAAAGGCCAAGAATAAGATCAACTAACGTTGATTTTCCAGAGCCTGTTTCACCAACGATACCTATACATTCGCCTTTTTGAATCTGTAAAGAGACATGACTCAATGCATCTTTTTCTGTGTTGAGATATCTAAAAGACAGATCTTTTATCTCAATATTTTTATTAAATTGAAAATCTGGTACATTAACATAATTTTCTTTAGCAGCCAGCATTGTGTACTCTCGATACACGCGTTCAATGGAGGGGATCACAGATTTAAAGATGTTGAGCTGATTTATAATGCGATTGAGCCCCGGCATAAGGCGAAACCCTACATAAAGATATCCGCCTAGTATTCCAATCATCTGCACGGGGCTTTCTTGATCTAAACATAAATAAGCAATGGTTGTGACAAATAATCCCACAAATAAAATTTCAATGACCATCCGCGGCAGAGCATTGAGGGATGTTTGAATGGCTTGAATGCCTGCTTTTTTGCGCGCATGAACTTGATAGACTTCTATAAATGATTCGCGCTTTCCCAAAAGCACAATTTCTTTAAAAGCATGAAAGAATTGCGTGAGATTTTGAGCACTATACAGGGCTGTCTCTTGAAGCTTTTGCCCAAAGCGATAAAATCGAGGCAATACACCTTTTACAACAGCTATTGAAACAATTCCTCCAATTGCAAAAATAGTTAATGCGAGGGATGGATTCATATAAATGATCATGCCCATAAGCGCCAAGAAAATCATGCCCTCCGATAATATGCTGGCGATGGAAACGATTCCGCTTGAGAACATGATTTCAGTATCGCCGCTCACTACTTGTATTCCAAAGGAAGAATTTCGCGTCAGATAAAAACCGTAATCCGTTTCTGCATATCGGTGAAGAAATTTGTTTTTAAAATGATAGCTCATTTTTTGAATAGAGAAATTTTGAAAAAATACTTCTGCTGCAGCGATAAGATTTTTGATCAAGTAAACGGCCCCCACAATAATGGCTATATAAAAAACAACACGTCCTGGAGATAAATCAGTCGAAAAACCAATTTTACCCAAATACTTCAGTCCCGTCTCTGGCGCATTTAAAACTTGTGCAAACACAACGATGACCGAAGCAGTAACAACTTCAAGTAGCGATGTCGTGAGTGCAAATGCCACAATGCCAAGCCACTTAAGCTTTTCATCACGTGTTAAAAGCGCGCGAAGTTTTTGAATCGCGGATAAGATAGAGGGAGTTGACATTATTGATCGTTTAAAATGGGTTTTAGTGAATTGAGGGCATTGAGGTATTTAGGTAAATGGGAAAACACCTCGCAAGCCAAAGGTTCATTGTAGGTATGAGATGTTAAATTTCTGTCTTTGAGCATCTCTAACCAAATTTTTTCATCCTGAATATCACCGGAAGCAAAGGCATGGCGAAACACATCTTTAGGGGAGTTTAGATCCACTCCTTTTTCATAATAAAGATTTTTCAAAGCTTTCCAAGCTAGTTCAAAAGTAAACTCAAAACGTTGAATAGCTGCGTCTCTTTGAATAGAGGGCGGTGCAACATTCGATGATAAGACTTCTTCAAATGCGTCCATCGCCTTGAGAAAAAGTTCAGCTTTTAATTTTTTCATAAATTACGATTCCATTTGCTTCAATAGTGGCTTTAAGTGAGGAATTTGAAGGCAAATCATTTAAATTTATACAATCAATACTGAGTAATGTATCCGCATCTTCAATGATATTAAGGACTTCATTCCACTGGTATGTATCCGCTGAAGGGCAAAAAATTGCAATATCAATATCTGATTTAGGGCGAAATGTACCATTTGCTCTGGAACCGAATAAGATAATTTTTTCTACAAAGGGGAGCTGTATAAGCTTTTGATAAAAATGATATGTTGTAATATCAAACGTCATACAAGCGTAACGCCCTCATCTCTGGCAACCTTATAAATCAAAAGATCTTGACCCGGATCACGGACAACGATATCGATTTTTTGTGTTAAAATCATTTAATACTTCACCATAGCTGCCGCAGTCTGGGTGAAATCACCGAGACTGCAAAAATTTCTAATATTCATTTCTGACACATAAGTACCAAAAAGATTCTTTACTTACGCTGCTTCCACAGCATAGGTGGGGAGAGTCATTTTCATTTCCCTTCCCATAAAAGTTAGCAATAATTGAACCCTAGACTTATCATCCATGGACTCAAAAATGGCCTTTGATCTGTAAATACGCCCTCTACAATACGCACATTTTTTCACCTTTAACAAAGTTCACAAGGCTTGCCACAGGAACAATCCCATCCCCAATTTCCCCAACTCGTAAGTCTTCAAGAATACGTGTTGGGACTTTTGCCGTATTCAAATCATAACTCATCAATAAATGAGAAACGGCCCGCGCACTATTGACGCTTCGCCATCTGGCTGAGTCTAGGTCCATCCCTATACAAATATAACGCGGAAAAAGGGGCACAAGTTTTTCTTCCACTTTTCGTGCATAACGAACTGTTTTCTTGAACCTTGGCATGTAAACTTCATATCCCTGATCAAGCAAATGTTGCTGAGCGACCAGTTTCTTTAAAGGTTGAGTATGGGCGACACACCAAGTAATCATGGGGTCACCTTTGAAATATGCAAAAGATTTAACGTCAATAAACGAGGATACTCAACCTTGTGTTTAATGGCATCGTAGGTGCCTTGAGGATTCATCACATCAGTGATAATCACGGTGTCGTATTTTTTAAGATCAGCTTGAGTTGACACAACGTCAAGAACAAACTCACTGCCAGATGCGACAAGTTTAGCAATATCCGCCAAATCTCCTTCGCCCACTAAGGCTATTTTAGACCAGCTTTGAGCTTTACATTGCTCAAAAACCTCGTCACATTGTGCGCGTGCTTCTTTAAAAAAGGTCATCGAGCGTGCCAGATAATCTTTCACCATATGGCTTTTTTCTTTAAAGCCTTCTGGTGTTAAAAAATAGGTAATGCGGCGAGGGGAGATTTGAGAAGCTCTGACCCAACCTTTAGTCACACAGCGCTTCAGATATTGATTCATGAGACCTAAAGCGATATCAAGCTCGACCGCCAAACCACGCTGCGTAAAGGATGGATTGCGCTCAATCTCACTTAAGAGATGCACCATCACTTTTTGCTCAGTCTGTTCGCGGATATCTTGAAAAGCGGCCATCAGGTTTTAAAGTTTCCAAAAAAGTTAACAAAACCATGTTCATGAACAAAGCCTATCCTACTTAGAAAACAAAATCAAGCACATCACACAAAATTTTTTCGAATTTTGTCTAAAGGTACGAAGCTCAGAGCATTTTATTTTTCAATAAAAAACAACCATTCCAATGCCATTTAGAAACAGGTTGTTTTAGAGGCAATCTATCTCCGCCAAATTTTTTGAAGATAACTTTTTTCACCGTCATTGCGAGCATAGAAAAGCAATCCAGAAACCCCAGTATTTATGAGATTTCCAGAGCTTCCGTCTAGCGCCAGCCACGTACCTCACTTTCTCTAATTTAACCATTTTACCCCCAAAATCTATCTTTTTATGCTCTCCTTCTTCGATACATGCGAACACTCAGGGCGAAGGTGCGCATATCTTAAAACCCTGAATTTACCTGGGTTTTAGAGGATCACCATATTTTGCTCATACATTTTTTAGAGAACGAAAACCGGAATAGTAAGCGAAATTCGAAATGGAGAAAATAGCTTAAATCAAGGGATGGAAAGAAGTTTATACTATCCTTTTAACGAAAAATATGTTATGTTTTCATACGTTATGCGCAAGCTAAAAACTGAATTTGATGAGTGTTAAAAATGATCACCTTGAGCTTTAAAGTTGTTAACCACAGCTCTCCTGAGTATGAAGTAGCTGTAAAATTACGTGACGGTATCTTGCCTAAACCTTTGGGCTTACCTTTTTACCAGAAGAACTTGAAGCAGAGAAGGAGCACATTCAAATTTCAGGTTTTCAAAGTGATGAAGTGATTAATACAGCTGTGCTTGTGCCGCTGCTGCCCTTTATCAAAAATAAAAATTCGTGAAGCTACGTTTTTCGCTATGGTTTTTTAGAAATCGATCAAAAATCATTTGAGATTATTGCGGGTGGAATGCTTGAGTTTAATTTATTATCAGAGATCGAAAGAAATGCAGCCACTAATTAAGCCACCGAAGTTAAATTACGGAGATACAGTTACAGCAATTACTTTGTCTTGGGGAGGACCTGCAACTTTTCCTTATCGTTTTGAGGTGGGAAAGCAGCGCCTTGAAGAAATTTTTGGATTGCGTGTTCTTCACACAAAACATGCTCTTAAAAGCGCTGAATGGATTTATCAAAATCCAAAAGCTAGAGCAGACGACTTGATGGAAGCGTTTCTTGATCCACACATCAAAGCGATCATTTCAAATATCGGAGGAGATGATTCTCTTCGCCTTATACCATTCATTGATTTTAATATTATCAAAAATAACCCTAAAGTGGTAATGGGCTATTCTGATACTACTGTGACCCACTTTATGTGCTTTAAAGCAGGATTAACTTCCTTTTATGGCCCATCTGTTATGACAGCTTTTGCTGAAAATGTTGCAATGCATGATTATACGATAAGTGGCATTCTTAAAACTTTATTTTCAAGCGAAATAATTGGTGCAATTCCTAATAACACTGAAGGATGGACAACAGAACTTTTGGATTGGTTTGATGAAAATAATCAAAGTATTAGGCGTTCTTTAAATCCGCCAAGTGGATGGCATTTCATTGGCGAAAACAAACATATCTGTAAAGGTAGGCTTATTGGTGGCTGCTTGGAGGTTATGCAATTTTTAAATAATACTGAACTCTGGCCCGATTTATCTACATGGGATCGAGCAGTTTTGTTTCTTGAGACATCAGAAGAAGGAATAGAACCTTCTGTTGTCACAAGGTTTATGAGAAACTTAGCAGCTCAAGGCATAATAAGCCGCTTAAGTGGTATTTTGTTTAGTAAACCTGGTGGGTCGTATATGACGGTGGGACACTTTCATGAATATGATCAAGCACTACTGAAAGTCTTCGAGGAATACAAGATTCCACCTATCCCAATAGTTACACGTATGGATTTTGGTCATTCTGATCCAATGTGGATATTGCCTTATGGAGTCATGGTGGAAATCAATCCAGGTGAAAATACAGTGACAATATTAGAAAACAGTGTGAGATAGTAAAGAATGCTAATAAAACCTGACCTTAAATATGAAAAGATCATTGCGTGTTTGCGGGATGCATATGGGCTGACTATAGAAAAAGTAGTATTTTTGCCTCTTGGTTCTGATTTCAACACAGCGGTTTATCGCGTGACAACCACGGACGGAGCAGACCACTTTCTTAAATTAAGAAGTGGTGAATTTTTAGAAGCTTCGGTCTCAGTTCCAAAATATTTGGCTGATCTGGGTATCAAACAAGTTATACCTCCGCTTACAACCAAAACTGGGCAGCTGTCGACAAATCTTGGTGATTTCAAAGCAATTCTGTACCCTTATGTCGAAAGCCGTAATGGCGTAGAAGCTAAACTATCAGATGATCACTGGGCTCAATTTGGGACGGCCATTAAAACGCTTCATAGCACTGATATTACTGCATCAATAACAAAAGATGTGCCACGGGAAACCTTCTCTTCTAAATGGCGCGATACCGTTAAAGCATTTCTGATACGTATTGAAAGTGAGTTTTTTGAAGAACCTGTCGCTGTAAAAATGGCACAGTTTCTGAAATCAAAAAGTAGCGAAATACTTAAACTTGTGGAACGCGCTGAAGAGCTTGCAATCACGATTCAAAAACAGCCCCTTACTTATGTTTTATGCCACGCTGATATGCACGGATGGAACTTGATTCTTGATAAAAAGGGAGCTCTGTATATTGTTGATTGGGATACTCTCATCTTTGCCCCTGTCGAGCGTGACTTGATGTTTATTGGTTCTAGTATTTCGGATAGTAGTCTAACGCCTGACGAAGAAGCCTCACTTTTTTATAAAGGTTATGGTCAAGCAGAAATCAATCATGCTGTATTCGCCTATTACCGCTTCGAGCGTATTATTCAGGACATCGGCGATTATTGTGAATATATTTTTCTTTCTGATGAAGGTGGTGAGGACCGGATTCAATGTTTCGAACACTTACAGCCCGTTTTTCTGCCGAATGGTTCAATAGAAAGAGCGTATGACTCTTATAATGCGAGGAAAATTTTATGAGATTATATGTTTAGTTTCAAATTTTTATGGTATACCCTACAAGGAACTAAACACTAAATGGGAAACATCGCTGCCTGTATTAACATTTATAGCACTGTACAAAGAAAAGGTTTCAAATCCTAACTTTGCCTTTACCTGAGCTTTTTTTGCCTCTTTTAAACCATCCACGACCAAGATTTGAATGGGGTAAAAACCTTGCCTCATCAAAATAAAAAAGTTTCTTGCTTGAGTTATTTAGATAGTGTAGTCACGAGATATTAGCCCATAAAGCGATACATCGAATTTGTACTGCTGCCAAGAATGATCTGACATTTTTCGCATAACGGCTTGCAATACCGCGCCAGCGCTTGAGATGGAGAAATGCATTTTCAACAAGATGCCGCAACTTGTATAAATCTTTATCATAGCCTTTGTGAACTTTTCGGTTTTTTCTTGGAGGTATGACTACGGTCATGCTTTGGCTTTGGGCCTGAGCAACACTCGCATCGCTATCATATTTGTCTGCGAGTAAATACTCGGCTGCGATGCCGCTTATCAATTGCCAAGCTTGCGTGCAATCAGCCGTGGTACCGTCTGTAATAATGATTCTGACTGCAGCATACCATGCGCATCCACGGCCAGATGTACCTTTGTATTAAGCCCCTTTTGAGCTGCTCATCTCTTGATTTCCACCTTTCGCACCGGCTGCATGAGGATGCACTTTGATGTGACTTGCATCAATCATCAGCCATTCATAATCCGGAACATTAACTCATTCTTCGAGCAACTTCTCCCGGATACCTTTGTCTCTCCATCTGATAAAACGACGGTGCGCACTGCTCCAGCTTCCATAATCTGGCCATGGCGCTCCTGTCCTTAAGATCCAAAAAATAGCATTAATACATTGGCAATTATCTTGAGCTCTCCCGCCCCAAACACCTTCTCGTCCTGGTAAATGAGGCTCTAACACAACTCCATACGCGGTCTGAAATATCGTGGTGACGATGGACTTTTGACATATAATACCTATGCATTCATGAAATAACTGCATCACTTATATCATATTTCCTATCTCGTGACTACACTATCTAAGGTCTTTTGGTCTAAATTTTTTGATGAACTCCGCGTGTGAGCTTTTATCTTGTTGATGGCGCACTGAACATAGCGTTATGTAGGAAAGTTTCATTTTTTATGCAAGACCCTATATATTGCAGACTTTCTGGAGTCAACATCAAATTCTTCCTCTAACTTGCTCTCTCTTTAATGGTGATGTTTGGATCACCTTTAACCCATTTTAGAATCTCATTTCTATGTTTGTTCTAAAATCCGGACCCAGCATTCAATAATATCAAGCCCATCTTGGCCATTTTCTTTAAACGCCTTCACCCAATTGCGCAAAAGTATGAGTTGTGGTTCCAAATACCTTGGCCACAACATGAGCACCGTTATCCTTGGCTGAAATTATAGCCCTAAGTTTTATTGCTTTTTTACTATCCTTGCTTATTGAATCCAGAGAAGTAATAGCTTTTTTGTAAATATGCTCGGTTATTAACTGTGATGATAATCCAATTTATTTTTTAGGAAAATGGTATTTATTATAAATATATTATAAAAACATTTTTGGAATTCGCACCAAAGAAACTTGTTTAGCTTGATACATCGCTCGTAATTTTTTTAATACACTCTTCAAAACTTCTGCGTTTTCAGAATTTTCTTTAATTGAAAATTGAATAGATTTTAAAGATTCTTCTGCTTCCGTATTGACTCCCTCTAATGATTGCAGAATGATTTTAATTTCATTGGACAAAGGCAGAACTCCAGGTAGAGACACCCCTTCCCTAAACGCGATGAGTACTGCGTTCGTATTGCTAACAGACATCTTGTTTTCTTCAATATTGATCTCGTTTTGACCAACAGAAGAATGCGCAAAAACAAAATATGGATTTAACGAAAGATTAAAAATTAAACAAACACCCAGTGTTAGTGCAGTATGTAAAAAAGAGAAACTTTTTTTCATTGATATCATTTTGTGAAACCGTTTGAATTATTGTATACTATAAAAGTAAAAACAGGATTGTAATCGTAATTTGAAAGATTTTTATTATGTACACAGTACAGAGTTTGAAAATCAAGATGATCCTTTTTTAGTCCTAGATTCTCAAGAACCTGAATCTGTCAGGGTAACAGATCTATTTCCATTGCGTATTGAATTAAAAGCTTTTCTCAGTTTTGAGCCTATCTTGGCGCGTCCTGTAATACAAATCCAAAAAAGCTCCTATCATCCCCCTTTACGAGGTGCTGTACTTTATCAATCCAAAAATTTTTTCAAAAGTGTTTCTGTGATGTTATGTCCAATAGGATGGAGTGAGTTTGAAAAAAATATGGAACTTTTTGAAGATAGCTCTAATTATCGTTTAGATTTAAGCTCTCCTGCCTTTATTCAAGATTTTGTTTTTACTCAAGATAGTTGTGTGCTTAATCCTAGATGTTCTCCACTTCCTTGTGGTGTTGAAAAATGTACAGATCCAAAGGATTGTATGCAGTGGTATTGTTTTCCAGAAACTTCAGATGAGGATACTGTTTTAGATTGGAGTCCTGGACAAAAAATCTATGGCCCAAACAAAATTCTTTCTCTCAAGCAATGTATTGAACGCGGAGACGTATTTTGCCATTTAGTATATAAAAATTACAGAAAATCTTATCGATCTCAGTGTTATTTTTTTAAAAATAATGAATTATGGATCAGTTTTTCTATCATCGAAATTTCTGATGCTTAATTAATTTTTTGTGTAAACTCCCTGTGAGCCGTTGTTCTTTCGAGAACTTTCATTTTTATAAAAATTTTTTTCTATATAAGGAGATAATTCTATATGATCATTTATTGGAAAGATCGGCAAAGCCCGTTAACGGCTTTAGAGGTCGATGGAAATTTTAGGTATATTATGAAAATTTTAGAACAAATGCAAGATCGTCTCAAAAAAATGGAAACTGCTAGCATTTCCTCTGCTCCTAACTTAGAATCAGCAAAAATTCAAATTTCTTGTAAAGAAAATATCATCACGCTCAAGGATACAAATGGACAAATTCAAGAAATTTCTCTTCCGTTATGGCAATTTAAAGGAGATTGGTCACCTGAGCGACATTACGTAGCTGGAAATTTGGTTCTTTTAAATAAAATTATTTATCGATGTTGTGAACCCACTGAAGGGCCTGAATTTGTTTCATCATTTTGGGAAAAACTTCCGTTTCACGTAAATGAGAGCGGATAAAATTTTTTTAGGGCCTGGCCTCAATTAAGCCAAACGACAATTGAAGCCAAGTGAATGGCGCCTAGAGAATTTAAAGACGTTTTATCATAGCGTGTGGCTATGGCGTGGTGCTTCCTTAAGTTTAGCAAAAAAATTCTTGATCAAGTGGCGAGATTTATATAGTAAAAACAGTTGAATTGCAATACAAAATATGCCATATTCTGTCTAAGAAGGTAGATAATGTACGAGTCCATATAGTATAGATTTAAGAAAAAAGTCATAAATTTTACCCAAGCAGGTAACTATAAAAGTAAATGTTTAGTTCCGAATGCTTATGGTATAATACGCTCAAGGATACAAATGGACAAATTCAAGAAATTTCTCTTCCGTTATGGCAATTTAAAGGAGATTGGTCACCTGAGCGACATTACGTAGCTGGAAATTTGGTTCTTTTAAATAAAATTATTTATCGATGTTGTGAACCCACTGAAGGGCCTGAATTTGTTTCATCATTTTGGGAAAAACTTCCGTTTCACGTAAATGAGAGCGGATAAAATTTTTTTAGGGCCTGGCCTCAATTAAGCCAAACGACAATTGAAGCCAAGTGAATGGCGCCTAGAGAATTTAAAGACGTTTTATCATAGCGTGTGGCTATGGCGTGGTGCTTCCTTAAGTTTAGCAAAAAAATTCTTGATCAAGTGGCGAGATTTATATAGTAAAAACAGTTGAATTGCAATACAAAATATGCCATATTCTGTCTAAGAAGATAGATAATGTACGAGTCTATATAGTATAGATTTAAGAAAAAAGTCATAAATTTTACCCAAGCAGGTAACTATAAAAGTAAATGTTTAGTTCCGAATGCTTATGGTATAATCTATAAGGAACTAAACACCTAGGGTATTTAATGGTTCTTGTCATACAAAATTATTTGAAGCTTGGGTGTCGCAGTTATTGATTAAGGAATTAGAACCTGAGCAAATTGTAATCATGGATAATGCCGCATCTCATAGCTCACAAAGAACAAAAGAGTTAATCGAATTTGTAGGTTGTCAGTTAATTTTTTTACCGCCATACTCACTCGATGTGAATCCAATAGAGAAATTTTGGGCTCATATGAAAAGATGGGTTAAGAACAAAATTAACCAGTTTGATAAATTTTACGAGGCTATTGCAGCATTTTTTCAAATCCGATTTTCGTGCTAAATTACTATATTGTATCGGGTTTAGTAAATAATAAAGCGATTACTCCGATGATTTTTAACGGCTCTTCTAACACGCAATGATTCGAAGCTTGGGTAGAGCCGTTTTTGATAAAAGAATTAAAACCCGGACAAGTTGTGATCATAGATGATGCTTCATTTCATAAATCTCAAAGAACCAAAGAATTACTTGAATCTGCGCGTTATAGTTTTTTTTACCACCTTATTCACCTGATTTAAATCCAATCGAGAAATTTTTGGCACATATGAAGAGATGGAGTAGGCGGAAAATTGGGTTTTGCCAAGAATTATATCAGTCTATTAGTGCTTTTTTACTTCATCATAATTTGACTGCTTTTACTATATATTACAAATTTTACAACCCCTTACGTTACTTAATTTACCGTCTCTTGTATGATGAATGTTTTTTCGTATCTTAAGAGGGGGGAAGATCTACGGTTATTATAGCTAATCTTTACCTCTCTTAACTCTCTCAATAACTGACTTTCGCAGCAAATTTAATCAAAAAATAGAATTTTTTATACACCTTCATTAGTCCTGTAATTTGGGACATTTTTCGAAGTCAAAACCAATCATTGTATTTCCATGCATTTCTGCGTACGCTAAACGTAAATTTAGCAAAGTTCCATGTGGACATCGTGCATCTGGAAAATTATGCTTATCTAACGTCATTCCTTTTCCGTCATTAATGATCTCTTGTAATCTTAGACAAAATTTTCCGGGATGGTAATACGTTGCGTCTTTAGTATGATCCAAAGTAAAAATCTGATCAGTGGAAGGGTATGCATTTTTAAAAAATTGCTCCAAATCGTTTTTTAAATTTTGAAAAAAACTCGTTTTATCGTTGATCAAATAATTTGAATATTTGATAGTACTCTCGTTATCTTTAAATACGATGTTAAAAAGATCAGTTGCTAATTGTTCGTACCCTTGATTCAATGTTTCCCCATTAACTTGATTTGGGTCAAATTGCCCAGGATACGGAACAGTGTGCTTCTCAAAGAATTCAGATACTGAAGACTGAGTGTATCCGTACCCTCTAAATAGATCGTACCCGCATACTCCCCAATCTAATGCTTTACAAAAGTCACGCAATCGCAATACACCATTTTTTTTGTTTAACTTTTTTATTTTTTTTTCTTCATCTACACTATTTCTCACTTTTGAATCTTGTTTAATATCAATAAATTTAGCACAACTTCGATTAATGTCAGTTTTTCGTTCAAAATAAAAAGGAAGTCTTTGCATCAAATATACTTTTAACTTTTTGATTGAGTTATTTTTGATGGTTTGTAAAATTAAGTTTTCATAATCTTTCGCTAATGTGGTGGTTTTCTTTTCATACACAACATCTAAATAATTCATGGCACTTTGTATCTTATTTTGATGACAAAAATCTTGATTTTCTGCCTCTAAACATAAAATTTTCATTAAACGAATAAAAAAATGTCGATGTTCTTGAAGAAGCTCTTCGTGCTTATATCTCAGTGCACACCAATCATAGAACGCATTTTTTTTATTAAGCGTATTGATAGATTCCGGATTGTCTTGAAATATCTGGATTTTTAAATTTTTGTTAAACTCACTATCCTCTTCTTCTTTTTTATTTTCTATATAATTCGTCACAAGGTTTGCAAATTTTTTTGAGTAATCCAAACCTTTTTGAGCGTTAATAACTTCAAAAATAGTATTTGCAAATCCTTCAATTTCTACGCAGGAAATCACACTTAAAATAAGTTCCTTTGTTTTTTCTTGAAGAGAAAAATTTTTACTGTCTTTAAGTAAAGGAAGCAAAGAGGTATCAATATCGTCTAATATTTTTTTTGAAATAATTAAATTTTTTAAAATTGCTGGTTTTAATCGAATAGAAAGTTGCGAAAATTTGTCCAAGATTTCTTTTTTATCATAATAATTACAAAATCCAATCACAAAGATATTAAAGCTTGAATCGCTTAATCGATTAATTTTTTCATAGTCGGGAGTTTCAAAAAAAAATTTATAAAATTCTTTAAGAATTTCGGAATTTAAGCTATCTTTCATTTTACAAAAATAAGACGCAATAATGAGGCGTTTACTATAGCTTAAGGTACTGTAATCTAAGACATCAAGAATGTTTTGAAAAATATTTAAAGGAATTTTTTGCTCAGAGTTGCAAAGTTCAGAAACAACGTGCGAAAACTCAAAATCATTCAATGCATTCATTCTTTGAAAATTGATAAGTTCAAAAACACTGATCAAACGTTCATTTTTAGAATGACACAGATAAGAAATAAGCTCTACGAATTTAGAATCTTCTATGTCATTTAATCTTTCGAAATCGAGCTTTTCAAAAATTATTTTTGGAATTTTTTGGTTAGATCTAAATAAACAGTAAAGACTATTGCAGAACAAAAAATCATTCAATGAATTAACTTTTTCAAAATCAATATGTTCAAAAACCTTGGAAGAGATTGTTTGCTTAGAATTACATAGTTCTTCAATAGCATAAAAAAAATTAAAATCGTCTAATTCATTAATTTTTTTCACAAGATTTTCAAAAATTTCTGAAGGAATTTCTTGTTTAGAGTTACAAAGGTAACAAATAATATTACCAAAAAAGTCAGCTGCATTTGAAAAATTATCTCTATTAAAATTCAATTTTTTAAAAAATTCTGAAGAAATTTTTTGATTAGAGTTACAAAAATCCAACATAAACCTTAAAAAACACTCTTCATTTAACATATTGATTTTAGGTATAAGAACTTCAAATCCATGCAAAGAAATGGTTTGCTTACATTTCATGATAGAGCTTATGACATGAATAAAGTCATACCTATGCAAAGTATTGATTTTTTCAACTAAGTCTTCGAAAAAGTTTAAAGAAATTTTTTGATTCGAACTACAGAGCTCTCCAATTAAAAATCCAAAATTACTGTCATCAAGAGCGTTAAGTCTTTCTTTAAATCCTAATTTTTCCATCATACCCGGATCTAAGATACCTCCAGAAGAAAAGAACGCTCCCATAGAAACAGCAAATTTATTGTGATTTTCTTCTTTTAATTTTAGAAAAACATTTTCATCACTTTGTGAAAAACTTGAAATTTTTTCATTCTCTTCACGATTTTTGAATTTTTCATTCTCTTCACGATTTTTGAATATTTCTAATAATAACATTGACCAAAAAGTGCTTGTTAGATGAGAAGTATCTTGTAATTCGTACAGCCATTCCAATCCAAGTTCAAAAACTTTTTTTTTATCTGAAAAAACTATAGAAGGATCACGAGGTGCTTCAAAAATTTTTTTATAAAGATCAGAACCTTTAAAAAAATACTCTTTAAAGAAATTTTTAACTTCTTGAATATTTTTTGCTTGTTTAGTCATAAATTCTAAAATTTTTAGAAGGTCACTAAAATTTATCTTGTTTCCTTCAGATTTTAATATCTCTAGTGTATTTTTAATTTGGTTTGGATCTTCCCATTTTTCATTGATTAAAATTTGAAAACTATTTACAGAATAAGATTGTCCGTTTGTAAATAGAAATAACAAAAAAAATTTTAATTTCATAAAAAAAAATCAACACTTTATAACCTTATACTGAATTAACATATCTTTTTTGTCAAGAAAATTGTTTAGTTCCCAACTCTTATGCTGTAATCTATAAAGAACGCAAGAAAACAACTTTATGGGAAATATTATTGCATGCCAATGCTAAGACAACGCTAAGACTCAGAAAAAAAATACAAAAACCTAAAGAGAGCGTACCATAGAGGGAAAGTATTTATCGGGTTACAAAAACGCCTATATAGAGCTGCATATTGATAGCTTGGGATATATCTACAATGTTTTTAAGAAATATTATTGAGCATTATCCATTTAAAATTACGAAAATCTTTACTGATAATGGATCTCAATTTACCTATGCGCTTCTAGCCGAGCATCTTCGTCCAAAACTTCATCCTTTTAATGCAATTTGTAAAGCTCATAAAATTGAGCATAAGCTTACACAATTTAGACATCCTTGGACCAATAGGATAGGTGGAAGTTTCCAACAAAATTATCAAACAATATACAACAAAAACATATTATCAGTAATTATAAGAATTTAGGAAGAATTTGATGGCTTTTGTTTTATAGTATAATCATCAACGTAAACTTAAATCATTGAAACATCAAACTTTTTTTGATATTTATTCTTAAAGAGTTTGAGCGAAATCCGTTAAACTTTGATCGCATTCCAAACCATATGTTGTCGGGGACTGAACACATCATCTTAATGAACTGCTTGAGGTGTCAACGAAAGTTCAGAATCATTTTGAGACGATAATCGCTCATCAGAAACACTCAAATTTTCCTCAGAACCTAAAGACTCCTCAACATATCCACAATCTCCAGACATCGATGGAGAGCTCATTAACGTATTTGTTTTTTTCATACCTTGCAGTATAAGTTTCATACTTTGAACAAAATTGTTAGTTTTTATTCTATCTGGAAGAAAAGGTTCTACAATAATGGTTCCGTGATTCAGCCATTTCTCACTTTTAGAAATTTTGATAATTGTCGGTTGTTGTCCAGGAACAACAAAAAATAAAGAAAACATATAGACACCTAAAATAACCACAACTCCTCGACATACACCAAACACGATCCCTAACGAAGAATCCACACTCGCCATAATGCTTGAACGAATTTTTAAAGCAATCCACTGAACAAAGCATAAAAAAATAACAAGCATCCCCAAAAATATACTCACATAACACGAGACTTTCAATATAGTAGGAGACGTTATCCACTTACTCAAAAATGGATACATTACTTCATGATATCTCCAAGATAACACCCCAGAAGTCCCCCAAGCAAGCAAACTTAACGTCTCTTTCACAAATCCTCGAAAAAATCCCAAACATCCGGAAAAAATCATCACAGTCAACAAAAGACCGTCAAAAACGTTAAAATCTTGTAATAAACTCAAATTTTTCTCTTTTAATATATTTGTACAAAAAACGCAAACCTGATTGAGGATTATTTATTAACCAGCTTGCGCTCGATCCAAAAACAGCTTCTGCTGAAAGCTATCAGATTTTTTTGAAATTTACAAGACTAAAACTTATAAAAAATCAATACACTAAAAAGCGCCCAAAAATCAATAAAATTCAGAAACGTATTCAATTTTAGCGCAGTCTTTAGGAAATTGTTTAAGAAAATTTTCTAATTGAGGAGCAAAAGAAACATTGGTAAACACACAAATTTGATGATTAAATTCCACATCGTTAAGAGGTAAAGTTTTTTCCTGTTCTTTTAAAGCTTTAGCTAATGCAAGATTTGGGTCTAAACGTAAACATTCAAAAGGAAGCTCTTCCTCTAATATTTTGTCCATTTCGGAAAAATGCGTACATCCGTAAACAATGGCGTGAGAGTTTTTAATATCCGGTAAAATGTCAAAAACTGCGCTACGTTTTTTGTTTTCTTCTTGAGATTCTATGGCGATTACCCAAGAAGGACAGGCGATCATACGAACTTTAAGGTCTGGAAGTGTATGATATAAATAATTTTGATACACATAACTATCAATCGTACGTTGTGTTGCCAAAATAGTCACTTCTGAAATTTTATTCTGAATAACAGCTTCTTGAATGATAGCGTACATGCTTGCTTCCATGCTCACAAAATGTTTTGAAGGCACAATATTCATCGCACTTAAGCATGTTGTACTTGTGTGGCAAGCAGACACAATTATAGAACACCCCTGTTTTTCCAAAAATTTTACATTATCCTTGGATAATTTAGCAATAGAATCGGACGACCTATTTCCATAGGGCATATGACGCAGATCCGCAAAATATACAAAGCACCTAGTAGGCATAACGTTATACAAAGCCAACAATACATTTAATCCACCAAGCCCGCTGTCATAGATTCCGATAGGATATTTAAAAACATCTTGCAGTCTGTTTTCAAAAGATTTTAAAATAAAAGAAGAAGCAAAAGACAAATTCATAACACTCCTTTTTATATCTATTTTTTTTATTCTTTTTCTATTTTGACAAAAATATTTTTTTAAACAACACACGAATTAAAGATGATTTTTAATTGATGTTTCTGAGAGTTGTCCGGCTATAAATACTGTTTTTGGCCAATATATAATTTGATCTAAGTTAAGATTTCCCCAATGAGACCAATGCTGATAAATCAATGACTCAACGCGCTCTGGGCGTGTTAAATAACACCACTGGCTTTGAAGAACGGAAATTTGATCCTCCAACTCCTTGCACTGCATTTGGGATGATTGATATTCTCGCTCCAATTCTAATACTTGATACTTGACATGAAACAAAAACATTCCTGATAACATTGCCATCAAAAAAGATACACACAATACGATTTTCATCACTTCCCCTTCAATTGATCAAAATTTAAACTCGTCAAAAAACTTTGATAGATCTAAATAAAACGAGCAAAAAAAACATCTTTATTTTTCCCATCTCTGTATCCAGCGCATTTTTGCAGAACGTGCTCTTGGATTTTGCTTAATTTCTAAATTTGAAGGAACTAATGGCTTTTTGGAAAAGCGAAACGCTTCTTTAGGACAAGATTGTATAGCGCGCTTAACAATTCCATCTTCTAAAGAATGAAAACTAATCACAATCAGTATTCCAAAAGGAGCTAAAGCAGAAATAGCCTTTGGAAGCGTTTGTGATAACACCTCTAATTCTTGATTAACGACAATACGAAGAGCTTGAAATATTCGAGTAGCTGGATGAAAACCAAACGTTTTGCGCCTAATTCCCAAAGAGTTACAAATACAAGTTGCCAAATCTGTCGTGGTTTCTAAAGGGCCTTTATACTGTTTGATTACCTTTGCAAAATATCGCGCTCGACGTTCTTGCCCATAAGTCCAAAATATATGACTTAATTCTTTTTCCGAAGTGTTTTTTAAAAGATCCTTTGCGCTCAGTCCCGTTTTACTCATGCGCATATCCAAGGGGCCACAAAAACGAAAAGAGAATCCTCGCTCTGCTTGATCTAATTGAGGGGAAGAAACACCTAAATCTAAAATCATTCCAGATATGCGTTGATCAACATAACAATCAAACTGAGAAAAGCAATCGTTCACCCAGAACACTGATTGATACTCTGAATGAGATTTCCCCCAATCAATGGCTTCAGGATCTCGATCAAAAGCCCAAATTTTATTTTCCGGAAAAAGATTTAATACAATATTCGTGTGACCTCCTCTTCCAAAAGTTCCATCCACGAATGTAAAAGAAGACAAAAAAGGAAGGGCTGAATTTAACAAAAAGCTTATTTCTTTAGATAATACAGGAGTATGCATCTTTACGTCACAACTCTTAAACCATGTTCTTTATTTTTTAATCGATCTCTGGCTTGGTTTTGATACATTTCAAAAGTCGAAGGATTCCAAAGTTGAAAACTTTTTCCTCTTCCAATAAATGCGACCACATCTGTAATACCTGCATAATTACAAAAAATTTCTGGTAATTGAACTCGGCCTTCCGAATCAAATGGAAGCTGGTGAGAATCTGCAAATATACTTGCGGTCCAATCTTCATAATCTTGAGAAAACGCATCTAATTGATCAAGATCTTGGCTAAGCTTTTCCATACGAGTCATACTGAATCCTTCAATTGCTGGATGAGTCAAAGAGCGAAATACAACAATTCCTTGAAAAGTCTGATCACTAAGTACCGCTCTAAAAGAAGCAGGAACAGAAACTCTCCCTTTTTTATCGATCTTATTTTGGAAGGTAGATAAAAATAGTTGCACCGACTACAAAACATACATTAGGACTGTATTAAGCATTGCATGGGAATATCTGGGAGTCAATGGGATAATTTGGGTTTTTTCTCCACAGAGTTATCCACATACAAAAAACCATCGATTTCCCCTTGAACAGCAAGGCTTATTCTAGAAAATAAAAAGGACTTATCTAAAAAATATCCACATATGGGGACAAGATTATCCCAAGCGTTTAAAGGTTAATTATTAAGCCTTAATGAAAAGTCAATAGGAAAAGAATCCCCAAGGACGAAACAAAAAAATTTATTGTTTTTTTATTTTTTGCGTTCACTTTCCCGGCACAAAAGAAAGAAAAAAGTTTTCTAATGCGCTCACTGTTTCGTTTCAGATTTTCAAATTCAAGAAAATAGATTAAAAAAACTCACACGATCACGATAACTTCATCAAAACGTACTGCATTACAAAAGATTTATCGTATAGCACCAAGGACCGCTCTCTATAACTGTTTGAGATCGGTATAATTTTTTGTAGGAAATCTATAAAAAAATAAAAAATAGGTGTTGACAAGCACATTTGTAAAGGATAGAATGACCTTATCGCGGGGTAGAGCAGTTGGTCAGCTCGTCAGGCTCATAACCTGAAGGTCGTAGGTTCGAACCCTACCTCCGCAAGATGTTCGGAGATTCCGTGTGAGTATTTTTAAGAAAGTTGAAGCGGTTTTTTTTGATTGGGATGGTACCTTAGTAGACACGGTGATGTCTGGTCTTGCTGTCATGAATAATTTTCTTTCGTATAAAGGGAAAGAGATGATAGAAAAAGATAGCTATGTTGTTTCTCCTTCGCTTTCTGTAAGGGATGCGTTTCTTTCTTTATTTTCTCCTGAAGAATATAGAGAGGCTGTTCAGGAGTTTAAGCTGTTTTTAGATCAGCAACGCGAAGTAGTTGTTCCCTTTAAAAAATCGAGTTGTTTGTTAGAGTTTTTGTATAAAAAGGGGGTTCCTGTGGGGATTGTAAGCAATCAATACGGGGATGTTTTGCGTCGTCAGGTTAAAAAGTTGAAGTGGCAGTCGTATTTTTCTTATGTTTCAGGTTCTGGAGATTGGGAGCAAGATAAACCTTCAGCTTTGCCGTTGATTCAAACGCTTAAACAAGTTGGAATTTCTCCTGGGAAATACGTGCTTTTTGTAGGAGATTCTTTGGTGGATATGATGTGCGCTCAAAACGCAGGATGCACTCCAGTATCCGTAGGAACACAGGCAAAAACTTTTGATGGAAATTTTGTTTCTTTTGAAAATATTGCTCATTTTTATGCTGAAATAAAAAAATCGATAGAAAATAATTTTTTGGGAGAAAATAAATAATGTTTGTTCAAAAAAATACCAACGATTCTTTAAATCAGATCTTTGAGATTCAGACTTTGAAGAGAGATTTTTTATCTGTTTTGTGTGCACAAAAGGTTTCTGTAACCATTTTTTTGATGAGCGGTATCAAGCTTCAAGGATGCATAGAACAATTCAGTGATGACTGTTTAGTGCTGAGAAAAGATGGAATCGTTCAGATTTTGTATCAGCATGCTATTTCTTCTATTATGCCAGTGACGCCTTTTACTGCTCCTAATTTCTCTAATCCTTCTATTTTGAAGTCTACTTCTTATGAGTAACTCTGGTTACTTTTGCGTGAAGCTTTTAAAAAAATTATCTATTATTTTATTTTTTTTATTCTTTGCCTGGTTTTTAAGTATAAGAAGTGTTTTTTTGTTTTCTGATTCTGTTCGTGCACCTTCTTACTTGCCTAATATTGGCGTCCCTTTTCTTGACGAAGATTCAAAAAAAAAATGTTCCGGTATTTCTGTCTTCGTTATTAATTTAGATAAAGATATTCATCGCTATCACGATATTCTTCCTTTAGTCCAAACATTAGGTTTTCCTTTTTCTAGAGTTTCTGGAGTGATTGGAAAAACTCTCTCTAAATCCTTTGTAGAAAAATTTGTAGACAAGCACGGGTACAAGTTAGCGTTTAATGGCGCAACCCCGGGAGCAGGCGAATTAGGATGTTTTTTAAGCCATGTTAAAGTATGGGCTCTTTTTTTAAATTCTAATTCTGAATTTGCATTAATTTTAGAAGATGACGCAACGTTTGATCCGGTTAATCTGGAAAGCGTATTAAAAGAGCTTATAAAGTTTCGTCATCAATGGGATATATGTTCTTTATTTCTTCCTCCCCGTTTTTCTGGTTCTTTTTTTTGTATCAAAAAGTTTTCTTTTTCTCAAAGTATTGTACGATTTTTAACAGAAACTTCAGGAACTGTCGGAATGTTAGTTAATAGGAACGCAGCTCGCGCTTTATTATCCAAAGCACAACGGTACGTCCTTCCTGTTGATCATTACGTTCAACGCACGTGGGAATTCGGAAATTCTCTTCAATTTGCTGGATTGGTTCCAGGGCTAGTTACAGAAAAAGAAGGAGATTCAGCAATAGAGCTACAGGGCAGAAGAGAAAGAGCTAAAAAAACTTTTTGTTTCAATCAATTACAAAGAATTCGTAGTCAAATATTTCATTTAAAATCATCAATTGTGTATTATATGTACAACGTTTATCTTACGTTAATGGGGAAGTTTCGTTCATGAGAATAGAAAAAAACAATTTCAGCGCTTTTAAATTGATGAATGAGTAAATTTTACGAATCTTGTATTAATGTCAATTCCAAACTCAAAAAAAACTAAGAAGGTATCGAGAACAGGATAGATTTAGCCTAAAATGACCTCCCCTTTTTAAAGAAAAGTATCATAATTAAAAGCCCCTTTTTTCAAAAAGAAGTTCAAATCCTAGAAGTTTTACCCAGGGCCTACGCATGAAAAAATTTTATTCTACAACTGTGTTTAAAAGATGTATATTTGCCTTAACTTAAGCAGAGAGTTTAAGGAAATGAGAGAACTTATAGAAAGCCATTTTAGTTCATGGGAAGATCCCCGTTCCTCAAGGAACCCACGCCACCCTTTTATGACTTTGATAGCAACCAGTTTGTTAGCAGTTCTTTGTGGTATCGACAGTTTTAGTGGAATGCAGGATTTTGTTGAGATGCATAGGGAAGCGTTGAAAAAATATTTTGACTTTCCGTCTGGTGTGCCAAGTCACGATACTTACCAACGGCTTTGGAATAATTTATGCCCCATTTAGAGATTGCTTTGGCGCTTTTTTAGAAAGTCTTCAAAAAATAACGAGTGACATTATGAATATCGATGAGAAAATGATCCGGAATAGCTCTTCAAATAAGCCTCTTCATCGTGTAAGTGCTTGGTGCCATAAGAATACAATGGTGTTCGCCCAAGAAAAAGTGAATGAAAAAAGCAATGAAATCAAAGCCATTCCAAAATTGTTAAAACTTTTAGATCTTGAAAATAAAATCATTACGATCGATGCCATGGGAGCTCAAAGGGACATGTGTCAGCAAATCGTTGAGAGGAAAGGTGCTTATGTTATTTCACTCAAAGGCAAACAAGGAACATTGTTTGAAGATGTTAAGCTCTTTTTATCTGAGTTAAATAACCACGAATTCATTAACGAAAATAATGACATAGGCTATGGAAGAATTGAACAGCGTGTGGCCGTTGTTTCACATCATACAAAGTGGCTGAATGACATTCATCAATGGCCTGGTTTAAAATCCATAGGTCGCATTACCTCAACGGTGCTTCGTAAAGGGAAAAAATCAAAAGATACCCGATACTATATTTCATCAAAATTATTAAGTGCTTTTGAACTGAATGAGATTGCCCGTCAGCATTGGGAAATTGAAAATCAACTGCAACTGGGTTTTGGATGTTGTTTTCAATGAGGACAAAGCCTGCATTCGGAATGACTGCGCTGCCGAAAATTTGGATATACTCAGAAAATGGGCTTTAACCCTACTGCATAAAGCAAAAGACAAGCCAGAACACTCGATCAAGTCTATCATGCGCAAACATTCTATGTCTTTTAAACATCTTATTCATTGTGTCAACACAATTCTTCATGGGTAGGCCCTGATTATAGTCGTATTTTGGCTTGACAATATTTTTTTTTATATTAATATTTGTTTG
>NZ_AWTR02000063.1 GCF_000469665.2 Holospora obtusa F1 | reverse complement strand
ATCTAATCATCTATTTGCATCACTCATTGCATACTGCAAATTAGAATTATTGAAAGTGAAAACCTCATTGAATCATTTTGCAATAAAACAAAAATTATTGTTAAAAGCCAATGTTTTAATGTTTAATGAACTTCAAATTTTGAAAGGTGCTAAGATGAGTTAAATATCCTAATCACATCTATCTTTATAGATCCAACAAATAAAAAATCACTCTCAATCGCTTTATGATGATCCTGCGATACCAACTGATCAAAACCAATTCTACTGCTTTGATGCTCTGACTCCAAGCATCATTTTTTCAAGATCATGCCCCTAACAACGCGGTCTTGAAACAGTACCGAGCATTAATTTTTTCAATCATAGGTCTGAGATTGATGATTGGTTAACATCTTATCGTTTGTTTCTGAAAATTCAGCACAATGCTATAGAATTTTCGATGTTGTAATGCTATGATCGAATAGAAAATGATGTAGAGCATCAGTGCTTTACAAAAAAATTGAGGCATTATGTCAAACTTGTCAACATCACGAATGAGCAAATGGAGAGAGCGGTTGTGGCCGGTCTACCCAGAAGAAATGAGTATTTTCCTCCCCATGGTTGTTATTATGTTTTCTATTTTATTTAATTATACTGTGGCTCGTAACGTTAAAGATTCTTTGCTTGTGAATTCTCCTGGTTCCAGTGGAAAAGTTTTGCCATGGGTGAAGCTTGGGTTAGTTACTCCGTGTTCAATTTTTGCGGTTATTGGGTACGCAAAGCTGAGTAATCTTTTAAGTAAACAAAGGCTTTATTTTGCTACATTACTTCCGTTTGCGGTGTATTTTTTGTTGTTTGGGTTTATCCTATATCCGATGCGAGAATATTTTAACCTCTCAGTTGATTGGATCAAAGAATGTCAGTCAATTTACCCCTTGTTAAAAGATTTTTTTCCTGCTGTAGCGTATTGGAACTATTCGTTGTTTTATATGATGGCAGAGCTTTGGGGAAATATGGGGATCGCATTACTTTTTTGGCAGTTTGCAAATCAAATTACTCCAACAACTCAAGCAAAACGTTTTTATCCTGTTTACGGGTTCTGGTCTAATTTGGGATTGGTTGCTGCAGGTTCCTTAACAGCGTTCAGTGAGAATTTCTTAAAGCCCGAACGTCTTGCTTCCGGAGAAAAAGATTTTGGTCCGCAGCTTCGTTTATATTGTTCGTGCATGGTCGTTGCTTGTATCGCTATAGTTGTTTCTTACTGGTGGCTAAACGCAAAGGTATTAACGGATGCACAAAAAGGGACAGATGCAAAGGGAAGAAAATCTAAACCGAAACTAACGTTGAAAGAAAGTGCGGTATATTTATTGAAATCTCGTTATCTTATGTATATTGCGATTTTGATGTTAGCATACGGAATTACTATTAATATTGTGGAAGTAACGTGGAAAGACAGTGTAGGACATTATTTTTCAGATCCTGTGACTGGACTAAGAGATATGAATGCCTATAACGCATTTATGGGAAAAATGTTTATTGGAACTGGAATTACCACAATGGTTTTTATTTTGTTTAGTAAAAATTTTGTACAATCGTTAGGATGGCGTTTTTCAGCGAATATTACTCCATTTGTCACTATGATTACTGGAGTTGGGTTTTTTCTTTTTGTGGTATTCAAAGATTATCTTGGTGGATTGTGTGAACTTTTTGGTACATCAACACTTTCTGTCGCGGTAGGATTAGGTCTGGTACAAAATGTTTTAACTAAAGGAGTGAAATATGCACTTTTTGATCCGACAAAAGAAATGGCTTATATTCCGTTAGATGAAGAAGAAAAAGTAAAAGGAAAAGCAGCTATAGATGTGATTGGTGGTCGCGCTGGTAAATCTGGAGGCAGTGTGCTTCAACTTATTTGCAACGCTGCAACTGGAGGATTGGGTATTCCTCAGCTTTCCGTTCCTTTGCTTGGTGGGCTTTTAGTATCCATTACATGTTGGTGGATTTGGGCAGTGAACAAACTAGCTATTGCTTATGCAAAGAAAGTTTTAGAAACTGAGCAAGTTAAAGAAATTTAAAAAACAATAGGTTCGGACATCGAAAAAAGAATAGTTAAATTTTTTTGACTGTTCTTTTTGTGTGATTTTGAAGTGAGTGATATGTCAGAAATAGTAAGAATTTTTTTAGATACGGAAACGACAGGATTATCGACTGTAAAAGGAGATAGCTATGGTTCTCACCGTATTGTAGAAATTGGGTGTGTAAAAACGATAGATGGAATTATTGTAGATAAATTTCACGCATATCTGAACCCAGAAAGAGAGGTTTCTCAAGGATCAAAAGAAGTACACGGATTAAGTTGGAGTTTTTTACGCCAATATCCTACATTTTGCAAAATATATAAGAATTTTTTAAATTTTATTGGTCAGCAAGTATTAGTGATCCATAATGCGCGTTTTGATACTGCATTTTTGAATTGGGAGCTTGCTAAAGTTTCGCAAGAAGCTTTGTCTAACCCCGTTGAGGATACGTTAGTTTTAGCGAGAAAAAAATTTCCAGGATCTCCAGCAAGTTTAGATGCTTTATGCCGTCGTTTTCGAATTAGTTTGGCCGAAAGAACCTATCACGGCGCACTTTTGGACGCCGAGTTATTATGCGTTGTATATCAGGAGTTATGTAAAGAACAAAACGTTTTTGATTTTAGGGATTTATTAGAAACTCCAGATGTATCTTTAGATCGATATATTTCATCGAAAATTCGTCAAGAACGTCAATTCCTAGTGAGTCAACAAGAAGCGTCTATGCATGAAGACGTCATGAAACGATTTAAAAATTAAAATATCAGCCTTTAATTGCTATGAAAACACCATTTTATAGGATGTTTTTCAGAAAAAATTAAGAATTTAGGCTGATAATACATTTTTACGTTTCTGTTCTTTTTTTGAATTTTTATTTTGATTTCCATCAGGTGTTCCTAGATAGTGTAGTCACGAGATAGGAAGTATGATATAAGTGATGCAGTTATTTCATGAATGCATAGGTATTATATGTCAGAAGCCCATCGTCACCACGATATTTCACACCGCGTATGAAGTTGTGTTAGAGCCTCATTTACCAGGACGAGAAGGGGTTTGGGGCGGGAGAGCTAAAAGATAATCGCCAATGTATTAATGCCATTTTTTGGATCTTAAGGACAGGAGCGCCATGGCCAGATTATGGAAGCTGGAGCAATACGCACCGTCGTTTTATCAGATGGAGAGACAAAGGTATCTTGCTCGAAGAATGAGTTGATATTCCGGATTATGAATGGCTGATGATTGATGCAAGTCACATCAAAGTGCATCCTCATGCAGCTGGTGCGAAAGGTGGAAATCAAGAGATGAGCCGCTCAAAAGGGGATTAATACAAAGGTACATCTGGCCGTGGATGCGCATGGTATGCCGCAGTCAGAATCATTATTACAGACGGTACCACGGCTGATTGCACGCAAGCTTGGCAATTGATAAGCGGCATCGCAGCCGAGTATTTACTCGCAGACAAATATGATAGCGATGCGAGTGTTGCTCAGGCCCAAAGCCAAGGCATGACCGTAGTCATACCTCCAAGAAAAAACCGAAAAGTTCACAAAGGCTATGATAAAGATTTATACAAGTTGCGGCATCTTGTTAAAAATGCATTTCTCTATCTCAAGAGCTGGCGCGGTATTGCAAGCCGTTATGCGAAAAATGTCAGATCATTCTTGGCAGCAGTACAAATTCGATGTATCGCTTTATGGGCTAATATCTCGTGACTACACTATCTAAAAATATAAAAAAACAAAAGGAATTACAGGAATAATTTTATTGTAGCTCTCTCTTAAAGGACACCACTTTTGTGGTGTTTTTTTTATTGCTATGCTTGATGATAGCGATACACATTGTTTTGTAAAAAAATAAATAAATTTTTTCATTGATTTTTTACAAAAAAAAATTATATATCTGATGTTACGCAGCAATAGTTGATTTCTGCTTGAAATAATCATATTTTTCGTCCGTAAGTTTTTAAGGAC
>NZ_AWTR02000064.1 GCF_000469665.2 Holospora obtusa F1 | reverse complement strand
GAACCTGGCCCAAGGGTATCGTGCGGAAGGCTTGGCGGGCGCTGGAAAAGTGCTGGCCAAAGAAATCGCTGGACAAAAATTCAGCAAAGCGCTGGGCAGAGGCCTGGGGAAACTGGCAGAAAAAGCGGGCGCAAAGGGTAGGGCGGTGCAGAAAACGGCTCAAAAAAAGGCTTCAGGGCAAGATCCGATGCTGCAAAAAAGCCACAATCAAAATTCCCAAAGGAACGATCAAAAGCCAGATTTTAAACGAAAAATTAATCCGGACAATCCTCCGGCTGAACGTACACAGGCTCCAAAAGGCCTTGGTGGGCAAGGGGGATTGCATGATGAAAGGTACATAGTTAAACCTGAAGAGCACGAACAGATTGCTCAATATTTTCAAGAATATAAGAATCAAAAATTTTTGGTGGGAACGTATAAAGATTTAAAAAAAATAGGTGAGACTCGAAACGAAAAATTTCAACATCTAAAAGAGGGAATCAATGGTAAAGCAGAATTTACGGTTCGTCACCACGTGGGCACGCAAGCCAATAACCGTCACTTTATTGCGCACGATATTCATCCCGATGCTGGGGTTTCTATTTTAATTCCAAAAATTTGGCATGAATCCTTTGTGCATACTGCTAACAAATATAAATTCAATAATCTTCGAGAAGCATTGTTCTGGTCCATTCGTGATTTGCGAAATTGTGCACTAAGAATTTCTGATCCAATCCTACAAAATGAGGTGCGTCAAGACCTGAATACAGCGCTTTTAGAGGTTATTCGATTAAATAAGGTGCATTTTTCGGAATATTTGCAGAAAAATTTAACGAAATAAGGGGTAAAGTATGAAAATTTACGACATGGTTTTAAAAACGAATTATGAAAGTCTTCAAGATGTGATGGATGAGATTTTTTATTATGATGACGGGCATGATCATGAAGCTATGGGGGGAGTTTTAAGAGATCACTGGATGGAATTTCTACCAAAATTTGCAGTTAAAAAAGATCTTCTAAAGGCGCTAGATCGTTATTTTAACATGTGGGACTTAGGAGAACGAGGAGTTGATTACCTAGAAAAAATCGGAGAATTTTACGAACATGAACGTGCATCTTGGTGTTTTTATTACTTATTTATGACTTTAGAACACTTGGAAGATCCTTCATTTATTCCATCGGTTATGAAATATTTTCCCGATGAATGGTATATGGAGGGTATGTGGTCGCAACCTATGGTTGGCGTTATTACGGCTCGTTGGCCAGATTATGTTCCTTGGCTAATGCGATCGTTGCATTTGCTACCTTCCAAAGAGTTAAATTATGTAGCAAGTGATTTTATGTTTAAAATGATTTTTAAAACATTTTATCGTATTACACCTGATGAATTCCCAAAGCTTCATGTTGTGGACGCGTTACATTTAGGGAACCGAATTATGATAAAAAATCTAGTGGAAAAAGAAATTTCGGAATGGAAAGATTCGTTAAAAAAAGCTCAGGAAAAGCTTCAGAAAGTTTCACGTGAACAGGAAAAAAAAGTGGCTCAAGAAGACGTGGAGTCTGCCAAAGAATCTTTAGCTTGCGCCGAATATGTTTTGGGCCAGCTGTTATTGCTTCCCGAAGAGGTTGTGGGGATAGGTCATCGATAAGCGTTGCGGCCATATTGAGGGCTCAGGGAGCATCACGGCTCGTGCTCTTCAGAACCGTCCGGGCGTTAATACTTTTCTGGAGTCCTCTAGCTCTCTTTATCTTCAAGAAACTCGCCAGAGCTCGGCTCCGGTGCCGGGGTCCTTGTGTGGAGACTTGAAGGTGAGCATGGTGCAAGGGTCCTTCCAGGCTACTGAATTTAGATCCGGCGTGAGCTTGAGGGCGGCGGAAAAGCTTCAATTGCTGGCCGCTCCAGTGCAAGACAGCTATCACAAGACTCAGGTGTTGAAAAAGAATATTGTTCGAGTCAAGACCCAAAGCCTTGCTGGGCAAGGGCTGAGCTACCGAAACTGCGGCTTTAAGGGACGCATTACAGTAGACACGCCGCTGTTGGAGATGTCAGCTCAAGGCTCTCCTCCGGCTTTAGAAATTGCTCCACGAGAGTCCTTTTGCCAGGTCCTTCAGGTTTTAGAGCCTTGCACTCAAGAAGAAAAATATATAAGCACTCAGTTTAAGCCCGCATTTAAGGCCGTCCTTGGCGTGGGCATCACGGCTCTGTCTGCGGTGCTGGCTCCTCCTTTGGTGGGATCGGTGATTGCGGCCTCTGGTCATGCCTTTATCCAGAACTCAGGCCTGGAGTGCCTGGCTGATCACAGGCACATTCACTTTCGAGAAATGTTAAAAGACGCAGGTAAAAGTCTTGCAGTGTCTGGAGCGAGCCTGGCTTTGGGTCAGGTTTTGCCCGACCACCGAGCCATCCATGCCGTTAAAAACACTGCTTTGAATTGTGCCGTCTATCAGGCCGATCCTCTAAAAGCCCTTGCGGGACAAGGCCTGATACAAGCTTCTGGATTTCTAGCCGGGCAAATCGGGCTGGAGTATCAAAGCAAGGAAATCAACTTTCTAGAGCACAAATTGCTTCACGGAGCGCTCTCTTTGGCCTCTACACTGAGCCTACAAGCCGTGACCTCTGGCCATCTGGACTGGAGCAAGGCCTTTTTAGCCGCCGGCACTACCATGGCCGCCGAGTCGGGCGCAGAACTGGTCATGGAAAACGTCAAGCAATTTTTGCCAAAACAGCTCCCTCAAGAGCCATGGTCCGATTATGTTTCTCGGTGTCAAGAGGCGGGCTTAGAGCTGGGCCGGCGAACTCAAGCCTGTATAAGAGTGCTGACAGCGGCGGGTTTGTGCTTGGCGGGCAAGGATTCCGGAGATATCACCGCCTGCGATACCGCATCTGCAAACGCACTAGAGCACAATTTTTTGGCCAGCATTCCGGCCATCGTTTTGGATGTGGTTCAAGGCGCCAAAGATATCAAAGAGAACCTTGAGGCGGGAAATTACTGGACGGCTGGAGGGCATGCAGCGCTGACAGCAGGGTCTGTGGCACTGGATCTGGCCTCGTCAGGACTTGGCACACAAGGTCTAAAGGCCGGAGCGCGAGCAGCAAAAGCCGGAGTACGCCTGGCAAAAAAAGCGTTTTCAAAAGAGCAAAAGGGCCCGAACACCTTGATGAAAACCGGAGCAAGAAATGATGGTGGCTCTCAAGCAAAGAGAGGATCGCAAGCTGTAAATGTTTCAGCGCGAAAAAATATTGAAAAATCGTCTAAAATGACTCCGGAAGAAATGCGAGTGTACGCGGAAAAATATCAAGGAGAAGGATTGTTTGTTGGAAAATATAAGGATAGGGAAGTAAAAAAATTTATCGAGAATAAACAAATAGAAACCGGATTAGAGTTTGAAAAACATCACATTTATCCTCAAGCTCAAGCGAAAGAATTTAGAAAGCAAACCGGAAAAGAATTCAAAAATGATGTAGTTATTGCCATGCCAAAAGATCTACATCAATGGGATGGGAGAAAATTGATTCATAAAAATAATGAAAAAATTAAACATGGCCACGATCGATCAGGGCTGGCTCAGGGAATCATAGACACCCGAAAAGGTCTTCAAGAAGCGGGCTTTCACCAAGATGTAGTTAATGATGTGTGCAGTCAAGCATTACGCATGACCAAGGAAAGTGCTCCTAATAATTTCTTAGAGCGCTTACCATGTAAACCAAAAGGAGATTAATAATGAGAAAAAATCAAATTTATCAAGAAATCAGAAACAGATCTCCTATTTATTCTGGAGAGGACAAAGAACTCTTAAAAGCTCTTGAAAAATATGAGAATAGTGAATTATTGAAGGATTTAGAAAAAGTATACAAAGAATGGGGGAGGCTTCCAAAAATTTACGATACAGATGAAAACGAAGAAATTTTTGGTATTCAACAGTGTGAGTTATTATTTGGTTTTATTACTGAAGCAATTTTTAA
>NZ_AWTR02000065.1 GCF_000469665.2 Holospora obtusa F1 | reverse complement strand
AATGAACTTCAAATTTTGAAAGGTGCTACGTAAGATGAGTTATAAACTTACGGACGAAAAATATGATTATTTCAAGCAGAAATCAACTATTGCTGCGTAACATCAGTTACCTCATAAACAATTTTTCTCATCAATACTTTGATTGGTATCATATCTTTTATCTGCAAGAAGTATTTTCAGAGCCTATTTTTTCCACAAGATAGCTCACTTGTTTGCAATCAGCAACGAAGCCTGATTCTAACCGGAAGCCCTTAGGCCCATCCAAGTCCACATGTGGTTTCATGTTTGATCCACTTTTGTTCGGGCCCATGCCCTGATTTACCTCCATTAACCCCTTTTCTGCATAAGGATGCTCTTTTATATAACTCATCTAACTTTTTTGAGCAAAAAAAAGTAATACCTTGTATACGTTTGGATACGTGAGACAATTTTTGAACAGAAGCCACACATAAACGCCTTTAGGCTCTTGATCTCTTATAACTTTCAAGTATCATAAATGTATGAATGAAAAGGTTTGTGGCTCTCTAAAGAGTATTTACGCGATGAAAGATTATATTTTTAAAGCATCCCAAAAAGAGCGTGCGCGTCTTATTCTTTTTCATGGATACGGTGCTAATGGAGAAAATTTGGCTCCTTGTGGAGAGTACTTGCATCAAAAAAATCCGAATCTGAGCGTAATTGTTCCCGATGGTCACGAATGTTTTGAGGGAAGCTCCGACAGAACAGGACGTCAATGGTTTTCTTTGTCGGCTTTCTGTGAATCCGATTTATTAAGCGCAAACGGATATGTTTCAACCCTTCAGTATGCCATTGAGAGATCAGCTAGAGTTGTAGCCAAGAGATTTGAGTCCTATATGTGTGATTCCGTTCCTTTAATTCTTGCTGGTTTTTCACAAGGTGCTGCGCTAGCCTGTCATTTAGGATTACTCCATATGCCTTGTTCTGCAGTTTTGGGATTTTCTGGATTTTATCGTATACGCACCCAGCCTGTATATTTTCCTAAATTTTGGCTATATCACGGAGCAAAAGACGATGTTGTTCCACTAAAAGCTCTAGAATTCACATGCCAAGACTTTTTTGCACATCATCTTTCTTTGGAACAATGGGTAGATTTGGATGCTGCACACAATATTTCTATCGATGGTCTAAATCATGCATCGGCATTTTTAGAGAGAACGTTAAATCGCTCTACTTACACAAAATGATCCATTTTTATGTTTTACAATTTATAACTAAAACACATTTGAAAATAATTTTTTTATTTTTAGATAAGCTTGCTCTGTAGAATATTTAAATACTTTTCATCTTTCTACTGAGCAAGCAGAATTGCCTTAATCTGTATCCAAAAGTGCATCAATATACGTTTGTAAAAGCGCTTCTTGCTCCGAAAATTGCTCTGGCTTCATTCGACGGATCTGTAAGACTTTTTTTATAATCTTTATATCGAACCCTTCTCCCTTTGCATCAGCCAAAACTTCTTTTGTTTCTTCAATAATCTGAAAACGCCGCTCTTCAAGTTGCTCTAATTCTTCAATATATTGTTTGAGCTTTTTTCCGCTGACTTCCATCATAAAGATGTCCATCCCTGAACACAACGATATTCTGGAATCACTTGTTTTACTCGCTCAACCAATGCAGAAAAAGATTCTGGAGCTTGAATTGCCATATCTGCCAATATCTTACGATTCAGAACATCTCCTTCGTCTTTCTGTAACAAACCTAAACCATGTATAAAATCACTATAGACGATACCATGCCTTCTAACTGCCGCATTTATTCTTTGAATCCACAAAGACCTAAAGTCTCTTTTTTTACATCTGCGATCACGATACATGTACTGTAATGCCTTTTCTACTCGCTGAAGTGCGATACGAAAACAAGACTTAGAGCGACCTCTGTATCCTTTGGCCATTTTAATAATCTTTTTGTGACGTGCGCGCCCCGTCACTCCTCTCTTGACTCTAGTCATGACTCCTCTCCTTTAGTTTAGTCCGTAAGGCAAAAAATTCTTTTTAATCACTTTAGCATCACAATGATCCATGATACACATTCCCCGAGCATCTCGTTTCATGTCTGTAGGACGCTTGCGCATATTATGTCTTTTCATAGCATAACCACGACGCACCTTACCACTGGCTGTCAATCTAAACCGCTTTTTAGCTCCACTATGAGTTTTTAATTTCGTCAAAACGTTTCCCCCTTTTATCTCCATACTCTTAGAGTATAGTGAGATTTTATCAATTTTCAAGACATTATATCTATTCAGAATAAAGATTAGACAAAAATCCAACACTACCCCCACATTATGAAAAAATATTATTCCAAAAAATAAAACCATTCTAAGTAAAAATATTTATTAATTTTTAAGATTAAAACTTAAAAATAAAATAAGATAACCCTAAAAATAATCCATACCCAAATACATCTGTGGTCGTCGTTAACAAAGGGCCAGAACTTAATGCTGGATCTCCAGAAAGACGCGCAATAATCATGGGAAATAAAGTTCCTGCAATACCAGCCCACAACATATTGAACAAAACCGCGCCTCCTAACACTAATCCCACACGAATATCTTTAAACCATAAAAATGCTAAAACTCCCAATCCCCCCCCTAATAACGCACCATTAAAACATGAAACGCTGACTTCTTTCCATAAAAATCGTGCTGAATTGAGTGCATTTAATTCCCGAGTAGCTAAAGCGCGAATTGCGACTGTTGCAGCCTGAATTCCGCTATTTCCCCCCATAGCTGCTGCAATAGGCATTAATATGATTAACCCTTGTTTAAAATGTAAAACCCGCTCAAAATACTGTATTACTAAGGAAGTTAAAATGGCATCAATAACCGTAATAAGCAACCAATTTAATCTTCCCACGCTTGTTTTGCTAACCGTTTCATAAAAGTCTGAAGCATGTATTCCGCCCAAATGCATAAAATCTTCTGCTACTTTATCTTCAATAACCCTCATAACATCATCTACAGTAATCACTCCTACAATTCGAGAGTCTTTATCGACAACCGGAGCAGAGATCAGCTCATACAACCTAAACATAAACGTAATTTCATCTTGCCCCCAATCAATAGGAATAACATGGGTACTTCTCGTCATAACTTCAGATAAAAGCTCGTCTTCCTGACACTTTACAAAAGCCGACAACTCAATAGATCCCAAAAAACGCCGCTCATGGTCCACTACAAAAACATCGTAAAATCTGGGAGTATGACAAGATCGTATGTGTTCTAACGCTTGACATACTTTCCAATAATCGGGAAAAACCAAAACCTCACTGCGCATCAACGCGCACGCTGTATGCTGGGGATGTCGTAATCTTTCTAAAAAAAATCTCGATTTTTCTACAGGAAAATAATTTAATGCCTTTTGATAATGAATTGCTTCCAAATCTCTTAAAATATTTAATACATCATCACTTTCTAAATTAATCAATATTTGACTAAGCTCTGATATATCGAATAGGTTCACGACTTCTTTACGCAAAGATGGGGACAAAAATAATAAAATTTCTGCATTAAATTCTGATTTCAACCCCAGCACACACTTTCTGCGCTGCTCTTCTTCTAAATGCTGAATTAAATAAGCGATCTCACTAGGATACAGCCCCTTCATAAGCTGATTCAACTCATCACTATTGTTAGAATGATCCAAAAGAATCCGAAGCGAAGCAATCTTGTTGGATAAAGCTTGGACTAATCTTCCTTCAGTAAGATATAGTCCTTTAGGTGTTATGCTCATAAACGCGTCCCATCACCAAGGCTGCTAACTCAATCATATCACGAAAAGATATATTTTTATGTATATAAAGTGTTTCACCGTAAATATGCGTATCACAAGGTAAAGAAATCTCTAACGGGACACTCCAGATCATGTTCGAAGAATTCAAATCTTTAAGCTCACAAGGGCTTTGATAAAGCACTGAAGCTGCTTTCATAAGCTGTGTAAGATATTGCTTTGTATCTTGTTTTGCTTCTTTCAAGAGAGAAATCAAACAACATTCTTCATGCAGTTCGCTCTTTAATTTAAAAATATCTTGTCCAGGAAGACAGGAAAAACCGTGCAAATGCACAGTGCTTAAATCTGTTTGCCCGCAATGAGGTAAATCAGAGTCATCAAAATACAGCCCTCCTTTTGGATGAACAACTTTCACTGTACACAAATCGTGGCTTTGCAAAGCAAGAAGTGCTGATTTAAAAAGTTTCCAACGATCTTGAGCGTCTAAATCATAAGAAAAAACAAAAAAAGGTTTTGAAAAATAGGATATCTCAAACGATTTCCTAAGATACAATCGACAAAACGTAGGAAGCCAAGAATATGCTTCCCAAATAAGCTGCTGCTTAAAGTCGAGCAATACACTCTCCTCTAAAAACGCAACCCCTGAACGAACAGCTGCTTGCGCAATAGCCATAGGAAGTCTGACTCTCAATCTCGGATCAAAAGCCTTGGGAATAAAGTATTTGGAACCAAACGAATGCAATTCTCCCTCATAAGCTCCACAAGAGCCCCATTCCCCTTCCCTTGCGATATTCTCAAGCTCTTGAACACAGGCTTTCTTCATTTCTTGTGAAATACAGGAAGCACGCACCGCCAAAGCCCCCTTAAACATATAAGGAAAGCACAAAATATTATTAATTTGATTTGGGTAATCTGATCTTCCTGTACTTACTAACGCATCGGGATGAGCTTCATAAACTTCTTCAGGAAAAATCTCCGGAACAGGGTTAGCTAAAGCAAAAATTAAAGGACGCGCGCTCATGACAGAAAGCATGTCTTTCGTAAGAATGCGACCTTTGGAAAGTCCCAAAAATACATCTGCCCCCTGCAAAGCTTCACTTAGCGTGCGCTTACAAGTATTTTGCGCATACTCAGCTTTATAAGGATTAACATGTTCTCGACCTTTATACACAACTCCTTTTTGATCACACAACCAAATATTTTCTTTTTTCAATCCAAAGTGACACAATAACGATAAGCAAGCTAAAGCTCCGGCGCCAGCTCCATTTACCACGACGATAGCCTCTTCAATAGATAAATTTTTTAAATACAATCCATTCAGCACAGCAGCGCACACAACAATAGCTGTTCCGTGTTGATCATCATGAAATACAGGAATTGTTAATCGCTCAATCAATGCTTGCTCAACAATGAAACACTCTGGAGCCTTAATATCCTCTAAATTAATCGCACCAAAAGAAGGAGCCAAAGCTGCGATATGTTCAATCAATTTATATGGATCAGTTTCAGCTAACTCTAAATCAATACTATCTAATCCTGAAAAATATTTAATTAAAACAGATTTTCCTTCCATCACAGGTTTTGCTGCAAGCGGACCGATATCCCCCATCCCTAATACAGCTGTACCATTTGTAATCACCGCAACAAGATGCCCCTTATTGGTCAAATCGTAAACGCTATGAGGATCATCAACAATTGCCTCACAAGCAAAGGCAACACCCGGATTGTAGGCAAGAGCAAAATCTCGCCATCCTTTTAAAGACTTAGACGGGATCATCTCCCATTTTCCTGCCTTTGGATACGCATGATAATGTAAAGAAGGGACTTTAAATTTCACAGCTTGTTCTCGTTACTTTCTGATACCCTGTATAGATTTTAGTTTTTAATGCGCAGAGTTTCAAGAGTCATTGTGTAAAGTTTTAACAAATGATAGGATTTTTGCGGCTACATGCGAATTTCGAACGCTCTAAGAACACGTTATTCATACTAAAAATATTGTTAAATTAATTTTTTTAAAATATTTGTTATTTAAATTTAAAATTATAAAAATTAAAACTAATTCGCATACTTAGTGTGCATGTTCAACATTCCTAAAGTTCACAGCATTTTTCTAGCCGCGCAAAAGGATCGTTCAACCACTTATCGTTTTGGATCAACAGAAACGACAGTAAATTAAGTTGACATTCAAGAAAAAGTATAGTGTTCAGAAGAAAATTTCTAAAACTATCTAGCCAAGAACTTCTCACTTAATTCTCTCAACATAGAAATTCATTCCTATTCTTAAATTCAAAAATCTCAACTTAATTTAATTATATTTACGCATTACATTTTACGGTAAATTTTTTTAAAATTTCTAAGATTTTCTTCAACACAAGATTAAAGATGTTCTTTCTTTTCTTACTCTAATAGCCGTTTAACATGTTTTTGCAAGTATCGCTTACCAAAAACTTCTACATACACAAACAAAAAGCTTTTCTTGTTAAGAAATTAATTTACTGAGATTTTTTTTCAAATCACAAAAAATGATCATGAAATTATTTGCAATCATTTAAACACGTTTCTGGCACACCGTATCCGCGTTATCTGAACAACACAAACGATCAAGCATCAAAAGTTTAAACAGATTTTAACTTCCAACACCAGTACCTCCCTAAAAAAAATAATACACGTTTGTGTAAAAATTTTTAAAAGCACGTTTTAAAAAAAGAGCGGATAAAGAGAATCGAACTCTCACCTAAAGCTTGGGAAGCTTTCGTTCTACCACTGAACTATATCCGCACTTTCGAAAGCAACTCTATCATAACTTTTACATTAGTGCAATACGGGATTAATAAAGATTTTGTTTTTTTCATCTGAAACTTAAAAAACTTTACTCAACATGCTGTATATGCAGATAGAGCTCTTTCCCTAGAAAATTTTAAATCTACGATAGGAAATGGGTAGTTTTCTCCTAGAACAATTCCAGCTTGTTTTAATAGATGAGCAGAAGCTTTCCACGGTTTGAACAAATATTGGCTTGGCAATTGATTAAGTATTGGAAGAAATTGTTTTGTATAATGACCATGCGGATCAAACGTTTCTCCTTGAAGCGTCGGATTAAAAATTCTAAAATACGGCGCAGCGTCAGCCCCACATCCAGCAACCCATTGCCAACTTGCGCTATTGTTAGCAAGATCGGCATCAACTAAGCGCTCCCAAAACCAATCTTGACCATAGCTCCAATGGATCATTAAATTTTTAACTAAAAATGAAGCCACGATCATTCTAACTCGATTATGCATATACCCTGTTTGCAAAAGCTCACGCATTCCCGCATCAACAATGGGGTGCCCTGTATTTCCAGATTTCCAAGCTTCAAAATACTCATTATGATAGGTCCAAGGAAAATTATCGAACTGAGCTTTAAAGTTTTTCCAAGGAAGCTCAGGAAAATGAAACATCAAGTAGCAAGAAAATTCTCTCCAGATTATTTCACTTAAAAAATGACGAATATCTTCTTCACAAAGCATTTCCTGCCTGATTTTGTGGACAGCCTCCCAAATTTGGTGAGGTGAAATTTCCCCAAAATGAAGACTCGCTGATAATTTTGAAGTCTGCTGATTTCCTGGATAGTCTCTTCCTTTTTTATATCCCGCCAAATTACACTGTAAAAATGTATATAGCTTTTTTTGAGCAGATTTTTCACCAAACGTCCAATATGACTCAATTTTATTGTTCCAATTTTTTAAAGAGAGCAAATCCAAATCTTGTAAAGTCGTCCTATTATTTTCGTCTTTGATGAACTGGATATGTTTGGATAAAGAAAGAGGTTTTCTAGGTTCTATTGTATATACTTTTTTTTGATAAGCACTAAAAACTTTATAATGCCCTCCATCTTCTTTTTTAATATCCTGAGGATTCCACAAATAAGATCCATTAAAGATTTTACAAGAAATCTGCAATTTCCCCAACTTTTTTTCAATGATTTGATCTGTATGAAATTGCCAAGGATCATAACAAAGATTCCAAAAAATATTTTTAATTCTCGTATGTGCAGAAAAAAGCTCAAAAATGATCTTTTGAGCATCCCCCCTATATATGTTTAATTTTCCTGATAATGATTCGTTCAATTGCTCTAAAGAATAGTGCAAATAAATTTTACTTGCTTTTCCTTGCTTAAAAAACGACGGAATCGACTCATCTAAAATATAAATAGGAAAAACTTCTCCTAATTTAGAAGCTTCGACAAGTCCAGGGTTATCTAAGAGTCTTAAATCATTTCTGAACCAAAACATAGAGCATACAGAAGTCATGAAATTATTTTTTAGCATTAATTTTTGATCATACCTTAAGTGCTTAAGTAATACCATTTTTATTTATTCCATCAGCATGAAAAAATTATCAATTTTTTCCAAAAATTTAATTTCACCTCCATTTTTCAAAATTTCTCTAGAATTTGCACACCTTGTCGCTGGAAATTTCGTTAATCTTTAACTTTTTATACAGTATATGCACATTTTCTAAAAACAAATATTTTCTGAGTGAATCTAACATGAGGTTTCATAAAAAAATTAAAACTGTTTAAGTACTGAAAGATAAAATCTTTTATGCCAATCTATCCCTTAACAAAAAAATGTTTAGCACAGAAAACATTATATTTCGTAGCCCCCTCTATGGCAATTTGATCCCCTTCTTTCATCTTATTGCCTTTTTTATCCAAACGCGCATTCATCGTAGCCTTTTTACCACAAAAGCAAATCGATTTTAATTCTTGCAACTTATCTGCCCAAGCTAAAAGATACTTACTTCCTTCAAATAACTCCCCTTTAAAATCAGAACGCAATCCATAACATAAGACAGGAACATCTCGAGAGTACGTAATCTTAAGAAGCTCTTGGACTTGCCGTTTATTTAAAAATTGCGCTTCATCAACAAAAAGGCAGTCAAGCTGCATAGAAGCTAACGCATCTAAAAAATTTGTATCTTCGTCAAAAGAAATCGCATCAATACTCAGCCCCACTCTTGAAGTTATTTTATTCATTCCAAAACGCGTGTCTATCGCTGCTGTAAACACAACAGGACTCATACCTTGTTCTTCATAATTGTATTTACTTTGAATTAAATTAGTTGTTTTTCCAGCGTTCATCGTTGCGTAATAAAAGTAGAGTTTAGACATCTGTTTCCTTTTTTTTATTTTCTTCTTTTTTCCACATAAGCCAACCGTAAATATTTATCCCAATAAAAATAGAATAAAGAAAAGCCTGAGCATAAATTTCTTTATAAAAATCGACAACAAGCCAAGCACAATTTGCTATACCCCACACGATAAATCCGTAAACATTTTTCCTACTATTCAGTATCGCGCCCAATATACTTAACATAGAAAGCATCCATGTCAAAATTGTAAAACTTTTCATAAAATCGCCTAATTACTCGTTTTGTATCTAAACATTAAAAAAACTATCTAAAAGGTATTATACGCTAAAAAATAAAACTTTTCTAAAATTTTCTATTTGAAACGTATTTAATCACAGAAAAAACATTTTTTTAAGTTTAGGGAAAACTTACAAAACAATCAAGTATTTTTTTTAAAGACCATTTTCGTTCGAAAAACTTACACTTTATATTCACGATGATTATGATAAAAAATTCGTTTTAGTTGTAATCAAGGAAAATTTTTTTTGATAAAATGAACATCTGTAGCCTGAAATAAACCCTGCTTTCTGAAAAAACCTAAAGTTATGCAATGATCACTTCAAAAACTTCACATTTCCCAATTTTTCTACTAATTTTTATCTTACGTTTTCATTTGTTTTTTTTATTTGTATATTCACGCACAGCTAATAATAAAAACAACTATTATTTTTAAATATTTAAAAATAAACAATATTTTGTCATTATTATTATTTTTTCTACCTTCTCCCTGCCCTTATAGTTCTATAAATTTTTTATTGGCAAAGATGACGTTGAATTCTGAATATCCCAAAGCTTTTTGTATAATCCATTTTGGTGAATCAAAAGATCATGCGGACCAATTTGTTCTATTTTTCCATGATTAAACACAAAAAGACGATCCATAAGCGTAACCACCCTTAAGCGATGAGCAATAACAATACAAGTTTTTCCTTGCATTAACGCCCCCAAAGAGATTTGAATACTTTGCTCTGTAATAGCATCTTGCTGAGCTGTCACCTCATCAAGTATTAAAACAGGAGTATTTCTTAAAAACGCTTTTGCAATACTTAATCGTTGTTTTTCTCCACCCGACAAAGGTGATCCTTGATCTTCCAAAACTGTTTGGTAGCCATGCTCAAGCTCTTGAATACGTTTTAAAATTCCTGCTTGACTACACGCAGAATCTACCTGTTCTAACGTAATGTCTTCACACCCATAAGTCAAATTTTCTAAAATTGTACGACGAAAAAATTGAGGATTTTGAGAAATGAACGTAACATTTTTATACAAGAACTGAAGATTCATCGTGCTTACAGGCAAATCGTTCACTAAAACTTTTCCCCTATCAGGAGAATAAAGCCCCAATAATAATTGAACAAGAGATGTTTTTCCTGCCCCGGAATATCCCACAAGACCTATTTTTTCCCCTGAGCAGATCGTCAAACACAAGTCACGAAACAAAGAAACTTCTGGAGAATAAGAAAACGTAACATGATCAAATCGTATTGAAGGGGGGGAGCGAAAAATTGCAGCTTTCACATTATGTTGTGGCTTTTTAGGCTCTTGAACAAATAATGCAGATGAAGAAAACATCTCTAATACCTGTTTCATGCGCCCTAAATGTTGCGCTATTCTACTAAATTCAAAACTGCTTTCCCATAGCACATGAGCAATACCTAGGTTAAGATTCATTATAACCGCCAAATCTCCTACAGAAATTTTTCCTTTTTTGAATTGATGAAACGCGACATACAAAGTTAATCCAAGCATCGCGACATAGCATAAAGATAAGCACAAATGCAGAAAAAAATAAGCCCATTGTAAATTTTTTTCTGTTATCTCACCTTTTTTACAATTTTTTTTTAAATAACTGTCCTCTTTTTCTTCTTGACTGTAGATTTTTACTGTAAAAGCATTTAAAATGGAATCTGAAATAACTCCTAAAATTTGATTTCCGCACTGCGCAAACTGCGCTGAACGTTCAATCAAATAAGGAACCATTGCTAAATTTGCAGTAATAAAAAATATTGCCCAAATAAACGTGATAAGCGCAAAAATTTTATCTTTTTGATTTAAAAGAATCAGGCTCAGTGCTAAGGCAATCAAAGGGGCTAACACTTTCCAACAAAACATTTCTAACAATTCAGGAACAACTTTGGGAAGATCAGAGATTTTTCCGGAAATTTTTCCTGGCAGCTCTTCTTTAAGTGCCTCATAAGACATGTTAAAAACTTGGCTCAAACCAATTCTCGCTAAACGAGAGCGTAATTTTGGAACCATACAGATCCCTATCATGTAATTAAATAATCGATAAGAAATCAAAACCATCAACAACGCTGAAAAAAAAAGAAACAAAGGACTCAGTACTTCTTTATACGTCACTTCAGGATGCAAGCAATCTAAAAATTTTCCAATCGCATAAGGCATAAGCGATAATTCTGCAGCCCAAAGCATCGGACACAAGACTAAAAACAAAGAGCATCCTTTTGTATATAAACAGCTTTTCCATAAAAAATTTACAAGCTGAAAAAACGGAACCTGATGTAAATCACTAGATTTTGACATAACGCACACATTGAAAATCTACATTTTATTATGATAGATGTTGTTTCAAAATCAAGGATGGTTAAAAAGACACAATTTCAATAAACTCTATTTTTCAAACAAAATAAGAAAAGATTAACTCTAACATGGTGTATCTTAGCTCTTAAAAATTCACAGTGTATCCATGGTTCTATTTCGAAAATGCCTAGTGTTGTTTGCGTTATTTCAAGCAACAGCTTGGGGATATGTTGATGCAATTTCAGATCACTTACTTCCTCCACTCACGTGTAAAGATATACTGTTTACGGTCATGCCTCTTGATCTTGATAAGGATGGGGATATTATTCGTTATAAATGCTATACACTGTGCATGCACATCGAAATATTAAAATACAGATTGATTCGCGCAGAACACGAAAAGGAAAAGCGTCTTTTAACAGAAAGTATAAAAAGTATCGACAAATTGCTGAAAATTGCTTTAATTGCTTTTCGTGCGCATTTTTTTGTTTTTGGCCCCTTAAAATTTCGCGAATTTCTTTGTGAAACAAAACTTAAATAAGATAGAATTGCTTTTTCTTTACTTTATTCTGTTTTAAAATTTTACATGGGCTCATTGATTTTATTTTTTTTATTTTGCTTAATTATAAAAAATAGAGAGGTTGTGCTTACAAAAAATTCTAAAAAATATACAAAAACTTCTCTTAAATGTAATCATTAAATTAATTTAGATTGAATTAGGAATTTTTGAAAAATGAGAAATAGAAAGAAAAAAGTGTTTTTTTTCTTTCGTTATAACAAAAAATAACATCTAATTTAACTTAAATTAACTATACTTTTGCGCACGTAAAACCATACTCAACAAACAAATAAAACTTTCAAATTTTTTAAAATATAAAATCACAAAACACCCAGTTAATTAAACAACTGTTCACTTTTTTTATTTTAAATTACATTGATTTATTGGGAAAGACGCATCTAAGATTAAAAAAAATGTAGTATTTTATCATGTCTTAACTGAATTCAGTTTTTCTTAAAAAAGACCATGGACTTTTTCTATATTTTCCTTCAAAATAGTAATAAATTTATTAATTTAGTGAGTCTTTCAACGTGTACATCGCGCTTCGAAATCACAGCGCTTATTCTTTATTAGAAAGTTCGATTCGAATTCCTGATCTCATTCATACTGCAAAAACCCTTCAAATGCCTGCTATAGGTTTGTGCGATCAACGTCATTTATTTAGCGCTATGGAGTTTTCTTTGGCGTGCAAAAAAGCTCAAATCTTCCCCATTTTGGGAAGCAACCTTACATTAGCGTTCAAAACATATCATTGGGATCTCGGTTTATGGGTTAAAACACCTAAGGGGTACGAAAATTTATGTCAACTTATCAGCTCCTCTACCGTATCTAATACAGATATTATGAGAGAAAAAGTTACTCTTGAACAATTGCAACAATTTTCCGAAGGACTAATTGTCACCACCGGGGGAGCAAAAGGCCCCTTATACAGTTTATTAGCTCAACACAAAATACAAGAAGCCCAAGAAACGTTACGTATGCTTTCAGAACTCTATAAGAATCATCTTTACGTTGAATTACAACGATGCGATAACTCACTAAAAGATCTAGATGAAGCGTGTATTCAGCTAGCGTATCAAGAAAATATTCCACTTTTGGCAACAAATCCAGCATTTTTTATGGAAAAAAAAGATCACACTTCTCATGATGCGTTAAGGTGTATTGCGTTAGGGCGATACGTCGTAGAAGAAGATCGCCCAAAATTAACTCCAGAGTATCGGTTTAAAAGTCCAAAAGAGATGGAGCAATTATTTTCAGATATTCCTGAAGCCCTTCAAAATACGTATCAATTTTTTAAACGAATTGGATTTTTGTTAGAGCCTTGCACTGTACGCATTCCTTCTTTTCCATGCTTAAATGAGCAAGAACAGCTTCGTACTGAAAGTGAAGCGGGGCTGGAGCGTCGATTGTTAAAACATATTTTACCAAAGGTTTCACACTCTGTAGATCAAGAATCCATTCGAAATCGCTATATGCAGCGCTTATCTTATGAACGAAGTATCATCGAGCCCATGGGATTTTCTGGGTATTTTTTAATTGTTTCAGATTTTATTCGTTGGGCAAAAAAAAATAATATTCCTGTAGGCCCAGGAAGAGGGTCTGGAGCAAGTTCTTTAGTCGCGTTTTGCCTAGATATTACAGATGTTGATCCTGTAGAATTTGATTTAGTCTTCGAGCGCTTTATGAATCCAGAGCGCGTTAGCATGCCTGACTTTGACGTAGATTTTTGTCAAGAGCGTCGTGATGAAGTTATCGCTTACGTTGCAGAAAAATATGGAAAAGACAAAGTTGCGCACATTATTACGTTTGGTACACTTCAAGCACGCGCAGTGCTCAGAGATGTTGGGCGTGTACTCCAAATGCCTTATCGTCAAGTTGACACGATTTGCAAACTCATCCCTCAACAACCTACTCATCCAGTAACATTAGAAGAAGCCTTAAAACAAGAGCCCTCACTAATGCGTATGTGGGAGGAAGATGATACCGTACGGACATTGATCGAAACAGCAAAACCTTTAGAAGGGCTTTATCGTCATGCGGCAACCCATGCCGCTGGTGTTATTATTTCTGATGAACCTCTAGCACAGCGCGTTCCGCTTTACCAAGACGAAAATAGTTTTTTGCCCGCAACAGAGTTTTCAATGAAATATATTGAGGCCTGCGGATTAGTCAAATTTGACTTTTTAGGATTAAAAACATTAACCATTTTACAAAACGCTGTAAATATTTTGAAAACTCAAGGCGTTTCCCTTGTTCTTTCTGAGATTTCTTTGAACGATTCTGCAACGTATGAATTATTAAGACGAGTGGAAACCGTAGGTATATTTCAATTAGAAAGTACGGGAATGAGCGACGTTTTGCGTCAACTACAACCAGAAGCATTTGAAGAAATTATTGCATTGGTCGCATTATATCGTCCCGGACCTATGGATGAAATTCCAAGATATCTAGCATGTCGTCACAAAAGAGAAGTGATCACCTATGAATACCCTATCTTAGAGGATATTCTTAAACCTACATACGGAGTCATGGTCTACCAAGAGCAGGTTCTGAAGATCGCTCAATGTTTAGCGGGATACAGCTTAGGAGAAGCAGATCTTCTTCGCAGAGCCATGGGAAAAAAGATTAAATCAGAAATGGACACTCAGCGTCATATTTTTGTTGATCGAGTTCTGCAAAAACAAGGAGGGCGCCGCGAAACCGCGAGTCTATTTTTTGATCAAATTGCAAAATTCGCAGGATACGCCTTTCCAAAAGCTCATGCGGTACCTTACGCGTTGATTTCTTACCAAACCGCTTATTTAAAAGCTAATTATCCAGAAATTTTTATGAAAAGTTTAATGAATTGCGATCTACATAACACAGAAAAATTAAGATTATTTGTAACAGAAGCAAAACGTATGGAAATTCAAATTTCTCCAGCATGCGTTAACGCTTCAGACGCGTTGTGTCGAGTTGAGGGAGTAAAACGTATTCGTTACGGTCTTGCCGCAATAAAAAATGTAGGAACGCAGGCTATGGAAAGTTTACAAAAAGAAAGAGAACTTCACGGACCTTTTTCTTCTTTAGAAAATTTCCTTCATCGATTGTCGTGTACGCTTAATAAAAAGCAATTAGAAGCATTAATCATGGCGGGAGCTTTAGATAACTTGTTTTCTCATCGAAGTACTTTAATACACAACATAGATCGTTTATTAAAATTTGGCACTCAACCGATTAATTCCGACACCTTATTTCCTATCGAAACGTCTTCGCTTTGCCTTCAAAACGGCCCCATTTGGGGAAATTTTGAAACTTTGGAGTATGAAAGGCAAGCATTCGGATTTTATTTGAATTCACATCCGCTTACATCATTTTTAGAAAATTCACCTGATGTACTGACTTCTCAGAATGTTGAAAAACTGACTCAAGCTATTCGTAAAAACCAAGCATTTCGTATGTGCGGTATGCTTATGGCAGTAAAAGAAAAAATGAGTAAAGGAGGAAAAAAATATGCATTTTTAACACTTTCAGACGGAGATGGAAGTTATGAAATTACGATTTTTTCAGATCTTTTGGTCAAATGTAGAGATCTTCTTACTCCAGGACAAGCTCTAGATCTAAAAGTTTTGGGGCGCCTTGAAGACCAAAATATCCGATTCATTACCCAAGATATTACGGCTTTGTCTTTTCCTGACGAAGTATGGGGATGCCAGATAAAAAGTATTACACACATTGAGCAGTTACAAAATTTTTTAAAAACTGTAGAACCTGGAAACGTCCGAATTCGTTTCACACTTACCATACCCGAATCAGAGAGCATCCTATCAGGAATTCTTGGACAAGGATTTAATCTTACTGCTCAACATAAACCATCTTGGAAACTTCTATGGGAAGAAAAGTAATCTTTTAAAAATATTAAGCACTTGAATTTTCTGTTATTTTAAATGTTCACATTCTTTCTTAAAAAAACATCAATCAAAACGCAATATATACAAAGAGTCATACGCACTACCGTAATTTAGGTCAGATTAAGCATTTTTAAAAGTGATAAATGGAAAAAAATTCAAACAATATATACGTTTTATTGCATAACATGAGAGTGAAAATATATTTTAATTTGGAAGATGTAACATTCCTTGTTCTTATTTTTTGCTGCCTTGTAAAACAGAAGGTGGAGCGATGTAAACGAAAGCCTTAATCAGATATATAATCAGATTCAGATAAAAAATTAGTTTTTTCGAGTAAATATTCAAGAAGTGCAATATTAGCAACTTGAAGCCAAGGATCTGTTTCGTAATTTTGTTGATATAAAATCGCCCTAATTTCAGAAAATTCTTGGTCAGCAATAGTATGAGGTATTGATTGAGGAGTTAAATAATTAAGAAAACGTTGCCTTTCTACATTATGAAGTCCAACAAAATCGTTTAATATCTTCTCTTGATATTTTTTACATTTTTTATCTATATAAATTTTATCCGGGCGAGAAACGCTACGCGCGATATCCATATACGTACGTACAGGACCTTGTAAAAACTTTTCAAAAGATATAGCAAAAGAATTGCTTAGCCATATGAAAGAAATGAAAAAAAGTTTATAAAAAAGTTTATTCATATTTTTGATACATATTCATAAAATTTATACCCATTAGTATATTGAAGAAAATTAAAAAAATTATTTCTAGAAGCAGATTCTAAGATTATAGAGTCGATAACCTCTACCTTCGACTCACTAAGGTTTTGAGTAGAGCGTTGATCTGAAATAGCTCTTTTTCTAGGGGCCGCCCTCAATTAAGTTGATTTTTTTCGATATTTTTTGAAAATTTAATAAAAATTCAAAGAAAATATGAGTTAAATGAGACGTTATACGTTGAGGGATGATAGTGAGGGCGGATAAAAGATACGTTGATGGCTGATGGTGAAGGCGGATAAAGGATAGTTTACCTGAAATCCCCGGGTGACATTCAAGGACAATCGACTGTTTGTTGAGGCTGTTTTATACCGTTACCGTCAGGAAATTCCTTGACATGATCTTTCTGAAAAGGTTTTGTGATTTTAAAGCCATCTACACCCGATTTATCCGTTAGAGCCAAAAAAGCGAAAAAAGGTCTTTGAAATCCTGTCGCAAAACGCTGATTATGAGTGCGCGATGATCGATGCAACGATTGTTCGGGCCCCATCAACACGGCGCAGATCCTAAAAAAGAGCATAATAAAGTCATTGGATGCTCCTTTGGCGTCTTTGAGCACCAAAATTCATGCACCGTGTGATGCCCATGGAAATCCGGTCTTTTTCACCTTACACAAAGTTAGGACCATGATTTGAAAGGGGCTGATGCGTTGATGGATCACCTTTTGAAGGCTAGTACGGTGCTTTTCGATGAAAAAGTGCGGCGAAAATTTAAAAAAATACTTGATCGAAAATTTTTTTGCTAAACTCAAGGCAGTACCGCGCCATTACCACACGCTATGATAAAACGTTTTCAAATTTATAGGCGCCGTTCACTGGGCTTCAATTTTCGTTGGGCTTAATGGAGGACAGGTCCTACTTTTTTTCTCATAAAAATTAGAGTAAAATGTATATCAGTTATATTGATGCACAGTTTATGATGCTGCACACCCATATGGTTCAAAAACCTCAATTATTCGGAACCACATCTTCGCCTTTTGTCTTAAAGGATGTATGTTCGCCTCGCCATGGACGCCCGCTTTACGTCACGACTCCTATTTATTACGTGAACGACGTTCCGCATATTGGACATGCATATACGACGATAGCTGCAGATGTTATGGCACGATTTTGGAGATTTTTGGGATGGCCCACATGGTTTTCTACAGGTGTTGACGAACATGGGGGAAAGGTAGCCCAATCTGCAAAAACTAAAGGTGTACCGACACAATCTTATGTTGATCATATGGCAGAAATTTTCAAATCACTTGTGCATGTATTGGATGCTACGCCAGATGAGTTTATACGCACGACGGAACCGCGTCATCATCATGCAGCACAAGAATTGTGGAAAAAATTAGAACAAAAAGGGCAAATTTATTTAGGGACTTACTCCGGATGGTACGCCATTCGAGACGAAGCATTTTACAGTAAAGATGAAATTCAAGATGGAAAGGCTCCCAGTGGCGCTCCAGTAGAGTGGGTAGAAGAGCCTTGTTATTTTTTTAAATTATCTTCCTGGCAAGAAAAGTTATTAACATATTATCGACACAATCCTGAAGCTATTCGTCCAAAAGAGCGTTATAATGAAACGATAAGTTTTATTCAGTCTGGCTTAAAAGATCTTGCAATTTCTAGAACAAAATTGTCTTGGGGGATTAGCGTCCCAACGCATATAGGGCATGTAATGTATGTCTGGATGGATGCATTGACCAATTATATTACTGTTTTGGGCTATCCAGATACAGAAAATGAGCATTACCAAACGTTTTGGCCCCACAGTGTTCATTTAGTCGGAAAAGATATTTTAAGGTTCCATACTGTGTATTGGCCTGCGTTTTTAATGGCTGCTGGATTGAATCCACCTGCGCAAGTTTTTGCTCACGGATGGTGGACTCGAGATGGACAAAAAATGTCCAAATCTTTAGGAAACGCTTTGGATCCTTTTAGTCTGGTGCAGCACTACGGCTCTGATGCTGTTCGGTACTTTTTGTTAAGAGAAATGCGTTTTGGTCAAGATGGAGATATTTCAGAAAACGCGATACTACAACGCTATCATCAGGAGCTTAAGAACTCATTAGGAAATTTAGCGCAACGCGTTTTGGCTTTCATTCATCAATTCTATCCCCAAGGCGTTCAAAGCTTAGAAAACTCGTTTCTGGATCAAGATCACGAAGCATTGCAAACTTGGGGAAGAAGAGCGTTACCTTACTTAAAGTATTGTATTGAGCAAGAAGATTTATATGGGTATATTGATTTACTTCAAACAAGCGTTCAGCACGTAAACGGATATATTACGCGATTTGAGCCTTGGAAGCTTAGAAGCATTCCTGAAAAAGCACTTTTTCTTTCTCAGGGGCTCTATAGTTTGTGTGTATTTTTAAGAGACACTGCTTTATTGTTTTCCGTAGTATTACCTAAATCCATGAGCGTATTACTAGAACAAATGGGGGAGCAAGGAAATATTTCTAAAGGAAGTTATTTGCGTGTGGGCGCTCCGTTATCTCAAGGGCCTTGGCCTAAACCACATCCTTTGTTTGGGAGTTCAGAAGAATAAAAAATTTAAAAAAACTTAATGACATATTTTGAAAGAGAAAATTAGGCGCTTAGTATCTTGTCTATTATTTTTGAATAAAACCCAGTACCTGGAGTGTGTATTGCCCGAATGTTAGAAGAGCGTGAAAATGCACATTAAAGATAAAGGGGCCAATGTAATGTCTGTAAGATAAAAATTGATGAAAATGTATTAAACGCACACTGTGGAGAAAACAATTGAAGATAAAGAAAAAACACGTGCGAATTAAACATAAAATTCTATACAAGTATTGTTTATTTTACGAATTATGAAAAATTTAGCTTTATACCTTCATTGGCCATTTTGTATGACATTATGCCCTTATTGTGATTTTTCTCGAGGAATATGGTCTAATGCGCCCACGCAAGATCCTAAAATTTGGCTTGCAGCCTACGAAAATGAGCTATCTTATTGGCGTCAACGTTTGGGGCCTAGAACCATTACGAGTCTTTTTTTTGGAGGAGGAACCCCTTCGTTAATGCCTCTTCCCCTACTAGAAGGGATATTAAAATGTATCTGCTCACTATTTGAAGTATCTCTTTCCGATATTGAAGTCACTTTAGAGATGAATCCCACAGAATTTGAAGCAGAAAAACTAGGTTCTATTGTTGAACTAGGCATTAATCGCATTTCGGTGGGGGTTCAATCTTTTCAAGCATCTGTCTTAACGTTTTTAGGACGAAAGCACAGCGTTCAAGACGTTAAAAAAGTTTTATCTTGGTTAAAAGAACATAACATACGATTTTCTTTTGACTTAATTTATGCACATATTTATCATAATGATCTTAAAAATTGGCAAAAAGAGCTTAAAGAAGCCTTGCTATGGGCAGGAACACACATATCTTTGTATCAATTAACGCTAGAAAAGGGAACCCCGTTTTATAACGCTTCTTTCAAAGGAAAAAAACTTACGGTAGATTCTTCTTGTGCGGCAGATCTTTATTTGTGGACCCATCACTATTTGGAAAATTTAGGCTGGAAAGGATATGAAATTTCTAATTATGCGCGCTCAGAAGAATATTGTTTTCATAACCTTACGTATTGGCGTTATCAAGATTATTTGGGCATTGGCGCGGGAGCTCATAGTCGATTAACCCTTGATCACAGTATCAAGTATGCAGTTTCAAATGAGCAAAATTCAGCTATTTGGTTAGAAGCGTGCACACATAAAGCTAGCGCTATAAAACAGTCTACTCCTTTGACATTAGAAGATTGCTTTAAAGAACGGTTATTAATGGGGCTACGTTTGGCAGAAGGAATCAGATTAGATCTTCCTATTTCATCGAAATTAAGTTTAAAAATTCAGCAACTAAAAGATGCAGAATACGTAAAAGAAATAGATTCATTTTTTCGTTTAACTATAGAAGGACGTCTTCGTCTTGATGAAATTTTACATTTTTTATTAGATTAATTATTTTTTATCAATAAAAGACAATTCTTTTAAAATAGTTTTCTTTTATGCATAGAAAAAATTAGTTAAAATAGAAATGTTTATTTATTTTGTTGCGAATATGTTTCAAATCAAAAAAAAAATTTATTTTTTTATAAAATATGACAAAAATAAAATGACGATTTATATTCTTTGAGGTGGTGTTTAGTAGGGCTTTAACTTAAAATTCAATTTTTAAAAAAGCTTTATAATGTTTAAGGAGTATTTTGTGATTTTTCTTTTTAGATTTTGTTTAAGTGTATTTGCAATATTTTCTTTTGACGCTCAGTGTATGAAACCTTTTTCAAACCCTATTATTGCTTACCGTGAGGTAAAAGCGACCAAGACCTTGGTTGATACACACGGGGCAGGATGTTTTTCTGTAGTTTCTCAAGAATTTGGAAAACACAAGTCGGCTATTATGGAGTTTGCTTTTGGTGCTTCGGTTTTAGCGTCTCGCTGTCCTAGCGCAGCAACTATGTTTCTGCCTATCAGAAAAACAGATCCTGTCAATGTACGCATTGTTAACGATGTTCTTCTTACAAAGCCTATTTGATTGCACATGCCTTAAATCTGTATCTGCAAAATCGCTGAATTTTAGTGATTTTGCTTTTTGATTGTTTTTTAATTTATACGTTCATTTTTTAGTTTTTAGTGAGACGTTTAAATAATTTATTTTACATTGTTGATAAAATATTTATTGAAGATAAAATGTAAGCTAAGAAAGATCTAGCATAGGATAACGTTGAGAATAGTGTAAATATTTTGGATGCTCTTGAGAAAGGGTAATTTGACTTAGGCATGTCCACGTTTTAAAAACTCCTTTTATTTGTTGTTTACGCGCGAATTCTTTTTTCAAATCATCTTCAGTATAGTCTAATGCTTTTGTTGCTTTAATAACAGTAAGACAAAGATTGATGATCTCTCTTTCTAAAGTAGGAGTTTCTTGAAGAATTTCAGCTTGTTTGACAAGATGTTGAGCGATGTCAAGTTCTGATTCATGAGCAGTCTGAGTTTGATCTAAAAAATTTTTAAGAATAGGAGAGGCAAAAAAATCAAAATTAGGCTGATTATTTAATTCTAATAAAGCCTGAGCTGCTTGCACGATATCTGCCAATTCACTTAATGCGTGAACTTTGTCGTGATGGTGTATATCATCCAAAACTTCCTGGGCTTCCTCAAGTATTTTTTTTTTTGCATAAGTGGCGCGTTCTGCCAAACCAAGTACTCGATACACTCCTTCAATTCTCTGATCATTGTTCAAAGATTGAACTTTGTCTCTAATCAATTTATCACATAAAAAAATTTTTTTCATTTTTACTCTGTTTGCTTTCAACAAAGCCATTGTACAAAATAAAATGAAAATAAAAAGCAAAATTTTTTTAGAAATTATGTATTTCTTTTATAAGGTAAAATCGTTTCGAAAAAAATAAATTTATTAATACGTGATTCCTCACAAAAATAAACTCTCCTCTCAAAAATTAAAAACGTATATAAAATATATAAATTTATTTTTTTTATTATTTCAATTAAATCACATTTTTTTATTTCTGATTATTCAATTTATATAGAAAATTCAGTAAATCAGTTCAAATTTGCAAAATAAAAAATTTTAGCGTAAAATTTCTCTACACATAAAATGTCCTTTACTCATGAATCACCTTAATATCTACGTAAACGTATTTTTTCAACACATTTAAGATTGAGGTTTTTATGAATTCTCAAGTATTAGCTTTGAATAGACCTTCCCCCCAGGAGCTTTTTAAAGCGTTGTCGTTAGATCAAAATTTTTTTCCTGTATGTATTGATTTGGATTTCACGTTACTGCGAACCAGTTCTTTGTATTTTTTTTTTCCACAAGCTTTTTTAAGTATTTTTGAGTTACTGAAAACTCGCTCCTGGGCAGCTTTTAAATGGAAGATCAGCCAAAAGTATTGCTTAGATCCAAAGCGAATTCCCTATCGTCCTTTTTTAATAGATTTTCTTCAACTTTGCAAAGAAAAAAATATTCCCTTAGTACTTGCAACAGGCGCAGCTTATCCTACAGCTTGTTCCATTAATACGCATTTGAAGTTTTTTGATCTCATCATCAGTAGCACACAAAACGTTCATTGTGTGGGCTCTGTGAAAGCAAAAGCACTGACAGATCGTTATGGAAAAGAAAAGTTCTATTATTTTGGAGATAGTCAAAAAGATATTTTTGTGTGGAATCAGGCACATAGTGTAGTTGCTTTGAATCCTTCAGCTTATTTTTCTCATGTTATTCAAAAACAGTGTGTTGGAAAACGCTGTATTTTTTTGTATGATAGAAATGAATTTTAGATAAACACGCTCGAATTTTATGATCATATCTAATACTGTTTCGAAGTTAGCGCCTTCTGCTACGTTGCAGATGTCTAAGAAAGCAAAATTTTTAGAAAATCAAGGATATAAAGTATTTGATTTCAGCGTAGGAGAGCCAGATCTTTTTCCCCCTGACGTTTTGTTTAGTGAAGCGTTAAATGCGATAAAATCTAAGGCTCACACATATACTCCAGTTTCTGGAACGCTCCCTTTAAAAGACAGTATTCTGAAGTACACTGAAAAATATCAAAATTTATCTGGATGGACTGCTCGGCAGGTTTGTGTTTCTACGGGGGCAAAACAAGTTATCTATAATGCGCTTATGGCAAGTTTAGAAACATCTGATGAGGTCATTATCCCCAGTCCTTACTGGGTTTCTTATCCAGCTATTGTAGAATTAGCCAAGGCTCGCCAAGTCTTTGTACCTTGTGAAGCACACAATGATTTTAAGCTAACATCAGATCAGCTAGAGCGAGCAATTACGCACAAAACCAAATGGCTTATTTTGAATTCCCCCAATAACCCTACGGGAACCGTTTATGATACACAAACATTGTATGAACTTGCAATGATATTAATGAAGTTTCCTTCTGTTTTTATTTTATCCGACGATATTTATGAATCTTTGTCGTATACTCATGTTCTTTGCCCACATTTGTTACATGTGTGTCCAGAACTTCAGTCTCGTATGTTAGTAGTTAATGGAATTTCTAAATCTTTGGCCGCAACAGGCTGGAGATTGGGATGGGGAATAGGACCTGATAGCTTGATTGAAGCCATGGAAAAAATACAATCACATAGCACATCAGGTTCGTGTTGTCTGGTTCAGAAAAGTGTAGAACATGCTTTAAATACGATAGAGATTGAGTCATACTTAAATAAAAATCGACAAATTTTTAGCTCTCGAAGAGATGTTTTGATGAAAGCATTAAAACGACTACCCGGTGGAGAAGCGCTTAAATGTCCTGAAGGTGCGTTTTATGTATTTTATCCGTGTTTAGAGTTGTTGGCGCATCCGAAAATTTGTGGTTTAGGTTGGAAAACTGACACAGAGCTTGCAGAAGGAATGCTACAATACATGCAAGTATGTACAGTTCCGGGGTCTGAATTTGGAAAAAGTGGATATCTTCGATTTTCTTACGCCGTTTCAATTGATGTGATAAAAGAAGGTGTTGCTCAAATAGAAAATTTTTTAAAGATCTGTTAGAACAAAAAGAACATTCTCTGCTATATTTTTTGAAACTTAGAAAAATAAACTTAAAAAGTATATCTAAAAAAATTGTCGATCAAATAATAAATCGACAAAATTTTTAGCATACGAAACGTTATAAAAAATTTAATTTTAGTTAGAAAGCGTAAAAATTTCACATCCTGTTGTTGTTACGCCAAGACTGTGCTCCCATTGCGCAGATAACGTTCCGTCTTTGGTTACAGCGCTCCACCCGTCTTTTAATAATCGAACTCCAGATTTTCCCATATTAATCATTGGCTCTATAGTAAAAAACATTCCCTCTTTTAAAACTAACCCGGTTTTTGGCGCTCCAAAATGCAACACTTCCGGCGCGTCATGTAATTTTCGACCGATTCCATGTCCACAAAAATTTCGAACCACAGAGAATCCAGAAGATTCGACTTTTTTTTGAATGAGATGCCCAACATCCCCCAAAGTCACGCCTGGCTTGATAATGCCTATCGATTCCATCAAGGCTTGATAACAAATATCAGTTAATTTTTTTGCAGAATCTTCAGGAGAATCAACATAAAACATGCGAGCAGTGTCCGCATACCAACCATTTAATCGTAAAGAAACATCTATATTTACGATATCTCCTGAATGTAATTTGCGCTCACTAGGAATTCCATGACAAACAGTTTCATTAACAGATATACATACAGCACAAGGAAATCCAACCTCTAATGGAGCAGGAAATGCACCATGATCCACAATATATTCATGACACAAATGATTGAGAGAAGCCGTCGAAACTTCAGAAACTATATAGGGACCAATCATATCCAGAACTTTTGCAGCCAGCTGACCAGCATCTCGCATTCCCTTCCAAGCTTCAGGATCTTTATAAATTGGAATTTTTTTATTCCAGCTCATGAAAAAATAAATAATAAACTTTTCGAAATTGTATAATATCTATACATAAAATGTCAATGTTTTTTTATATGCAATTTTTATTTAAAAAAATTAGATCGATATCACATGGGAGTAAAAATTTTATTACAACATCCCTTGTATAAAATCTAGGATATACACCTTAGCGTTTTCTTCTGGATAATCATACATATCTTCATAAACCTAAACCTATTTTACTTATAGGCGAAATTTATAGCTTAAAATACCCCTGCTCTCTTGAATGGAACCTCATTAGGAACTCTCCCCAAAATAGAAATCAAAATGTTCTGATTTTTACCACTTTTCATGATATATGAGTAAATTTTTGATGAATAACTCTCTATACTTAATATTTTTTCCGTGAGTTCATCGTAAATACGTTCAACGCCTAAAATAATAAAATCAATGCATCCATAGCTATTCTAAAATTTATCCCCCTTTGTAAGAGAGAATTTTTTTTGAAAAAAGGACTTATAATCTTTGTTGGTCCTCATGACATTAGATAATCTTTAGCATATACTTTATTAAAGATAAGGTAATAAAAATCGTTACGTGAAATTTTGGACCCCTCCACAAAGAGGAACGCTGATTCGGCGATACAAACGTTTTTTCGCTGATATTGAACTAGAAAATGGAGAGCAAGTCACGGCACATTGTGTGAATACCGGCGCAATGTTAGGACTGACTCATCCAGGCTCTCATGTGTGGGTATGTTCTAAAAAGCCTGAATCTTTAGGAAAACTGCCCTTTGTTTGGATGATGGAAGAGGTACAAGAAGCACACATAACACAAACAACCCTGGTGGGAACAAATACATCCATTCCCAGTATTTTGATCAAAGAAGCGTTGACAGAAGAAAAATTTCCTGAATGGAAACATCTAAAAAGTTTTAAAGCTGAACCTAAAATAGGATCTTCCCGTTTAGATTTTTTGCTAACATTTTCCAACGATTCTTTTATGTGGATTGAAGTCAAAAATGTTCATCTCACGCATCATCATGTAGCTTTGTTTCCAGATTGCGTTACTCAAAGAGGAACAAAACACTTGCATATTTTGACACAACTTGCGCAACAAGGTAAGAGAGCTACAATGATTTACGTTGTACAACGCCATGATTGCTCTGCATTTCAAATAGCAGGATTCATTGATTCAGAATATGGAAGCGCCTTTGAAACAGCATATAAAGCAGGGGTCACGATGTTGGCTTATAAGTGCAAAATGTCTTTTGAAGAAATTACACTTGATTGCGTGCCTTTAAGCATAGGTGGCGTACGTTGGCAGACATTGTAATTACTTAATGCATTGAGCTTGATAAAATAACTTTTAAAACTAACTTCAGATAATCATTTAACCAAAGGTTTGTTTATGTCTCTTTTTTTTTCTTTTATAGCACCTGTACTGTGTCATCCTTTTTTGCAACGCGCAATTATTTTGTGTTTGTTATCATCTATTTTATGCGCTCTTATGGGATCTGTTTTAATGTCTGGGAGAACAGCTTTTTTAGGAGACGCACTTTCTCACGGAATGTTACCAGGCATTACACTGGGAATGAAAATAAACGGTCCTTGGTGGACGATAAGCCTTATGGGGGCAGTATCAGGAATTTTTTTAACAGCAATTACGTTATGGACATCACGTCATAAAGCCTTAGATATGAATAGCAGTATAGCAGGAATTTACTTATTAGCTATTGCAATCAGCATGTTTTTTGGAGGTAGTGATGATTTAATGCACGCATTTTTTGGCTCCATATTTATTGTACCAGAAAGTTATGTGTACGTCTTGACTGGATGCACAGTGGGATCCGCGCTCTTTTGCCATTATTTTTGGAATGATTTAAAAGCGCATAGCTTTGATGCAGAATTTTCCTATCGAGCTTACCCAAAAATGCGCTGGATTTATAAAGGATGGCTCGCATTATTTGTATTAAATGTCGCCGTTCAGTTTCAAGGTATGGGATCTTTGGTTATTTTAGGATTGACTGTTTTGCCCTTTTTGAGCTTTTATGTTTCCGGAACGCACCTTAAACACATTTTTTGGAAATCTGCACTTTGGAATTTATGCGCAACCTTATTTTCGCTATTTTTATCCTGTTATAAAGATCTGCCGTATGGACCCACATTGTTAATTATTTTAGGCGCAGGATACGCAAGCGCATTAATTTATAGCAGAATAAAGCTTCCTTATCTATGGCGTTTGTTACTTGTGTGTTCTTTTTCTTGTTATGCACAAATACAGCGACCTTATATTATTACTTCCTCTTTTCTATTAAAGCATATTACAGAAAAATTATTACCCAAAAATTATAAAATTGAGGTCATATCAGGAAACACCCAAAAAAATCATACTCATTTACACCATTTTCCTTGTAATGCAAGGGCAATCAAAAACATCTCTAATGCAAGTTTAATTATTCTTCATGGTAAAGGAATTGATATACAATGGTTACCGATCTTAAAATCATTAAAAACTAACGCAAAAATTTTAATTCTTTCAGAAAAAATTACTCCTAAAAAAAAATTTGATAAATCAAGAAAAAACTTTTACGATGAGCTATTTTCTGATGGCCATGTTTGGCACGATCCTTATTACGTTATTCAGTACGTTAAAATCATTTCTAAAACAGTTTTTGAACTGTATCCAGAGGACACAACTAAACATTATGCCTGCGCATACATCAACACTCTTAATAAATTAGACACCTGGATTGCAACACAATGGGAAAAACGTAAAACAGCTTCAGGACTAGTATTTCACAACTCTATGCCGCATTATCAAAATCGTTACGGTGTAAAATTATACGCGCTTTCTGAATCTAGAGAAGCACAAGGAAAATGTTTAATGGGGCTAAAAAAACTTAATATTTGCGCAATTTTTCCAGAACACAGTCATAATTACGAGGGAGCTCGCCAATTAGCTCAGGACTTAAAAGTCAAATTAGCAGATCCTTTATGTATTGACGATTTGCCGTTTGGAGAAAGTTATGTCAGCATCATGAAATATAATACAAAAATTTTATGCACAGCGTTGACCCAAGGCACACAAAAAAAAATTAAAACTACATATAAAAAATAGTGAAAAAAATTTGTGCATTCAGTAAGTAATAAAAAATTCATTAGATAGAATGTTTGTACATCTCATTAAATAAAAGTCTCTAAACGTAAGTACGTATTTTTTTAACTTTTACCAAGTTTTAGATCAGAAGCATATTTTAATATATGTTGATCAAAACTAAAAATATACCAAAACATAACTTATTTCTATCATTTTTCTTTCAGTATAACAAAAAAAATTGCATCTAATTCACCCCCAATAACTTTTCTCAAGCAGCAGGAAGGTGACAAAGTTTGCGTTTTCATAACTCCCGAAACATGTGTAATTTCGGGATATACACTGCTGTACCGTTTTTCAATTCACCCAAGGCCTGATCCTCACTAAACACAAAGGAACACAAGAAAACTTAAGCAAATAAAAGAAGCAGCATTTAGACTTTTTTCAAAACACACGAACTATTCATTTGATATCGCTTTGAGCTACACTTTTTTTGTTTATTCTGCTAATTCCTCTGAAGTATCAATAGTTTCTGATGAAACCACTGCTACAGAAACCACGGTCTCTCCTTTATCTAAACGAAATACGCGAACACCTTGAGTTCTTCTTCCTGAAATACGAATATCTTTGACAGGGCAACGCAATAATTGACCTAAACTCGTCAACATCAAGATTTGATCCTGATCTTTCACAGGCATTGCCTGAATTACTGCACCAGTTCGAGACGTAATCTCCATCGTTGCAACTCCTTGTCCCCCTCTATGCGCTCTACGATATTCATAAGATGATGTACGCTTACCAACTCCCTTCATAGTTACACATAAAACGAACTCTTCTTTCTCTTCCATTTCTTTAAATCGGGCTTTGAGAGCTTCATCGTCATCAGAATACACAATAGTATTTTGATTAAGAGGCAATGACGCATCTAAAAATTGCTCGTCTTTTCTGTTCATGTACGCTTCAATTTCTTGGGCGCTCCAAAGTGTATGCATTAATAACGTCATGGAAACGACGTAATCTTTTGGTTTTAGTAAGATTCCTCTAACTCCAGTGGAATTTCGACTATTAAATTGACGCAACTCTTGCACAGAAAATCTTAAACTTTTTCCTTGGTGCGTGGAAAGTAAAATATCTTGATTATCATCCGCCAATACAACACGAATGAGTTGCTCTCCATCGTCCAATTTCATAGCAATTTTTCCGTTCGCCCGAATAGTAAAAAAATCTGAAACCGCATTTTTCCTAACATTCCCCTGAGAAGTCGAAAAAACAATAAAAGGAGGAATATTTTCTTTAGGTAGCGGAAGAATAGTAGCGATTTTCTCGATATCTCGTTCTAAAGGAAAAAATGCGATCAGAGGTTTTCCACGAGAAGACGTCGTTCCTAAAGGAAGTTCGTAGACCTTCATTTGATAGGCAATGCCTTTCGAAGTAAAAAATAGTAAAGGTCGATGCGTATCGGCAACAAAAATCTGACAGACCGCATCTTCTTCTCTAACATCCATTGCATTTTTTCCACGACCTCCCCGTTTTTGACTTCGGTAAGCATCTAGAGGTACGCGCTTAATGTATCCATTTACACTGACCGTTACAACCATATCCTCACACGCAACCAAATCCTCTGGAGACTGTTGAAAATACTCTTTCTGCAATTCTGTAAGACGTGGAGAACCAAATTTTTGCTTAATATGCAAAAATTCTTCCTTCATCAACGCATCAATTTTAAGATCATCCCTTAAAAGCTCTAAATAATACTGAATATTTATTTTTAATTTTTCTAACTGATTAGAAAGTTCTTGCTTTTCCATTCCAGTCAGTCTATGAAGTCTTAATGATAAAATCGCAGAAGCTTGTTCTTGAGATAAATGATATTGTGACAAATCTTGCATATTCACATTCTGGTCTTCCAGCAACGCTAAGTACTGATAAATCATGCTGTCTATCTGCCACACTTTTGCAATTAATGCTCTAAGAGCTTCATCTCGATCTTTAGAAGATTTAATTAATTCTACGACCTCATCAATATGAGAAATCGCTATATAAATCCCAATTAAATTTCGAATAGCCTCCCTATCTTTGCGTAGATAGTATTGAGTTCTGCGTACAACAACTGTTTTTCGAAATTCCAAAAAAGCCTTTAACACTTCCATTAAAGAAAGCTGGACTGGGTACCCGCGATGAAGCGCCAGCATGTTGACCGAAAAAGAAATTTGTAAATCGGTTAACACATAAAGCTGATTTAATATGACCTGAGCCACAGCATCTTTCTTGAGTTCAATCACAATTCGAACACCTGATCGATCAGACTCATCTCGAATTTCTGACATCCCTTCAATTTTTTTTTCTCGCGCTAACTCTGCGATGCGCTCGACTAAAACAGCTTTGTTCACTTGGTAAGGAACATCGGTAATCAAGATGCACTCCCGATCTTTTCCGTACGGCTCTACCTGTGCTTGCCCGCGAATTAAAAATGTCCCTTTTCCAGTTCGGTATGCCTCTTCTATTCCTTTTGTTCCTAGTATGATGCCCTTTGTGGGAAAGTCTGGACCAGGTAACACTTTCATGATGTGTTCTAACTCAGCATCTTTCTGATCTAATAGCAGACAACATGCATCCAAAACTTCCGATAAATTATGGCAGGGAATATTTGTAGCCATACCTACTGCAATTCCGCTTCCTCCATTGACAAGAAGATTTGGAAACGCAGCAGGTAACACGACGGGCATTTTTTGAGTGTCGTCATAATTAGGTTGAAAATCTACTGTTTCTTTATCATAATCCGCCAATATAAAATCAGACAATGCGCTTAACCGGGCTTCGGTGTAACGCATAGCAGCAGCACGATCTCCATCCATAGATCCAAAATTTCCGTGCCCATCTACGAGCTTTTCTCTCATAGAAAACCACTGAGCCATACGAACCAAAGCTCCGTAAATAGGATCTGTTCCGTGAGGATGGTATTTTGCAACAACTTCTCCTACAACGTTTGCAGATTTTCTGTGCGGACGATCATGACGAAATCCTAACACTTCCATAGCATACAAAATACGACGATGTACTGGCTTTAAGCCATCTCGAACATCAGGGAGCGCACGCCCCACGATAACGCTCATGGCATAATCAAGGTACGATCGTTGAATTTCTTCTTCTACAGGAACGCAAACAATTTCTAAAGCCTGAGCATTTAATTTATCCATAATTTTTACCTAATACGCGTTATGTCATCTTACTGAAGATTATTTACTCAAAGACAACACACCTATCAAAAGATCGTCAAATTTAATGCAGATAACATAACAAAAAAACTAAACACCCGAGAGTTTCGAAACCCCTCGATCAACATTTCTTTTAAATCGCCAGGATTAACTTTTTTCAAAGCAATTTCCTGAAGCGCTACAACAGAATCTTTATGCCCGTCAGGAGACACCATTGCTTGAGCTCCGTAAGCCAACTCCTGAGCTCGCTTAGATGCAAGCAACACTAGAAGAAAAGGATCTGAAATGTTTTCTAAACACGCAGAGACAAGAGCCCTGTTTTCAATAAAAGGACCGTCTTGTTCATTGCTTTTTGTCATACTTATTTGCTCCCCTGACGCACTTTGTTGCGAGGATTTTTAGGATCGATCAGGTACAACCGCTTCCCTCTGCGAATCAATTTACATGTTTTGCTACGATATCTTTTTTTTCCAATAGAAGAAGCTACTCGCATATTATCTCTTTTTAAAAAAACCGCTAATATTCTACCAGAAATAAAAAGGCAAAACAAGAGACATTCGTTGTATCCGACGTTAAAAAAATGTTTGAATCCGTTGATCTTGACCACGAATGTCCCCCTACAAAAACAATCAAAGCGTCACCGTATTCTCATTGTGTTCTATCTCATGTTCGGTTTTTCAAAACAAAGTTTTAAGTCATGCACAGATTATTTTAGAAGCTTTTTTAAAAAAATGAAGCGCAGCATGACTACGGCTTAAACATTTTGCAGTTTGCTCCTTTTTCTCTTGTTTTTGAAAAAAAACGTTAAATTAAGCAAATATACGTCTCCACAAAGGCCATTATGTCCTAAACATTACCAATCTGCATACACACTGCCTGAAATATTTTTTTTTGATTTGACCCCAGCTTTTTTCTATCAATGATATACGCTACCACTGACTTTATTCCTATTTATCGAATAAAGGAATCCGTTTAAAAAAATAATTTGAAAAAAATAGTTGCGCAGCCAGCATAGCATCACCGTGAGAAAAATGATGAATAGGAATGTCGTATAAAAAATAATGAGAGCTGATTTTTAATGAAAGTAAAAAAAGAGCGCACAATAAACATACGTCTGACATTCTTATTACAGATACTAGAATCGTTATTTTCAGGAAATGTAGTAAAGTTATAGACTACGTATACAAAAGCATGGTATGTTAAAAAAATATTCAGATCATATTCTATTTAGGCGATTTCAATTTTGACAAACTAATATCAGTCTTTACTTTCTTTTATACTTTAATGCATGAACTTTAATTTAAATTTATTTCACAACTCGTACATATGTGGTTTACATGAATTTTATCGCTTAACGTATCTATTTTTTTTGACTGTTCCTTGTTTTGCGCAACATAAATTGCTAGAATGACTTAGAGAGTAAAATGCATACGTTTCATTATGAAGTTCACTTGGTCTTGGCTTAAAGATTTTGTAATTCCCCGAGAAACCCCCGAAGGGTTGGCTCGTCGTCTTACGGAAAGTGGAACTGAGACCCAAGTTTTCGACTTGTATTCGGATTTAAAAGATTTAGAAATCGTTCAGATAGAAAAAATAGAAGCACATCCCAACGCTCAGCGTCTAAATTTGTGTACAGTCAGCACACAGCAAGGGCCTATTACGGTCGTGTGTGGCGCGTCTAATGTGCGTTTGGGAATGCTGGTGGTTTTAATTCGCTCAGGTCAACGTCTTCCAGGAAACGCTTACTCGCTTTCACCAACAATTATTCGTGGAATAGAAAGCTCAGGAATGCTGTGTTCTGAAAAAGAATTAAACCTTGAGGGAGTGTTTGAAAACCAAGAAGAAGGAATTTTAGAAATTTCTTCTTCTGAAGCTCTTGGTAAAACTCTTGCTTGTGTGTTACCAAAAGATTGGCTTTTCGATTGCGAAGTAACACCTAACCGAGGAGACTTGATGAGTGTTTTTGGTATAGCAAGAGAGCTAGTTGCTTTGAACGCGGCGCACTGGAAAGATGTTATTTGGCCACACCCCCTTTCTCAAGCAACATTCACCACTCTCCCTGTACATGAAATTCGCGTAGAAACGGATTTATGTTATCAGTTTCATATGGCTCAGGTTCAACGCCACTCTAAGAATCCGTACTGCGCTCCAGCATGGGTTAAACGTCGCCTAAAAAATATTCAAAAATCTTTGTGCCACGATGTTGTGGACGCTTTGTCGTATTACACGCATTGTTTTGGAACGCCATTTCATGTATTTGATGGAAGCACTCTAAAGTCTCCTTTAGTCGTTGATCAGCTTAAAGACCCAGCGTGTTTTACCGCGCTTTCCTGCAAAGAAGATCCAGCAAAAGTTATTCAAATTCCTTGTGGTTCGATCGTATTGAAAGATGAAGGAGGAATTTTGGCCTTAAGCGGTATTTTGGGGGGAGATTCTTCAAAGTATCAGCCCTCTAGTACGCTGTTATGCGTTGAAGCGGCAGAATTTGATCCAAAAACGATAAGTCTTACAGGACAAAAAGCTTTGCTCATGACGCATTCAAGAAAAATATTTGAGCGCGGAATAGATGGGGCGGAAGTCAAGAATCATCTTATTCAAGCGTTAACATGAATGAGATTTTCAGAAATTAATATTCACACAGTTAAACCTTACGTTGCAAAAAAATCTTCTGAAATCCATCTTTCTGTAAATTATTTTAAAAATTTCACAGGGTGTACGAATTTAGGAGTAGAAGAAATGAGTAAACGTTTAGTACGTTTAGGGTGTCGAGTTCGCACTCAAATTGAGAAAGAAGACGAAATTATGCATGTTGTTCCAGCGCAGTTTCGCAAAGATATCGAAGAAACACCAGATCTGATTGAAGAAATTTTGAGATTTGGTGGTTGGTATCAAGAGGTGCCCTCAACCCCTCCTCTATTGTCTGCTTGCTCTCCTAAATTTTCTCTTCTTCACCAACGCATTCGCGATGCATGCGCTTACCTGGTGCATCATGGCTTAGGTGAGGCAATTACTTGGTCTTTTATGAGCTCTAGTAAGGCTCGAGAGTTTTCTACGTTAGAAGAAGACGCTCTCAAAGAAATGACGCTACTCAACCCCATAGCTAAAGATATGGCAGTTATGCGCCCTTCTATCCTTTCTAATTTGGTAGATTTGGCGCTTTGGCACATCTGCAATCATCTTCCTGTTCAAGGAAGGTTTGAATGGGGACCTGTATTTTTTTCAGGACAGCCAAAAG
>NZ_AWTR02000066.1 GCF_000469665.2 Holospora obtusa F1 | reverse complement strand
ATTGAATCATTTTGCAATAAAACAAAAACTATTGTTAAAAGCCAATGTTTTAATGTTCAATGAACTTCAAATTTTGAAAGGTGCTACGTAAGATGAGATAATAAATGAAGAGAAAGGAAGAAAATCTCCAAGAGAAGAAACATTTTAAGAACCACGGCACAAATAGTTGAATTGTAATGCAAGATATGGTATGTCTTACTTAAGAAGATAAATGATGTCAACGAGTCCATATCGTATAAATTTAAAGATAAAAAGTTATAAATTTTATCAAAGCAGATAACAGTCAAAAAGAAGTATCGAGAGTTTTCGGAATATAGTAATTGAGCATAAAAATGGGATTTGAAAGAATGCGGCAATAGCTTCGTAAAGTTTATCAAACTGATTAATTTGGTTCTTAACCCATTTTTTCATATTAGCCCAAAATTTCTCTATTGGATTCGAATCGGGTGAGTAGTTGACAACCTACAGATTCGATCAACTTTTTTGTTCTTTGTGATTTATGAAATTCAGTATTATTCATTACTACAATTTGCCCAGGTTCTAATTCCTTAATCAATAACTGAGATACCCAGCTTCAAATAATTTTGTATGACAAGAACCCTTAAATACCATAAGTGCTAACATACCCAGTTATAATATTTACCGCTCTTTTTGGCAGAAAGCTTTTTCCCCTTTTTGCCCCATCCTTCTGTCTTGCACAAATGATCGTCCCAATACCGCTTTCATCAATATGTACAAGACTTTCTGACGGTATGCTTATAGTTTCTTTATATCGCTTTCATTGTTCTTGGCTTGCTTGCAAGTAGGTAAAGATTTTTTTTATAGCTAAAGCCTAGTTTCTTTAATCGTCGATACACAGAACACAGACTAGTATTAAGTAGTTTTACTATCTTTTGCTCATTTTTTATCTTCATTGGCCTTTGATTTTTTTTAATTTAGAAGTAAAAAATTATTAACGCAAGAGTAAATAACGATTTCTTCCAAAATCATCCAAAAATAACGATATGTTTGAAAAATAAGGCTTTGCCAATGAAATTAAAAAAGTTATGGAAGTGTGTGCTGAAATCTCTAATACAAGTATTCCTTCATAGGCTAACCAAGATGAAGCATTAGGAATGATAATTTCATAAGGATCTACCCCATTTTTTCCTCCATCTAATGCGATTTTAGGATCCCACCACAAAACTTCTGGTGGCAATTTTAGACATTCATCAGAAGAAATATACGGAGGATTACTTATAATGAGATCAAAGCTTTCTTTTTTTAATCCATAATCTTCTAATTTTTCATACCAATTACTTGTAATCCAATGAACACGATGATCTAGTTTTAATTGATACGCATTTTGATGTGCGGCACTCAGAGCCTTTGATTGTATATCTACACCTATCCCATACGCTTTAGGAAATACCTCTAAAAGACTTAATACAATGCATCCACTTCCTGTACCTAAGTCTAAAATAGTACGGGGCTCTATCCCAGTTTTTAACACTAGCGAGATCATTCCTTCCGTTTCTGGTCTAGGGTCTAACGTAGCTTCGTTTAACGAAAAATATTGATTCCAAAAAAAACGACGCTGAACGCTTCTGGATAACGGTTTATGATGCGTAATAAATTCCTCCACCCAAACATCTAACGTTGGGTGAAGAGGGCAAGAATCAAACATTTTAAAAGCCCACTGCAAAGAGGATAGCCCAAAAGCTTCTTGTAGAAAATTTCTCGCCCATCTATATGCAACATCAAAAGGAATATTTTTGTGTTGAACAAAATTTCTAGCTAACTGTAATGCTTTACTGTGCAAAGAATGCATTTGAAGTTTATTTTAAAAAAATCTCAAACATCACCTTTTTATCCCCCTTTCCACTCTTTTTTCTTAATTTTTGCACACATTGCCTCTGGAACTAAAGCGTAATGAGAAAACTCCATGGAATACGTTGCTCGACCTTGGCTCATAGAACGTAACGTATTTACGTATCCAAAAAGCTCAGACAACGGAACTTGAGCACTAATATTTTTAGCATTTCCTTGATCTTCCATACCTTGAACTTGGCCTCTTCTAGAATTCAGGTCTCCCATAACGTCCCCCATATAAGCTTCGGGAGTTACAACATCAACCTTCATGACAGGTTCTAATACTTTTGGACCTGCCTTAGCAGCGGCTTCTCTAAATGCGGCTCGACCTGCTATTTCAAAAGTTAACGTATTTGAGTCAACGTCATGATAAGCCCCGTCTATTAAAGTTACTTTAAAATCTACTGTAGGAAATCCAAAAGAAACTCCTGTTTGACGTGCGCTATTAATACCTTTTTCTACAGACGGAATGTATTCTTTTGGAACTGCTCCACCTACAATTTTGTTTTCAAATATAAATCCGGCTCCGGGCTCTAAAGGGGAAAAAATCAGCTTAACTCTTGCAAATTGTCCTGCTCCACCCGTTTGTTTTTTATGTGTATAATCAATTTCATAGGTTTTAGAAATCGTCTCTCGGTACGCTACCTGAGGTGCCCCAACACTAGCCTCTACTTTAAATTCTCTTTTCATACGATCAACGATAATTTCTAAATGCAACTCTCCCATTCCTGCAATCAACGTTTGCCCCGTTTCTTGATCAGAAGAAAAACGTAAAGAAGGATCTTCAGAAGCAAGTTTAGATAACGCTAATCCCATCTTTTCTTGATCACTTTTCGTTTTAGGCTCTACTGCTACGGAAATGACTGGATCAGGGAACTCCATACGCTCTAAGATAATAGGATGATTTGCCGCACATAACGTATCTCCTGTTGTAGTTTCCTTTAATCCAGCAAGAGCTACAATATCCCCTGCCCTAGCCTCTTTTACATCTTCTCTAGAATTTGCATGCATTAATAACATACGACCAATACGTTCTTTTTTATTCTTGATCGTATTCAGTAAAACTGTTCCAGTTTCTAATTTTCCAGAATAGATCCGAAAATACGTCAAAGAACCTACAAAGGGGTCCGTTGCTATTTTAAACGCTAATCCTGATAAAGGTTCTCCAAAATCTGCTTTTCGGTGTATGACCTGTTCACTATCTGGAACAATTCCTTCAACATCTAAAATATCAAGAGGAGAAGGCAAATAATCAAGAATCGCATCTAATAACGTTTGAACCCCTTTATTCTTAAAGGCAGAACCACATAAGACAGGGACAAAAGAAAACGCCAACGTCCCCTTTCTTAAACAACATTTTATGTCTCTTTCTGTTAAATTTTTTCCTTCTAAAAACTTTTCCAAAACTTCATCATCTTGATCTACTACCGATTCCAGCAAAGTTTTTCGATAATGTTGCACAGATCGCACAAGTTCTGCAGTTAAAGTATTTTGAATATGAAGATTTAAATTCTGGGACGCTCCTCCATCTTTTGCAATTTGCTCTTGAATTTCTTTTAAGAATTGATGAATCCGATCTGGCGCATCTTCTTCCATCCAATGAGCAATATCACACACACTAAACGTCGCTCCCAGACTCTCTATATGCCAATAAATTGCTTTTAATGCCGCCAGATCAATAATTCCCATAAATGCGCCCTCTTTCCCTATGGGTAATTGAACAACGATGGGTTTACTTCCTAGGCGCTCTTGAATCATGTGTACACAACGAAAAAAATCCGCTCCCATACGATCCATCTTATTAACAAAGCAAATTCTTGGAACTTTGTATTTATTTGCTTGACGCCAGACAGTTTCTGATTGGGGCTCTATACCTGCAACACTATCGAATACCGCAACAGCACCATCTAAAACACGCAAAGAACGCTCTACTTCAATTGTAAAGTCTACGTGACCAGGAGTATCGATAAGATTGATTCGGTGCCCATTCCAAAAACAGGTTGTTGCCGCGGACGTAATAGTGATCCCTCTTTCTTGTTCCTGCTCCATCCAATCCATGGTCGCCAGTCCTTCATGAACCTCACCGATTTTATGACTTCGGCCAGTATAGTACAAAATGCGCTCTGTGGTCGTTGTTTTTCCTGCATCAATGTGAGCAATAATTCCAATATTACGATACAAAGTTAAAGGGTGAGTTTCAGACATAATATAAAAAAATCTCCTAATAGATATTAATACTTAACTTGATATTCTCCATAATACCTGCATTTGGTTGAAAAAAAAAGCATACAACTGCGTAAAATGCAAATATATTTTGCTCAAATAAAAAATAAATTCTCGATAGTAAATTTTTTTTAATTTTTATTTTTTGTTTTTTTGTTATATTGTAAAAAAATAAAAGACTATTCAATAATGAAGTGCCTTATCGTTGATGATGATCCTGGATTATTGAGCGTTATGCATCACTATCTTTGCCATCATCTCCCGTTAAACTGGATGGTGTACGCGGCCCCAAACGGATTAATTGCACGCAAATTGTTACATCAACATCGCGGTGCACATATTCTAATTACCGATCGCCACATGCCAGGAGAAACGGGAATTAGTCTTTTGCAATTTACTTCAGAAATTTGGCCAAATACACGCTTTATTTTGATTTCTTCAGATCAAGAAAATTTAACTATTGTTAAAGAAGATCAATCCTACGTACACTTTCCTCATCAACAGAGACTAGAAGGGAAAGGAATATTTTTGAAAAAACCTTTTTCAATGAATACATTGCTAGAATCTGTACAAAAATTGACCACTGTATAGCCCCCCTCTTAAGGGAGACTTGAGTATAACGCTGAATTAGAGCATCGTTTTCGTGGATTGCACATAAAACAGAAAAAACTTAACACACGTTTTCTGACATTAAAACCGAATGACATCTCTGACATATTTGTGATTCTTGAATATCCGAGTATCGTTTCCAACATCTAGGACATTTATTCCAATTCAATACCTCTACCTTGACTGTCCGACACGCCTGATTCCATCTAATCTTAAGATCAGAAGTCATACATAACTCAATTAAAATCGTTTCATAAAAATCTTTGTAAGCTCCAGCGATTACACCATCTTCGTTCATCAAATCAATATATACTTTTGCATCGAGACTGCTTTTAATTTCTTTATTTTTTCGATAAATTTCCAAAATTTCTGTTACCTGACTTCGGATACCTAAAATATGTTCGCTACACGTAGATCCATCCCAATCTTTAAAACAAGAAGAAGGAGAAAATATATCTTGAAGATGAACAGACCAATACTCGCGTTCTTGCAACACACCTTCTTTTTTAAACCAGCTCAATAACTCAACGGCATCCAAAGAAAGATCTTTTTTCCATTCAGGTGTATCAATCAGATCTCCCAATCCCAAAACTTCTTTTCCAAAGATGGAAAATGCTTCTTCTGTCGTAAATGGTAAAATAGGGGCTAAATGTTTACATAAAAAAATAAAACAATACAATAATGTCGTAAGAACTTGTTTTCGAGAAAAAGCATCAGATGCATCACAATAAAGCGTATCTTTTTTAACATCCAAATAAAAGATAGAAAGATCTGTACACACCTGTATTACACGCTTTAAGAAAGACTGAACATTTAAACAACGCCCTTGAAACTCCGAATTTGTAACTTGATCCAAAGACAAAGTTGTCAAAAGTTCCGTATGTGTGTGATACAAATTATATAGAACTCGACGACTAAGAAAATCAAGCTGATGAATAGGTAAAAGATCCTTTACAGAAATACCGTTTAAGACTCCCAACATAAATCGCAATGTATTACGATATTTTTTATACATGTCTTTGACTCGAGCAAATACTTCGTCTCCTACTCGAATATCTTTTTCGTAATCTTCATGAGCAACCCATAATCTTAATAAATCTGCGCCATGTTCGTTCGTAAATTTTACAGGATCAATACCGTTTCCTTTAGATTTTGACTGCTTTTCTCCTGATTCATCTAATAAAAACCCATGCGTTAATACGCTTTGAAAAGGGGGGCGATTTTCTAACGCAACTCCTGTTAATAAAGAGGATTGAAACCATCCCCGATGTTGATCTGATCCTTCAAAATAAGCCCATGCAGGCCAAAGAGAAAAATTTTCAGTAGTACGATTCTTTAAAACTGATCGATGAGTTAGTCCAGATTCCAACCAAACATCCATAATATCTTCAACTTTATACCAATCTTGTGGAGAAAGCTCTGGAAACATGAGAAATGGTTCATCGGTAAACCAAAAATCTACGCCTTCTTTTTGTACTCTTTCGTATAATTTTTGAAAGATCGATGAATCATTTAAACACGCTCCGTTTCTTTTGTTTACAAAAAACATTAAAGGAATTCCCCAGGCCCTTTGTCTTGAGATACACCAATCTGGACGATTACGTAACATGTTAGCTAAGCGAAGCGATGAAGATTTCGGATGCCAAGAAACCTTCCCTTCTTGGATAGCGTGTAATGCTTTTTCTCGCAAAGATCCTTCTTTTCCCTCTTGATCTAATCTAATAAACCACTGGGGAGTTGTACGGTAACATAAGGGAGTTTTTGAGCGCCAAGAATGCGGATAACTATGAAGATACTCATGATATCCCCCCAAAGTATTAGCTTGCAAAAGCGCATCTTTGATGGCTATATCTGTTTTCCACATATTTTTCCCAGTAAAACCAGGCGCACACTCAGAAAATGTTCCATCTGAAAGAATGGTTTCTGGAATCTCCAAATGATACTTCACGCCCACTAAGAAATCTTCTGGACCGTGATTAGGTGCCGTATGAACAAAACCTGTACCAACGTCGCACGTTACATGCAAAGCGGGTAATAAGGGAACTTTAAACGTATACCCTAACGTATTCAATGGATGATGACAAAAAATTTTTTTAAGTACATCTTGCGTTAATACAGAAGCGATGCGATATTTTTTTAATCCTAACGCGCTTTCTAAACAAGAAATTCTATCTTGAGCGATGATTATGCGTTCGCCTTTTTTCCATAAATTAGAATCTTCATCCTCGATCTCAACTAACACATACACAAACTCAAAATTATAACAAATCGCTCTGTTTCCTGGTAAAGACCAAGGAGTCGTAGTCCAAATTAGCACAGAAGTTCTAGATTCATTCAAACCGCAGTCCGAAATAGAAGAGCAAACAGGAAATTTAACATACAAAGCAAGAGAAGTAATATCTTTATACTCAACTTCTGCCTCTGCTAACGCGGTTTGTTCTACGCAAGACCACAACACGGGACGAGTACCTTGATAGATCAAATCTTTTTGAAACAATTCAAATAAAGCTTGAACAACACATGCCTCAAAATCTGACTTCATCGTACTGTACAAATCATCAAATTTCCCCAAAACTCCTAACCTTTGCATAGCCACAGATTGCTCTTCAATCCAACGCTCAGCAAAATCCCGACAGTGCGTTCTGAGTACGTGTGACGAGACTTCCCGTTTCTTTACTCCTTTTTTTAAATACTCTTTTTCGATTTGCGCTTCTATAGGAAGACCGTGACAATCCCACCCCGGAACAAAATCTATATCAAACCCATAAATGACATTGAAACGATTGACAATATCTTTTAAAATTTTATTTAGTGCATGGCCTAAATGAATAGGTCCGTTGGCGTAAGGAGGGCCATCAGCAAGAACTTTTAAAGATCTTCCTTTTCGCAAAGCTCGAATGCAATCATAAAGTTTGATATTTTTCCACCAAGACAAGATGAGTGGCTCTTTAAGACTAAGATCTCCTTTCATAGGAAACTGTGTATTAGGAAGCAAAACTGGATAAGAAGCTCTCACCATAAAAAACATCAACGCTACAAAAATCTCTAATCATTCTATCCAAAATTTGAAAAAAAACAATTCCAAATATAAAGGAAACATTTCACTAAAGATAATGCGGTTATAATAAAATGACATTTTTTGAGTTATCTTGAAAATAATGGAACAGTTTCTTTGTCTTATGAACCATATCATGACTACGAAAAGATGATTTTGTCTTTCTTTTAAAGCAGCGCCAATGAATGTCGAATATCACTGTGTGTTGATTCAATAAGAAATGTAAAAGTCTTTTCCGTGAACGTGTCTTTTTTCAGGAAAACATGAAGAAATTTTCCCATTCATCTGTAACACATTGACTTTTTAATGAGTTTTGCCAGGCTGTGTCGCGGAGATCATCAAGCTCCCAGTCGATAGAGTGACGCAACACTCCCATCAGTCCAGATCCATAAATTGTTTTTTCCATGAACGAAATACTACATTCCGTCCATTTGAATAAGCAGTTACAGGCGTCTGTATTTTTGATTTTAAGACTGAAACTGCGCTGGTTTTAAAAAATTTAGATATGCCTAACACGGAAAACGCCGCAATGTGCATAAAAAACGATTGCAAGTTGTTTCAATACAAAAGACTCGCCCCGAAATTTTGTATCTATAAACTGACAACCACAGGATCTACATTTATAGCGTCGCTGCCTCTCCACAGTTAACATAAGACTCATTTGCACATTTCTTACACAACAGTATTCATTTTTGCTCAAAAAATTATTTTATGTTTATTTTATGCCATCAGAATAACACAAAAATCATTTTCTGGTTAAATTCTCACATAAAGGATCAAGAACGTGTACACATTTTCATACTAAAATAGAATTGCACTTTTCGCGATAGTGAATTAAAGTTGAGGTTTGTGAACAAAACAAACCACGACACTCAGTGATCAAAGAGGACGTTTTTGGATATATGATCTTAGAATCTTCTTCTAGAAACAACACCGATTTTCTTAAATTTCAACTTGACCTACGACAATATGTTAAATAAGTTTCAAATCATATTGCTTTGTTTTTAAATCAGTTAAAACCCGACCTTAAACACAAAGTTAAGCTTTTTTTTGTAATAAAAATTACACACTCGCGCAAAAAAAGCCAATCTTCTAAATTTTAAAACAAGAAGAATGACCTCAAGTTTTCCTGCGTTTCTCTAGACCGTCTATAAACTTCCACGCATCTTTTTTCAAAAGTATTAAACTATATTCAAGTAAAAAAAAGCTAAAAACACTTAAATAATTACGCACAAAACGTTAGTAATTCAAATATAAAACACGATAAAAAAATTTTGATTTGGAATTATAAAAAATATATCCACAATACGTTTTAAGCATAGCGCTTTTCTATTTAAATAAATTATCTCGAAAAAAATAAAAATAAATTTTAAAAACGCTAAAACCCATCCTTCATCATGCGTCTAGATAAAGCGCGCATTAATCTGCGACGTCCTGCTTTTTTCTGTTCTTTTCTTTTTTTTGAAGGTTGAATATAAGCTTCTCTTTTTCTAATTTCTTTAATCAATCCCTCTAACTGAAGCCTTCTCTTAACTTCAATTAACGCTTTTTCTACGTTTCCGTCTTTAACAATAACAGCCACTATTTTGTTCTCTTTTCCTACTTAAACAAATTTTATCATAAATTTGGTCATAAATCAAGCTTCTTTCTTGCTTCATGACACAATTTTTAAGATACACAAACGTTTATTCTAGCGATTTATCTGCTTTGCGCTCCCGCATAAATCCATCTTCGATGCGGAGAAAAAGGTGATATACCAGGATAAACAATACGATTTTTCCAAAACGCCTGCCAAGTATAGGGAGTATACCACCCAAATATTCCATAACACCCAGAAAGAAGATACCGATCTAAAGCTTGAGCAAACAAATATAGTTCTTTTTGCTGTTTTGCACGTTTAATGCGATCAATCAGAAGGTCAACGTTATGATCAGAAATTCCTGCCGCGTTATAGCTTCCAGATTTTTTTGCAGATTGACTGCTGTAGATTAAATCAAGCTCTTGCCCTGGAAAACTGCTAGAAATCCCCATCGCCCCCCAAATCATATCATAATCAAATCGAGACTTAATAGATTGATACGCAGCTTGATCTAAAGCAACAACATTTAACTCTACCCCAATTAAAGCCGCTCTTGCTTGAAAAAATTGTATCCATTCATCGCGCATAGCCTTAGGAATGCATACTTTAATCTGAAAAAATCCAAATTTTTCATGAAACAATTTTCCATTACGCAGCTTCCACCCCCCCTCTTTCAAAAAAGAAAGAGCCGCCTTGCTTCGTTGATGCCAAGAACCTGGTAATTCGGTAAAATATTCTGCCGGCTGTCTCCAAGATTCTTCAGGGGCTCCGATTTTTTTTAAGATAGAACGCACCTCAGGAGACGCAACTCCTGTTGCCATACAAGGTGTATTTTGAAAAAAAGAACAAATTCTTTTGTATTTCTTGTAGAAGAATCTTTGATTTAACGTCTCAAAATCTAATAAAAGACTTAACGCCCAGCGTACACGAATATCTTGAAAAATAGGTTTTCGCGTATTAAATATCAACCCAGAAATAGGAACAAAATCTCTATAAGGAATTTCTTGCTTCAAAATATCCCCTTGAACGACTTCTTGAAAATTGTACCCATTCACCCAACGTTTTGCGGTGCGTTCAAAAAAACAATGAATTTCTCCTTTTTTAAACGCTTCAAACATACTTTCGTCTTCCTTAAAATAAATATATTTAACCGTCTCAAAACGATACATATCTTTTCCACAAGATTCTTTTTTTGCCCACCATTGAGGAATTTTTTTAAATCTAAGAAATTCACCTGCTTGATATGACTCAACTTTATATGGCCCACATCCTATAGGGACTTTTGGAATACTTTTTTCATACAAATTTTTTGGAAGAATAATCAGTTCTGAAATCGTTAAAGCGGCTTCTTGAGGAGCATTTTTTTTGAAATAAAAAACAACTCCCTGAAATTTTTTTCCTGACTCGATAAGAGGATATGATACTGATTCTGCTCTAGAAATTCCCGAAAAATAAGATTTAAACATACCAGAATGTCGCGTCAAAAAATTAAAGCTAAACACAACATCTTCTGGACGAACTGGCGCTCCATCATGAAATTTTGCTTCAGGATTAATCCAAAAAACTACCCGATCGCTATATCTTTGAACATAACGAGCAACGTAACTATATGCAATCCCTGGCTCTTGCTCTGAAGACATGAAAAGACGACCATGAAGCAGCTCTATCACCCCTTGAGCACATACCCCCTGCTCTTGCCAAAACTCTAACGTGTTAAAAGTTCCTTGAGCTCCTAAAGACAACTCCTCAGCTTTAGCTATAGAAGCATCTTTCCAAGGAAAATCGTGTAAAGGCCACAAAGAAACACTATCAGGAAAAACACCTAAAAAAGTTTGTGCCTTAACAAAATTCAAACAAAAAGAACTATGTGCTAAAAAGAAAACTGAAGGCAAAAAAACTGTATGTAAAAAAAATCTTCGATTGAACACTTTATTTTATTTTATGCTCCTTAAATACAACATGCTTTCTAACTTTTTTGTCATATTTTTTTAAACTCAATTTTTCTTTTTTTGCACCTGTTTTTGTGACGTAAAATACTCCAGTACCCGCAGTGCTAATCATACGAATTAAATTACTTTTTTTTTAGCCATAATCCTTACAAAACATTAACTGTATACTGAGTAAGTATAACAATTTTTTTCGTGAAAGTCTATAAGTTTTGACGAAACATTTGAAAACGATTACTCATGCAAATTATGAAACTCTATCGTGTCAGTAAAAATTATTCTGTGCGACCGTGATAATTTTGGGTGTTTAAGGAAAAATACAATACAAAGTAGCTCTGTTTTTTTGAATGTAGTGAAAGCAAAAAGCATTTCATTTTTTTAAATGATAGGTTTCAGTTGTAGAACAACCATAAAATATATGAAAATATTATTTTTGACAAGTAATTTTTTTCTCTCGTATTTATCTTTTTTAAAAAAGCAATCTGTGTAACTTATGGTGTTTTTGAGAATTTTTTGCAATCTATGTCTTCGTAATGAAAGAATATAAAATAAATATGTACATCGTACGTAATTCTTTATTAGAATTACTATTTTATATGTATTATAAAAACATCGTATATTCTTTTCTAAAGTATCCTGTTTAGAATCTGTATAATTTTTACCTTTACGAAATCGAAAACTGAGCAACTGTTACGTTACTCTGCATTCTTTTTTAAGTTCTGATCATCTTTTTTTAGCTTTTTCGTCATTTTTATAAAGGTGGCAAGTTTGCTTTTTTTTGGATAAAGGCGATCCCAAAAATTGATCGTAGCCTTAGATGCCCCCTCCTTTGCGGGCATTTCTTCAGAGGCATCTCTAAAAACACTTTCCGCACTAACCCCTAAAAGTCCCGTTCCTTGCAGAGAAACTCTGCCCCGACCCGATGAGCCTCTATCTCCATGCATAAGATTAGGTGCTCTAGTACCATATCTTTCTGAATTATAATAGTCTCTTTCATCATATCTTCTATAGTATTCTCTATCATATTCTTTTTTAGAAGAAGTCTCTAATAGATGTATAATTTTTTCAATTAATCGCTCATTTTCTTTCCATCCTTCGCTTTTTCCTTCTGCGTAAGTCTTTTTTTTTAGGTATCTTAAAAATTTTTTTCGCGCCCCAGAACTTAAAGTACTTTTTTTAACTCGCTCTAAAAGCAAGAATTCTAACACTGTTCCAGCTAACGGAATAGGAGCATCTCCTTCTAAAAGCTTTTCATCTTCTTCTTCTTGAATTTGATCACTAGCTTGTTGAAAAAGCTTAATGCAGCTTAATTGTTTAGCAAAAATATTTTGGTTTATAAAAATTTCATTATCTTTATACTCTGTAAGGGACATAGAAACTATTTTTTTTAGCAAAGGACGAATATCACCTTTTTGAAAAATAATCTCCAAAAAATATTGAAGTAATGGAAAAGGGGTAGAAAAATCTTCTAAAGTTTTTAGTGCAGCATTAAGAATGTAGCTTGTATCAAAAAGAGAACGATCTGAGTAGTATGCCTGTTTTAAGGCTACACGATACAAAACAATCAAAATTTTACTGTAAGCTAGAGAACTTTCTAAAGCTTTTTGAGTACTTTCATTAGAACCAGAAAAAACTTGATTCTCTATATTAATTTTATAATAATTTTTAAAAAATTTTAATATATTTTCTGACAATGACCCTTGAAAATCTTTCTCTTTATTTGGAAAAAATTTTATAAAACTTTCCGTAAATTTTCTAAAATCTCCTTGATTAATATTACTGATCAGCGTATTAAATAATTTTTCTTCGCGTACCCCTTCTTCTGAAGACCGCTTTTCTAATGATTTTTGCAAAAAATACATAAAGTCTTTTCCAAAATTTTTAAAATCTTCTGAAGTTTCATAAGTATTTAGTTCACACAGATTGTTTTCTTCTGATTTTGCACATAAAATCTGAAACCCAAATAAAGAAAAAAATAAAATATACATTTTGCAATATTTGATAACCTTAAAATATGTAAAATATTTTTTTTTATATTTAATTAATTTTAGCATTTTATTTATGCCTTAGTTTTGAAAAGAATGTAACAGTTTTTCGTTTTTCTAAAGGAATTTTAGGTTCTTCAGAGGCATTAGGCTCTGAGCCCGTTTTTCCTAAATAGTCAGGATCCGTATAAATTTTTCCAGATTTATTAACTCCAGACGAGGATGCAGAAATAACGTTAAGAGAAGGTTGAGGAAGTTTTTGGGAATCTGAATTTTCACTAGAATAAGATGAGTCTTGATAAAAAGAATAAGAAGAGTGATCATCGTTAAGTAGTTGCTTGCAATACTGGACAACTTTTTGCGTCATAGGATCCGTGTTTGCTGAATTAAAGAGAGATAGCCAAACGTTAGGAGCTTTTTTGATGGCATGCATACTTTGCTCTATGATAGAAGTTGTCCAAAATTCTAGGCATTTTGAGCTATCTACGTAAGTAGATACAGGATCTTCAAGCTTTGAATTTTTGTAAGTATTTTCAGTCAACACAGGATTTTTCTTGGCATTTTCAGAAAATTCATGTTCCTGACGGCGCTCTTGAGGAATGACAGGCTCTCGCGTATAAGATTTTTCTGAAGAAGACCCCTTGTTTTCTGTTTCGTTAAGTGAAATTAGACAAGGTACTCCATTTTCTTCTTGCTCCAGACGTGATTCATCAACATGCATAAAAGCATCTAAAAATTTTTCTGGAACGGGAAGTTTTAATGTTTCACATTTTAAGTTGGAAAGAGGAAGAGAAAGTAATGCAGAAATTTCTTGTATGGTTAATCCCTTAGAAGATTTTTTTGGATCCCATAGTAACGTTGTAATATATTTCAGCAAATCACACCATCCACCAGGAATAGAATTCTGGATCAAAAATTTACGAATCGGTGTAATATTTTTTTGTACTAACAACTTATTGAAAATAATTTTTTTTACGTCTTCTAAAGAATTTGCATACTTAAAATCTGGTATATTTTGAAAGTCAGAAAGAAGGACGCCCGTCCAATCCCTAAGCGTAAGAAGGGAAGATTGCTCAAGCTCTTGCAAAGAAACTTCTGGGTTAGACAGCACCGTCCACGCAGATAAAAATTTTTCTGCATTGGATACAGGCGTTAAAGGTTCCGAAACTAGTACGGGCTTTTCTGATGATTCTTTTTGAATAGTTACTGTGTTTTTGTGTGCTTCAGCGGAAAAAGAAAGTAAACACAGTAATAAAATTTTCATTTTACTCTTACACATAATAATTATTCGACTGTTTTGATCATTATAAAATATTAATAATAAAAATAAGTAAAAATAAAAATATAATCTGCGTTCAAGTTTTTTATCTTTAACATTAAGATTTAATAGTCTTTGAGACTGTAAATTTTTAAGAAACGCTCTAACAACTATACATACATTTTTTATTTTTTTTTGATAACATGAATACTACTATATAAAAACAAAAAAATAATTCATTATGAATAAAAACAAAATACTTCTTTATGTAGCAACTCTTTTGTTCACTGATATGTTTGTGTATGCATCGACAAGTTTTGATAAAGAAAATATTAAAGAATTGGTCATAGAAGAACTTAGAAAAGATGACCTTAATTCACTATTAAATCAAGAACATAATATAAAAACACACATCCGTTTGTATAATTTAGATGAGATAAAAGTTTTTTCAGAACATTTAAAACAGTTAGGAAAATTTGGAAAAAGACTCGCTATTTTATGTGACAAACAAATCAAAGAGTCAAAAAAAGAATCTAAAAATGTAAAAACAAAAAGCTTATTCTCTACGTTGTACGACAAAATTTCTGATAAATCAAAGAGTATTTACGAAAATTTGAGCAAAGATAATATTAAAAAATCCCTCAATACTGCTCGAAAAAAATTTTTAAGTACACTTAAGTTAGGTGAAGATAAAGATATTTCAAGTAAAGATACAAACATTGGCACAAACCAAACACCCTCGAAATCTCCACCATATTCTAGTACGAACGAAAGCTCTTCGTATCCCTATGAAGAAGAATGATCCCTAAAATCTCATTTGTTTAGTCCCAACAACATGTAGTTTGGATTATGATTAAAATTTGACTTATTATGTTCAAATTCTAACATGATAATATCAAAAAGGGGCTGATATTCCAATGATTTCAGCTTTCTTTCATGATTATAGTAAAGCACAAAAGTCATCATATAGCGCCTCAGCTCATCGAGGCTTTTGTAACGACAAGCTTTTGTTCTGTAGTGTTTGAGGATTCTGCTGATGATTTCGACCTAAACGTTGATCCAAGGATGCTTAAATTTGGTGAGCCTGTATTCAATGTTATGCTTCTTGCGCATCACATCAAAGGGGTGAGTTTTGTTTTTGGGCCTCAGGTGTTGCGCAAGCAGTTCATAAGTATTTACGCCCCCATTTTTTGTAAGAATTTTCGTTATTTTAAAAGGACAATGGGCGATCAGATTTTTCAAAAATGCACTTGATTCGTTAAACAACATCTTTGAAAGCAGCTCGACGTAAACATACTTTGTGGCCCGATCAACGGCCACAAAAAGGTAGCATTTTCCTTGATTTATGCGGATCTTATCTACTGTCAATATGAACAAATCTAAGAATTTTTTTTAATTTCTTTTTTTCAGGAACCGAATCTTCTTCTTTAGGTAAAACATTTAGATCATTTCTTTTGAGACGTCAATGCAGATTAGATCGCGTGAGATTGGTGATCTTCTCTTTCAAAATAATATAAATATTATCAAACGAAGGCTTAGAAACGCGCCTGAATTCATACACAATTTTTTTGCTTCTGTTGCAGATAATACGCTCTTTGGCTGTACAGGGACAGAGCCTTTATCTTCAACACAACCGGCCTTTTTTCCGCTTCAAAACTGTTTTAATCTTGAAACCCAAGACGCTTTAGTATTTCTGCGGCGCTCTGTACAGAGTTTTGTATTTTTTTGGACTCAAAGCGTCGTCTTGGGATTTCCATGTAGTACACTTTTAACAAATCATCTTTCTTTAGTTGCTTATAAGGCGCACCATAAGAATGTGGAACTAAACAACTAATCAATTTACCTCAAACATTTGGACTTTTATCATAGCCCCCTCTAAAACATGCATTCATTGTATAGTCATCGAGTGCATTTTCTTAACAACTTCTTCAAAAGCGTCGCTGTTATCCAAAACGACTTGACACTGTCGACGCTGCTGAAAAAAGAAATTAGAAAACTGTGTCGATTTTTCAATATCTAAGCGTCGATTAATATACTCCTCACTATCTCCTCTTTTCAACAGTCTTTTTATTCGCTCTTCTTGTGAAATATCTAACCAAATTTTTACATAAGACAACTTAGGATCAAAAAACGAAGTATTGCAAAAGTTCCAAGGAGTAATAAAGGTAAAAGAATTTTTCTTTTTTCCATACTCGAAAGATGAATAAGGCACAGCATAATGAGAAGAGTAATACTCTGTATGTAATGCAAACTTATTTTCACGAAGTAGCTTATTATATTCTTCAGAACTTAAAAAACGATACTCTTTATCTAAATCAGAACTTCGTTTAGGTCGCGTAGTCACTTTTATAAGAGTTTCAATATTTCCAATTTTTGCAACAGCTTCTGAAATACTTGTTTTTCCAGATCCTGTCAATCCCGCTAAACAAAAAATAATAATATTCTTCACAGATTTCTCCTAACAGTTTAACCTTCGACATTTAAACAAAATATTAATTTCATGTCAAGAGATAATTTACCTTTGTTTCTAAAAACTATAACCAATCTATTCTAAAATGGTATGCTAAAATAAAAGAAAAATAATCAATTTAAGGATTAGTTAGTAGATTTTCTAATGTGCTTGGCTTGATTTCATTTGCTCTTGAGTAGCTATAATTCAAGAGAATAAAAAGGCCCGTAAAGCACGATATATTCAGAGTTTTTGTATAATAACTTATTAATAGCTTTACTTTTGTAAAAAGGCGAATTATCTATCACGATAACAGATTTTTTCGAGATGTGGGATAGCAAAACTTCTCAACCAAGCTGTAAAATTTTGTATTAACGCAGGATTCGATCAACCCAACAGCATCAACGTATCATCAATCAACTCTCCAATTATAGTATTCGTTTCTCCTTTTTCTCCCCAGTACTATTTTCTGTATTATTCTTTCAATAGAATATTCATGCACTTTTGGTATATCGCGAATAAAGCCGATCTCATTTGTGAAAATCTTTGATTGACCTTCTTTTTTAGCTTTACAGCCTTTCTGAAAAAATGTAAATTTTTTTTGATTTGCTTTAGGATGTTTTAAAAATTTTATATATGTTACGGACAATCGCAGTATTGCATTAACAATGCAAAATTTTTTTGCTGATAACATTGTGATCGTTCCTATCAATAGAAATTCAAATATTTGAAAGTTTTCACCTAAAGATAGATTACAGTGTTTTTTGATACTGATTAAAGATTCCTGGTGTCGTAAGCGCACACCAAAGCTTGGTTGATACGTATACATTTCAGCTTTCTTTGATGATTATAGTAAAGCACAAAAGCCATCATGCGACGCTGTAGATTTGTAAATATAAGCCTTTGTTGTGTACTGTTAATACGAACAAATCCAAGAGATATCCTTTTAATTTCTTTTTTTTCAGGATCCGAATCTTCTTCTTTAGGTAAAACATTTAGACCATTTCTTTTTAGGCGTCAATGCAGATTAGATCGCGTGAGATTGGGGATCTTCTCTTTCAAAGTAATATAAACATTATCAAGCGAAGGCTTATAAAACGCGTCTGAATTCACTCGACCTTTTACTCTGTTTCAGATAAAATACTCTTTGGCTGTACAGGGACAGAGCCTTTATCTTCAACATAACTGGCTTTCTTTTACTTCAAAACAGTTTTAATAGTAAAGGCCCAGACGCTTTGCTATTTTTTCGGCGCTCTTCACAGAATTTTGTATTTCTTTTCGGATTCGAGGCGTCGTCTTGACATTTCCATGCAGTACACTTTTCACAAATCACCTTTCTTTAGTTGCTTATAAAGGACACCATAAGAATGTAGACCTAAACAATTAAGGATATATTCCACTTTTCTAAAAAAGAACATATCTGGTACATACGAGTAGCGTTACTTCCCTTTACCAACAGAGTATCTAACGGAAGAAGCACGCTTTTTACTGTGTCGAGCAATGCAAAAACTTCCGTTGCCCAATACACACTGTACCCCATTTTAGAAAGAATTTCAAAAGTTTTTTGAAATAGCTCTCCTACTAAAAAAATATGCGCTCCTTTTACTTGTTCAATGTATGCAATTAATTCCTGATGTAACCTTGGGCCATGCACGCCCAATTCTCCCATCTCACCTAAACATAAGATTTTTCTTCCAGGAACTTTGCGAATAGCAAAATCTAAAATACATGCACGCATTGCAAGAGGAGCCGCATTATAGCTTTCATCTATACAGCGAATTTTAAGAAGATCATAACATATAACCGCTCCGCGCCCTCGTAATGGAACGAAAGAAGATAAGTGCTCTGCTCCTTGTTGAAGATCTATGTTTTCTGGAATCAGTGCAGCCAAAATTCCCAGATTTCCTTCAATCCAGTGAGAAGCAAGAGAAGATGGGCGATAAGTCACTTTGCCTTGAGGTGTTCTGACCTGTACTTCTCCATGATCTGATATGTTTATGATATGAACATCCCCCTTTTTTAATCCATAAGTTAGCCAAGAAATTTTATTTTTTAGCGCTGCATCAAAAGAATATTCGTAAGGCAAAACTCCTATTTGTCCTGTAAAAATTTCGAATTTTTCTAAAACAATGGAGGAAATGTCGTGAAAATTTCCAATATGAGCCTCAGAAATTGGCGTCAGTACAGAAACGTCCGGCTTAACAAGAGCAACTAAAGAAGCGATTTCTCCTGGATGATTCGTTCCTACCTCAAACACAGTATATCGCGCCCCTGGTGGACAATTTGCAATACTTAAGGGAACTCCAATATGATTATTATAGCTCGATGCAGAAAAATAAGTCTGTCCAAAATGCTTCAAAACATGTGCTATCCCCTCCTTAGTTGTTGTTTTTCCAACACTACCCGTTACTGCATAACACAGCCCTTTGATCGAATAACGACGATGTCGCGCAATATAGTGCAAAAAAGCCAAAGGATCTTGAACGCAAAACGCAAGAGCATTCGTAAACGTAGATTCAAAAGACTGAACAACTGCGCAAGCTCCTTTATATAAGGCTTCTTGTGCAAATTTATGACCTTTAAAATTTTTTCCATCTAACGCCACAAACACATCACCAGAAGACAAAGTCCTTGTGTCAATACTAATTTTTGCATAGGAAGGAAGCTTTGAAACAATATGGGAAAAACTTTTTTCGCAATTCACATCTAAAGCATTCATAATCTCACCTCAAAGCATCACATGTTGCTTTTTTTGACCATATCAGGTAAGGAAACCTGCTCAGCGCATTTTAACATAGCCCAGTCAAAAAATTGATCTAAAGAAAAGCAAAATCGCTCTCCAGTTTTTCGGATTTTAACTTCAATTTGGTTATTTTTATGATTTTTTTCACTAACAATTGCTTGAAAGGGAAGACCTATCATATCCATAAGCGCAAATTTTTCTCCAGGACTGAAGGGGCGATCTTCCCACAACGTCTCTATTCCTAAATCTTTTAATTTAGTATAAAGGTGCATAGCTTCAGATTCTACGGTTTCTTGTAAATGTATTAATCCGAAAGAAAATGGAGCAATTGATAACGGCCATTGAGGACCAGATGCGTCATGAAACGCTTCAATAACTGCACCCACCAAGCGAGATACCCCTATACCGTAAGACCCCATTTGAAGATCGACCAAAATACCCTCTTTAGAGAAAATGTGCGCTTTCATGGGGGCTGAGTATTTATCTCCAAAATGAAAAATATGCCCTACCTCAATGCCTTTAGAAATTTTTAATTGCTCTAAAGGTAGGGAACATTCTTCTGGAAGATGTTTTTCATCGACCATAGCATACAATTTTTCAAAATCAGACACCTCGAAACGAGAAACTTCCCGATTTTCCAGCTCAGCATCATAATACAGGGTGCTTTCTCCCGTTTGGGCAATAACATGAAATTCGTGACTAAAATCTCCCCCAATAGGACCTGTTGTCGCGCGCAGCGGAATCACAGAAAGCCCCATACGATAAAAAGCTTTCATATAAGAGCGAAATACGTTGCAGTACGTTTCTTTTGAAGCTTTTTCTGTAAGATCAAAAGAATATCCATCTTTCATCAAAAATTCCCGACCTCGCATAACACCAAATCTAGGACGAATTTCATCTCTAAATTTCCATTGTATATTGTACAAATTCAAAGGCAAAGCTTTATAACTTTGAACGCAGCGACGTACAACATCGACGAATACTTCTTCCGCGGTGGGGCCGTAAACTAATTCACGCTCATGACGATCTTTCACCCTCAACATCTCAAGACCATAATCGTCGTATCGACCACTTTCTTGCCACAATGCCGCAGGTTGTAATGTGGGGGCCAACATTTCAATGGCTCCTATCGCATTTTGTTCCTGTCGAATAATTGTTTGAATTTTTTGCAATACTCTCAATCCAAGGGGAAGCCACGTATATATCCCAGAAACTGTACTTTGGACCATTCCAGATTGCAACATCCAGCGATGAGATATCGTGCTGGCTTCTGAAGGAGGATCTTTAAGTATAGGCAAAAAATAATGACTTGTCTTCATCAGAAAAATGAGCTAACACCCTGTATCGCATATCATAGCAGAGCTTTTATTTTTTAACAACGCAAATTTTTAACTCATGCTTTTATACAAAAAAGTTACAATACTACCCTTTGAATACAATAAAATTATGAACATTTAAAAAATTCATTTACACCACTGCGTCGCTGATTGTTTTTCAATTTTTTTTTCTCTTTATAAAAAAGTTGCGTTCATGTGCGCAATTTTTGTGATAAACGGATGGCTTAAAAAATAGTAAATTAAGTTAAGGTGTTCAGATTAAAAAATATACTCCCCTGATATCGGAAAATCGGAAGTAAGAATTGCTTGGCTACATTAGAGCCTCCCTCAATTAAGTTGACTTTTTTCGATATTTTTTGAGAATTCAAAAGAAATATGAGTTAAATGAGACATTATGTATTGTGGGATGATCAGTAAGGACGGACAAATGATAGTTTACCTGGAAAATAAAGAAATGTGACAGGCAAGGACAGCCTGTGTATCGAAGCTGTTTTTATACCGTTTCCGTGGGAAGCATTCCGTGTCGTGATCTTTCCGAAGAGATTTTGTGATTTTAAAGCCATCCAGATCCGATTTGTCCTTTGGAGCCAAAAGGGCAAAAAAGGTCTTTGAAATGCCTGTCTCAGGACGACGATCTTGATTTCGCAATGATCAATGCAACAATTGTTCGGCCTCATCAACACAGCGCAGGCTCTAAAAAAGAGCATAATCAAGCCATTGAGCGCTCCTTTCTTGGGATGCACCAAAATTCATGCACCGTGTGATGCCCATGGAAATCCGCTCTCTTTTCATCTTACACAAGGTCAGTACCATGATTTGGAAGGGAGCTATGCGTTATGGATCACTTTGTGAAGACTGATGCGGTGTTTGCTGATGAAAGGATGCGACTAAAACTTAAAGAAAAGAGGCGTGAGGCCGTGATTTCATCTAAGAAGAACTGTTGGTATGATACATATCTTTTTTCCGTTGCTTGATTAAGAATGTTTTTGTTTAATTCGCAACAGTACTGCACCATTGCCATACGCTACGATACAACATCTTCAAATTTTCTAGAAGCCGCTCACTTGGCTTCAATTATCGTTTTACTTAATTGAGGACAGCCCCTAATTTGAGCGTCCTCTTTTAGAAACAATATACATTTTTGTGAATATCAACTTAACTTACCCTATACTCCTTATCCCCGGTATCGTCCTGAATAAAAGTACGTTTAACTGTATCGTATAGGGTACAAAACATCCAAACCATATCCTTGAATGTGTAAATCAGGAGCCGCAAACTCAGAAAGCAGCTGCAAACAACTTCCGCATACTTTAATATTATGAAGCGTTCCATTTTTTTCCGCAATAACCCATACATCTTTAATGCGAAATTCAGGTCCTTGATGAATTAACGCGTTAATAACCGCAGCACGCTCTGCACAAATAGATAAAGTATGACATGCGGATTCAAGATTGCATCCATAAAACACAGAACCATCTTCCAACACAATTCTTGCTGCGACTTTTGTTTTTTTAGCTTTAGCATTTTTAAGTACAGACATCAAACGCTCATCAGATACCGTATACGGAGCAGATATTTTAAAACTATCTTTTTCAATCATATTAAATTTATTTCACCGCGGACAGAGTGGGATTTGAACCCACGAAACGCAGAACGTTTGCCGGTTTTCAAGACCGGTGCTTTAAACCACTCAGCCATCTATCCTATCTTTTGCATTATACCGAACTTGGCACTAAAATTCTACTCCTAAAACGCACAATTTTTGCATAATTTATCTATAAAACTCAGTTTTAATGTTCAATGAACTTCAAATTTTGAAAGATGCTACGTAAGATGAGTCAATAAAAATGAACATTTTAGAAACTTGGTGCAACTTGCCGTGGATAATAACGTCCTGTTCCAGCATATCCTTGCAGATAGTTGGTTTGGTTCAAAGGCAAACATGAACTTTATTCATCATGATTTAAATAAACATTTTATTTTTGCAATTAAATCCAATCGATGCATTGCGCTTTCAAAAAAAGAAGCAAGCTGCGGTCAATTTCAAAGAGTCGATTCTTTAGAGTGGAATGATGGTGTTAGCAGCACCGTATATCTCAAGGATATTTGCTTTCCTGTCAAACTATTGAAGAAGATCTTCACAAACGAAGACGGATCATCAGGAACGCTTTATCTCATCTCTAACGACCTAGGCCTTGATGCCGACCGCATGTATGAAGTCTACCAAAAAAGGTGGCAAATTGAAATTTTTCATAAATCGATTAAGCAGAATGCAAGTTTATCTAAATCACCTACCAGAACTATAAGAACACAATCTAATCATCTATTTGCATCACTCATTGCATACTGCAAATTAGAATTATTGAAAGTGAAAACCTCATTGAATCATTTTGCAATAAAACAAAAACTATTGTTAAAAGCCAATGTTTTAATGTTCAATGAACTTCAAATTTTGAAAGGTGCTACGTAAGATGAGTGACTTATCAAATAGTCGCTATAAATATCAAGAAGATCCAGTTTCATTTTTTGTCCTTAAAAACTTATGGACGAAAAATATGATTATTTCAAGCAGAAATCAACTATTGCTGCGTAACATCAGTTATAAAAGTCAAAAAAATTTCTGCCCAAAGATACGTTTGGGTGCAAATCCAATGATAGAAAAAGAGCCTTGTATTCAATGCTAATTATCCAGATGCTAGATCAGAAGATAGTACTCGTGAATTTGGCATAAGTGCCAGTGGTGCACGTTATTGGTTAAGGCGCGTAGTTATAAAAAAATCTTCACCTATGTGGAAATAAAATAAAGAAAAACGAAATACATACCAATAAGTGATAAAAGATATATCAGATGAAAGTCTTATATACTTTGATGAAAGCGCGATAGAGCTAACCATTTGCAAGGATAGAGGATAGTGCAAAAAAATGACGTATAAGGCTTTTTTGACAGACGTTTCCTTTTTTTCCCTCTTGTCACCTGCAATAAAGTTACAACCTCATTCCTTCACTTATAGCGCTGCACCTTGCGTAATATACTGTTCCTTATGCAGTTTTCGGAATTACATTTCTTGCAATACATTGATGATGACCTTAATGCGACACTATAGTCGTATGTTGACAAAAATTATCTAAACGTCAAAACTCTTAATTATATTTCTAAGAACTGGCGTGGAAAGCCATTAATTTCAAGAAAAGAAGGTGTCAATTTGATTGGCAACACCACAACCAACAAAGGTCTAAAAATTAGTGCTGTTCTTGATCAAAACAACTATAATACAGGGAGAAAAATAGATGATAATGTATTGGCAGCTTTAAACATTTTTGCAGATCAATTTCATCTTGAATGGAATGATATCATTAAACCAAAAATCCTGTAAGTTATTTTTTCACAGCTCCTTACGAGGCTATTAGCGCATTTTTTCAAATCCTATTTTCATGCTAAATTACTATATGTGTACGGAAAGCTTATCGTTTTAGGTTCAAAATATTTTTATTCATGGCGTAACACTAGCTATTTCCGTCCTAACTTTTTGGATACTCTCTTTCAGGGGTAAATTCTTCTTCAAAAATGTAATTTATAAGTTCTCACCCCTCTCCCTTTAATTTTATTGATTAAATTTTTACTTTTTTAACTATAACTTCTTCTTCGTAAAGATTGCTATTCTTCAAATATAAATACATTTCTTCCATAATCGCCTTACTTACAGGTTTGTCTTTTTCTATCAAAATATCGTAATGTGTACCAAGGCTATTTGAACATAAATACAACCAATTTCTCGTTCCAGAAAATCTAAAAGATTCTCTTTCTTCAAGCGTTAAATCTAGATCATTTATTATTAAAATTTTAATATTCATGTTTAAATAGTTAGCGACTGTTTGAAAAAATGTTTTTCCGTTTGCGGGACGATATGCATCGTCAGTCGTTTCTGTGACCCCCTTAAACCACTCATCAATTACCTTTCTGTTTCCCACCAATTGATCGAATTCTCTTATCACATTTAAATTTTCAATTTTTTCTTGATCCTCTGTTTTATTTTTTTTGTTCTGATTTTTTGTGTTACCTTGTATTTTGCTGAATTTCCTTGAATGGTCCAATACGTCCAACATTTCATAAATTTCCCCCAAAAGACCAGCAACTTTTGTATCATTGGGGTTCTGTTCGTTTGTCATAACTTTTAAGATTTTATCACTCAATGCATTCACACAAGGTTCGATAACTTTGTACATCATATTTTCAGGGTTAATTCCCAAATGACTCCATAAACAAGATCCGTCCTGAAATCCGGGTACTTTGATAAAAATACGCTCTTTTCCATCGGAACCTTTTAAAGAACACTCAAGAAATGGATTGTCTTTTTGTTTTTTTTGAAAACTTTCTATAATCTTCTTTTTTTCGATTTCAAATTCACCCCAAGTTAAAGTTTCGCTCATATTAGCATGATTTTTTTCCCAAAATGTCTTTTCTTTTCCTGCGAATTTTACTCGAGTACTTAGTACTGCATATGAAGAAAGAGTGGTGGACATTAAAAAAACAGAAAAAATTAAAAATTTTATTTGTTGCATTGTAATATACAAGTTGATTTTTGTTAATTATTATATCATAAGAATTGTTTTTGTCAATAAAAAAAAACTATATTTTATTATTACACTCTATACTAAATAGGTGAAAAAAATTTGCTAAAATAAGGATGAGATGAGTAGGAGTGTTGGCTGGGGGGCGCTGATACTATTGAAGATTATCTTGAAGATACAGGTCTTTATATACCCCTCATTCTGGACTTTCTAAGCTTTCAGCGTGCGCTCTTTTTTACAAAAGCGCCAATGGGGGAATGGATGATCCTATTTTCCTGGTAAGAATCGGAGATGAAAACTTTAACGTGTTCTATAGTAATTTAGTGTGAAAATAGGATTTGAAAGAATGCGGCAATAGCTTCGTAAAGTTTATCAAACTGGTTAATTTTGTTCTTAATCCATCTTTTTATATTAGCCTAAAATTTCTCTATTGAATTCAAATCGGGTCAATGAGGCAGTAAAAAAAAACTACAACTGGCAAATTCAAGTAATTATCTGATTCTTTGAGAGTTATGAAATGAAGCATTATCTATGATTGCGACCTGTCCGGGTTTTAATTCTTTTATCAAACACTAGCTCTATCCCAACTTCGAATTAAAGACAATCGGAGTAATCGCTTTATTATTGAGTAAATCCGCTACAATATGAGTTTTTTCGTAATATTTATCGCTCTTTTTACCAACAAGTTTTTCACTCCCCCCCCCCATCTTCTATCTTTGTAAATGATGAGCTTTATCGCGCTTTCATCAATGTATACAAGACTTGCAGCTGATATATATTTTATCGCTTCTTGGTATGTATTTCGTTTTTTTACTTTTTTTCCACATAGGTGAAGATTTTTTTATAACTAAAGCCCTACATACCTTAACTAATATAGAGCTCCACTGGCACTCACACCAAATGCACGAGCACTATCTTCTGATCTAGAATCTGAATGATTAGTATTGAATAAAAGACTCTTTTTCTATAGTGAAATGTGCGCCCAAACGTATCTTTGGGTGAAAATGTCCTTTACTTTTATAATGCAAATACCATCTGTTGATTGTCATTTTATTTATTCCAAAAACTCTCGATGCTTTTTTTGGACTGTTACCTGATTTGACAAAATTGATGACCTTTTTTCTTCAATCTATACGATATGGACGCGTTGACATTATATATCTTTTTGGACAAGATATACCATATTTTGTATTGTAATTCAACTGTTTTTACTAAAAAACTATCTATACCTGATAAAAATGCTAATAATGTTGTGCCTATTAGCATTATAAACAAGTGTTTTGGTTCCGTAATGACCTAGGGATCATCTATTTTACTGAAATAATCCTCAAATTTTATACTCGGTATTATTCCTGTAATTTCTGTTCTCACAGCGGAAATACTATTAAATTGTTAAAAACCTCCATCAATATTTTTTCATGCACAGGCCCTGAGACGGGCCCTAATCTTACTTCGTAGTTTCAGGACATTCCATATGTAATGTAGGAAGAGCAAGCTGAAGTCCTTCTAATTGAGCTATGGTATAGTTAGCATCGATTTCCAGGCCATCCATACACCGCCCTTTTTTGAAAGCATTTTCAAATGTCCAGAGTGCTCTGGTACAGCTAACGGACTGTTTTCCCCCAGCACTTACGGCATTTTTGTAAAATTCTACGATACGAAAATAAGGATTTTCTGGATCTGTGAGATCTGATGCAGATATTGTTTTAGATTTATCCTTTATTTCTTTTATTTCTTCTAAAAATTTTTGCAAAGTTTTGATTTTTCTTCCTAAAAGATTATTAAACATCGAGAATAATTCCTCATATTGTTTTATGGCTAGCTCAAATGAACAAGATTGCATTGTATACACATCATCGACTAATTTTTCCATAGAAGCGTTTCGAGTAATTTGGAAACTCTTCTTACCCTTTTCATCAATACTGGTGTCCATTTCCAAAATTTTTGGGTACGCCTTATTAAATTCGTCATTGATACAAAGTGTGTATTTATTAAATAATTTAGGTGGGGATTTTGCCATACTATTAAAAGAAAGAGAAAATTCATTTATTTCTTGCGCAATCATTTGCTTTGATTTACGTTCTTGTGCGCGAGCTATACTCGTATCTAACATCGCTAAATGAAGATATGGATTAAATTTTTGATCGTATTCATTAAATCCATTGCGTACATAATACACTCCTTTTAGGAAAGTTTCTTTTTGTTCTGCAGGTATTGCAACCGACTCTGTAAGCTTTTTTATATTTTTAATATATTTATCTATTTCTGTGTTTGCTGCTTTAAGATTATCTTGATATTTCACAACATAGGCATTTCTCCACCACAAAAAAGGAGATACTGTCTGTCTTAATGCTGTAATCGCTTCTTTATCAGAGGCATCGATTTTTTCTACACTTTTTTTCACTTTTTCTGCAATATCTGATGTTAGAATACTTTTTTTAATCACTTGAATATCTTTAAGAAGCGTTTCAGAATTCGTATATTTTCTTTTTAAGAAATTCAAAAGCATGGTTAATAGAGTATTCCCCCTCACTCTCTGATATACTCTTAATTACAGCTTCATAACTAATTTTAGCAGTATTTTTTTGAAGAAACTCGAACAAGTCATTAGAAGAAAAATTTTTCAGTTTAAAGGTAATATTAAGGATATCTCTTACTACTTCTGGAGAAGGTTCTACTTTATTAAAAACAAAATCTACACTCTGTAGAGAAATTT
>NZ_AWTR02000067.1 GCF_000469665.2 Holospora obtusa F1 | reverse complement strand
GAAGATCCAGTTTCATGTTTTGTCCTTAAAAACTTACGGACGAAAAATATGATTATTTCAAGCAAAAATCAACTATTGCTGCGTAACATCAGTTATTTTAAAAGGACAATTGGCGATCATATTTTCAAAAATGCACTTGACTCGCTAACCGACATCTTTGAATGGAGCTCGACATAAACGTACTTTTTGGCCCGCTCAATGGCCATAAAAAGGTCGCATTTTTCTGATCTGTGCGGACCTTTTGTACTGTCAATATAAACAAATCCAAAGGGATAAATTTCTTTTTTTCAAAAGCCGACTCTTTTTTGGGTAAGACATTTAGACAAGAGGCATCAATGCAGATTAGAGCCTATGAGATTGGAAATCTTTTCTTTCAAAGCACTATAAACATCATCAAGCGGAAGCTTAGAAACGCGTCTGAATTCACACACGATTTCTTGCTTCTGTTGCAGATAAAATGCTTTGGCTGTGCAGGGCCAGAGCGTTTATTTTCAAAATAACCGCATTTCTTTTACTTCAAAACTGAAGGCCCAAATGCTTTACTATTTCTTCGGTGCTCTCCCAAAGTTTTGTATTTCTTTTCGGACTCGAAGCGTCGTCTTGGCATTTTCATGCAGTATACTTCCCATACATTAACCTTCTTTAGTGCCTTATAGGTTATACCATAAGAATTTGGAACTAAACAGATACTCTCTAATATCTTGTATCAAATTTTCTTTGTTAAGCTTTTTCCATGATTTGTTCCTGTTCTTCTTGAGTTCTAACTCTTTTTTTCATGTACTGATATTCGTGGTGGAATTTTTAAATCTCTTTGCCAGCTTTGCAAAAGATTCTCCTTCCTCTTATAGCTTTAGTGCTTTTTTACGAAAATGTATAAAATATGTCATTTTACTTTCCTCATTTATTTTTTTCAATTAAACTCAGAAATAATCATGCTATTTTTATATCGTATTAGCTATATTAATTCAAAATTTTTCTATATAGCAAATTAAGTTAGCGTTCATGCATTTACGCAAAAAGTAAATACTGATATTAAACCATCACAGTGAGCATTTTCTGAATATATGATCCGAGCATTTTTTCTAAACATAAAATACTTTTTATGAAAACCTCAACTTAATTGACTATAACATCGACTTATGTGTTCGTTCACACTCTTTGACGGCTTTTCTTCACGCACTTAAACTATATTTTGTGCGTCTAACGATCCTCTTTTATGTACTCTTTTCTGTATTTAGCTCCTTTGAAAAAGAGTAATTTTTGTGGGGAGTTAAAACAAATTTATTCCCCATTTCCAAAAATTTAATTCGACGCTCCGCTTTAGCATTTTTAAAATTTTCTTGTAGCGTGAGACTTAATTGTTTTTCTACTGCTTTGATAGTAGCTTCAGGATCGCGATGTGCCCCCCCCAAAGGTTCTGGAATTATATCATCAATAACTTTCAATGTTTTCAGGTCTTGTGCAGTTAATTTTTGCGCTACCGCTGCCTCTTCTCTTTTATCACGACTTCTCCATAAAATAGAGGCGCACCCTTCTGGAGAAATTACAGAATAGACAGAATGTTCTAGCATAAAAACTCTATTGGCAGTCGCCAAAGCTATGGCCCCCCCAGACCCTCCTTCTCCAATAATCACGGAAATTATAGGAACATCTAGCAAAAAACTCTTTTCTAAACATGCTGCTATTGCATAAGCTTGCCCTCGTTCTTCTGCTTGCGTTCCTACGTAAGCTCCTGCTGTGTCGATAAAAGTTAAAATTGGAAATTGAAAACGTTGTGCAAAATCCATACATCGCAATACTTTTCGATATCCTTCTGGGTGAGGCATACCGAAATTATGCTTAAGACGACTTTCAGTATCGTGACCTTTTTCATGACCTAACACAAGCACAGTTCTACCACAAAAGTGCCCCAACCCAGCCTGAATTGCAAAATCGTCTCCAAACGTTTTATCTCCACACAACGGAAAAAAATCTTTTATTAAGTGTTGAATGTAAGCAGAAGTTTTAGGACGCTGTTCATGACGAGCAACTAATACTTTTTGCCATGCCGTAAGATTTTTATACAAATTTGAAAGTAACTTTTTTCGTTTTTCTTCGAGGCGTAAAATTTCTGTTTGAATTTTAACCTGATCTCCGGAAATACTTTTCAAAGCTTCAATCTGGTCTTGAAGTTTTACAACAACGCTTTCAAAATCTAAATGCATACCGATCTATATCTAATTCATACTTATTGATAGCTTTAGTGTATCAGATTGGATTAAAAGATTCTACACTGAAAAATTCGAATAAAAATCTTAATTTTTGATCAATTTTTTCAAAAATTAAATTTTAGTTTTTTATTGAGCTTTTTATAGAAAAAAATAAAATTGTAGTAATGTAGGTTGCATTAGATACGATCCTTTCTTATATTAGACCTGCTGCGTAACTAGTTTTTGAGAAAGAGGGCAAAATTTTGTTTACAGTTTATAGTAAAAGCATTCGAATTATGATAAACTAAAAGAAGCACTAATTGACTGATATAAGCCCTGACGGAACTCAATTTTTTGCCTAATCCATCGCTTCATACTTTCCCAAAATTTCTTAATTAGATTTAAATTAGGTGAATAAGGTGATAAAAAACAATCCCAAACCCAACAGATTCAATTCATTTTTTGGTTCTTTGAGATTGATGAAATGAAGCATTATCCATGATTACAACTTATCCGGGGTTTAATGCTTTTATCAAAAACTGCGCCCCCCAAGCTTCGAATAATTGTGTGTTACAAGAACTATTAAATACCCTAGGTTTTATCGATTTATGATTAACATACCCAGCTAATATTTGTCCGCTGATAATAGTTACCGCTTTTTAGCAACAAGCTTTTTCCCTTTTCTGCCCCATCCTTGTGTCTGCACAAATGGTCATCTCAATATCGCTCTCGTTTTTTTGGCTTACTTGCAAATAGGTAACAGTTTTTTTATAGCTAAAGCCTAGCTTCTTTCAACTCCGATACACAGAAATACTAGCATTAAATAGTTTTGCTATCTTTGCTATTTCTTTATCTTCATTGGCCTTCGACATAAATCCTTAGCTTCTCTGGGGCTATTTTGCCCTTGCTGGCTCTAATGGACTCTGCTTCTTGATAACCTGATCGCCACCTACTAACGCTAGTTTTACTAACTTTAAATATCTTGGATGTCGTGCTTTGAGTGTTACCAAGCTTAATATATTCTATTACTCTCTGCCTTAGATCTAAGCTGTTTTGTTTATTTATCATTTTTTCTTAAAAATAGCATCTCCTTTTTTCGGCTAAATTACTATAAATAATAAAGCGATTACTTCGATGGTTTTTAATGGTTCTTGTAATACGCAATCATTCAAAGCTTGGGGAGCGCAGTTTTTGATAAAAGCATTAAACCCCGGACAAGTTGTAATCATGGATAATGTTCATTTGATCAATCTCAAAGAACCAAAAAATGAATTGAATCTGTTGGGTTTAGGATTGTTTTTTTACCACCTTATTCACCTAATTTAAATCTAATTAAGAAATTTTGGGAAAATATGAAGCGATAAATTAGGCAGAAAATTGAGTTCTGCCAGTGCTTATATCAGTCAATTTGTACTTTTTTACTTTATCATAATTTAATTGCTTTTGCTATAACACACAAAAAATATTTTGTTTTTTTAATGCTCTGAAATTGAATTAAATTAAATCTTGTCTATTTGCTGCTTCCCCGAAAAAATTAAACTTTTCTCTTTTAATACCCGCAAAACATCCTCGCAAACAGGGGAAGAAAAATTATAAACTTTTTGAACCATAGCACAAAATTCATCCCCTATCAATTCATTAACTTTAGAAAGAATCATTTTTTGTTCATTTTTAGAGTGAGCAAAAAAGTAACACTCCGAGTCTTTTGACAATAAACACTCTAAAATAGTTGACAATTTCTCTGTTTTCACATAGGGGAGATACGAAATTAAATCCTGATAAAGAAGTTTATGAATTCTTGTCCCGATTGAATTTTGAAAAATGATATCAATAAAATTTACTAATAAATTTGAAAAATTCGCAGCCTCTTTTTCATAATCAAACATTTTTTTTAACGCATCATAATCAAAAGTAAGCACAGCGCCGTCCTCATTTTGACACAATATTATATTATAGTCGGGATTTTTATCAATCCACTCATGAAAATATTTTAAACATTGATAACGGTCTAGTAATTGGGGAATTTTTTTTACTAATTTTAAAAATACATCACCATAATCTGCACTAAAATTTTTAATTTTGTCGAAATAATTTAGAAAATCTCTCGTGTTTAGCATATTTTGTACAAACTCTTGATCATTTTTCAAAAATTGTTTCTCTCTGTATTGAGGCAAAATTTTTCCAACTATCGCAGCTAACATTCCTTTCTTTCTGTGATAGTTTGGAGCATTTTTTTCCATTTCAAGATTAAGAACTGCCAACAACACTCCACTGCTTTCTATTTTTCTTTTATCCAATTGATACACAGCTTGAGGAATGCATAACCTGCCATGAATTATAAATTCATTCCAAATTTGAAAAAAATCCACATCACTCAACTGTTGCGTTTTTAGACAAATGTTTTTTTGAATATTTGCCGCTGCTTGAAGAAATGCATGCTCCTCAAAATGCCCCTCATGTTCATAATCTGCGTAATACAAATAATATCTTAACATCAAGCACTCTAACATGGCCTTTAGATCTTTTGCTTCAGTCAATGAAAGCCATGAAGCAACTTTAGGAAAATCTTCGTTAGAGAGTTCAAATTCAGAAAAATTATGTTCTTGAATTTCTTTAGCAAATATCCCAATGATGGACGAAAAATTTGAATCATTTTTGAATGCATCCAAAAATTCCACCAACTGCTCAGATTCTCCTTCAAATTTTATTAAAAAAATTTTCATAATTTTTTTGATATTTTCTAAATGTCCAAAATATTTTATAAAATTCAAGGAATTTTTTTTAATAAATTTAGACATCTTTTCAGGAAACACTTCAAATAAATCCACAACATGAATTGGTAAAAAATTTTTAAGAAAATCAAGGACCTCCGCTCCATCAAGTGCATTTCTTTTCATTTTTTTTAAGGTATAAAAAACAATAGGATTTTTAACGCCTCCGATTTTTGATAACAAATTTTCATTGCTTAAAATGTCAATAATACTTCGTACATGCGCACGATCCCATGTTCCTTGAATTAAAACTTGAAATAGTTCTGTTTTTGTAAATTTTTCGTTACCCCCCAAAGAAATACTTGAGCTTCCTGCCATATATATTAACAATAAAAAAAAATTTAACTTCATCAATGCTTTGCTTATTCAAAACTATATAAATACTCTAATCAAAACAATGAATTATGTCAATCATTATTTCTTTAATAAAATAGATCATTTGTAAATGTTCAATTTTAAAAAAATGTGTATAAAAACATCATAAGCTAACTTGCAGGAAAAATTCCCATGTCCATAAAATAAATATTTGAATTGGTAAAAATTCTCAAAAATTTCAGCATCTTTTTGGGATCAGTGCATAAAAATTACGAATACGATTCCTCAAAAAATGTCGAAAAATGGCAGTCAACGCTCATTTTAGGCTAAAAATAAGCTGATTTCGAGTATAAACTGGACCTCTCAAACATGTCTTTTGTGCTTTTTTGTATTAGCAAGGCATGTAAGCTAAATTTTTATGGGCTACTTCTTTGGGATAGACAACGCTTGTTCAGTCCCAATAACATATGGTTTTGATTGTGATTAAAATTTGACGAATTTTGCTCAAATTCTTTAAAAATAATATCAAAAAGAAAAAGTATTCAAATTATGATAAAATAAAAAAGCATTAGTTGACTGATATAAGCCCGGTCAGAACTCAATTTTTTTCCTAATTCATCACTTCATATGTGCCCAAAATTTCTCTATTGGATTCACATCGGGTGAGTATGGCGGTAAAAAGATAAGTTGATAACCTACAGATTCGATCAACTCTTTCGTTCCTTGTGATCTATAAAATGCAACATTATTCATTATTACAATTTGCCCAAGTTCTGATTCTATAACTCTTTTACCCAAGCTTCAAATAATCTTGTATCACAAGAATCACTAAATACCATAGGTTTTATCGATTTATGATTAACATACTCAGCTATAATAGTTACCGCTCTTTTAGTAGCAAGCTTTTTCCCCTTTCTGCCCCATCCTGTTTCTGCACAAATGATCATCTCGCTTTCATCAATATATACAAGACTTTCTGACGGTATATTTTTTATAGTTTTTTTATATCGCTTTCATTTTTCTTGGCTTTCTTGCAAGTAGGTACAGATTTTTTTATAGCTAAAGCCTAGCTTTTTTCACCGCCGATACAAAAAACACATACGAGCATTAAATAGTTTTGCTATCTTTTGCTCATTTTTATCTGCATTGGTCTTCGACATAAACCCTTAGATTTTCTGGGGCTATTTTGCCCTTACTGCCTAAGCATGGCCTGCTTCTTGGTAACCTGATTTACCACCTACTTACTCACTTGTTCCCTTAGATTTAAGCTGTATTGTTTCTTTGTCATTTTTTCTTAAAAATACCTTCTTCTTTTCCCGTTTTTAAGCTAAATTACTATGTTTGCCGCGCTTTTTATCAATAAGTTTTTCGCTTTTTTTACCCTATTTTCTATCTTTGCAAATGATTAGCTCTATCCTGCTTTCCTCAATGTATACAAAATTTTATCTGATATATATTTTATTATTTATTGGTATGTATTTCGTTTTTATTTACTTGCTTATACATAAGTGGAAATTTTTTTATAACTACGCGCCTTAACCAATACCGTGCTCCACTGGCTTCTGATCTAGCATCTGGAATTGAATAAAAGACTTTTTTCTATAAGTTGGCTTTGCACCCAAACGTATCTTTGGGAAGAAATTTTTTTGGCTTTTATAACGTAAATACCACCTATTGATTATCATTTTATTTACTCATCTTACGTAGCACCTTTCAAAATTTGAAGTTCATTGAACATTAAAACATTGGCTTTTAACAATAGTTTTTGTTTTATTGCAAAATGATTCAATGAGGTTTTCACTTTCAATAATTCTAATTTGCAGTATGCAATGAGTGATGCAAATAGATGATTAGATTGTGTTCTT
>NZ_AWTR02000068.1 GCF_000469665.2 Holospora obtusa F1 | reverse complement strand
ATTAAGCAGAATGCAAGTTTATCTAAATCACCTACCAGAACTATAAGAACACAATCTAATCATCTATTTGCATCACTCATTGCATACTGCAAATTAGAATTATTGAAAGTGAAAACCTCATTGAATCATTTTGCAATAAAACAAAAACTATTGTTAAAAGCCAATGTTTTAATGTTCAATGAACTTCAAATTTTGAAAGGTGCTACGTAAGATGAGTTATCAAATAGTCGCTATAAATATCAAGAAGATCCAGTTTCATTTTTTGTCCTTAAAAACTTACGGACGAAAAATATGATTATTTCAAGCAGAAATCAACTATTGCTGCGTAACATCAGTTAGTAACCGAGCATATTTATAAAAAAGCCATTACTTCTCTGAATTCAATAAGAAAGTATAATAAAAGAGCAATAAAACTTTCATTTGTGCAGTACTATAAATGTTAATACATGCAGCAATATTTCCTATCTAATGCCTTTTTAGTTAATACTAAGATGAATGAACACCTAAGGGCCATGTCAGAGTCTTTAAAAGGTAATGAGGAGATAATAGTTATGGATAAGGCTGGATGGCATAAATCAAAAAAACCTGAGGTGCAAAGCAATATAGAAGATATAGCAAAATCAGTTGAATTGTGATAAAGTAAAAAAGAACTAATTGACTGACATAAGCTCTGAAAGAGCTCAATTTTTTGCCTAATTCATCGCTTCATATGTGTCCAAAATTTCTCGATTGGATTTTAAATTGTCACAGATGAAAGGGGTATGTCTTCCTGAAGAAAAGCATGTTCATGGGAAAAATATTACATCAACACACAGTGATATTTTGCATCGATTAGCAAGCTTTAAAAGAAAGATTATCTTCTCGTATAGTCGTGATATGGCTTATAAAACAATGAAACTGTTCCATTACTTTCAATATAACCAAAAAAATGTCAGTTTATATATGACCACATTATTATCATTTTTTATTTAAATATCTTTTTTCTTGAATCTTAACTTAATTTACTATATGCGATCGTAGCGCTTTTTTTAAAAAAATATACTTTTTCATAAATGTCAAATTGACTTTAAACGTATCGCTTTGATTGTTTTGAAATACTCTTCTATGACAAAATCATCTTGAATCTCGGAAAAACATTCGATAGAATAAAAGGATGAATAAGTTGGGCATAAGATTCTGCTGAAGACGTTTAAACTATACGTTTAAAGTCTTCATAAGATGGAAGCAATGTCGCCGCATCTACTTTAAAAAAAATTATGAATATTTGGGTTCCTTTAATTTCTCGTCGTGTGGTTTTGGTTACAGGAAAAGAGGGGAGAGATCTTTTACAGGGGATCTCAACGAATGACATCAACCTTCTTGGTAACCAGAAGGGTATTTTTACTGCTTTTTTGAACCGTCAGGGTCGTTTTCTCGCAGATGCTTTTGTCTTTCAGAATCAAGAGCGACTGTACTTAGAATACGATTCGGTTCATCACTCTGTTATAATGGGGCTTATCCATAAATATGGCCCTTTACATGGCGTTCAAGTTAAAGAAGTTCCGTGGGCCGTTATAAGCTTTAGCGGTTCGGAATCTGCGTTTCTTTATCAAAAAATACAGGACAAGATTCAAGAATATTTGGGAATCATATTTCAGGATTTTCGTCATCCTAGTCTTGGTTTTCGTGTTGCTTTGCCCTACGAATATTGGCACGAAATTCCAACTCCTTTGTGTATTCCAGGAACTGAGACTTCTTATCGGACTTTGTGTATTCAAAATGGAGTTCCTAGTGGCGCACATGACCTTGTTTACGAGCGATCTTTAATTTTAGAATATCAGTATCATTTTCATCAAGGGATTTCTTGGAAAAAAGGGTGTTACGTAGGGCAAGAAGTGATCGCCAGTAGTTTTTATCAAAATCGTGTTCATAAAAGCCTTTTTTATTTAACTCATATTCAAGGAGAACGTGTTCCAAGCGTTGGGGAAGCTATTTTGGATTTTAAAGGGAATGTGCAAGGAAGGTGGGGATACATTCAATCTGGTCATGGGTTGATTTGTTTGGAGCAAGCATGGGGACTTGAGTGCTTAAATTCTGGACATTTTCAATGTTCTACACACAATGGAGAGATCATCACGGGAACCTTGGTTTCTTTTAGCAATTCCTTTAATAGATGTGATCAAGGAGCGAATAATGTCCAGTAAAGGAATTTCTACATTTTTTTACGAAATTTCTGCCCCTTTTTGGAAGCAAATTGCTACTTTAAGTGTGCTTTCTTTAGCATGGGCAGGAATAGTCACAATGCAGCCTGCGTTTATTAAGTCTATCATAGATATAGTAACTCATATAAAAGATCCCTCTTATATTGAGCAAATCACAAGATTAATGATCCTTTATCTTCTTTTGGGGTTTGGGTTTTGTTGGATTAATTTTGGGTATGATACAATGATAGCAAAATTTTTTCCTGCGCAACGGGAATTTATCGCATTAAAGCTTATGCAACATATGATGCATAAACCTTTGCAGTTTTATCAAAAACATTTCTCCGGAAATCTGACAAACAAAATTAATGATGTGGTTACTTTTGTTCCAAATATTATAGAAATTTTTGTTGATAATTTTTTGACTTGTTTTTTTACATTGATATTTTCTATGTATAGTGTTGCGCGAGTGCATTCGCATTTTGCTTGGGCATTATTGTGCTGGTTAACTATTTTTTTGGGAGGTTCTTTAGGATTTTTATTTTCTAAAAGTCATTTGGCTCACCGAGCTTCGGAAACGCGTTCACGCGTTGTTGGAAAAATTGTAGATGTTTTTTCCAATATTGCCAGTGTGCAGCTTTTCTTTAGACACGTTTTGGAACTTTCACTTATTCGTCAATATACAACAATTGCTTTGGAAAAAGAGCAAGAGCGTGATTATTTTTTTAGAATGTTGCATGCATTCCAAAGCTTATCTTTTGTAGTTTTTGAAAGTTTATGTTTTTGGTGGCTATGGAAAGGGATTAAAGCTCAAACAATTAGTGCAGGAGAATTTGTATTGGTTCTTACTTTGAATGTTCAGATTTTGGACCAATTTTGGACGCTTGGTTCAGAAATAAGAGAATTTTGGGAAAAATTAGGGGCTCTAAAACAAGCGCTTTCCATTGTTTACAGCGAAACTCCGATATTAGAGCTGACGTCTTCGCGCTCAGATCTTGTCGTTTCTTCTGGAGAAATTGTGTTCAAAAACGTACATTTTTCTTATGATAGAACAGGAAAAGAGTCGCTTTTTTCTAATTTTAATGTTCACATTCCTGGAGGACAAAAAGTGGGAATTGTAGGATTTTCCGGAAGTGGAAAATCTACTTTCATCAACTTATTGTTGCGCATTCAAGAAGTTCAAAAGGGATCTGTGTGTATAGATGGTCAAAATATTCAAAGTATCTCTTTGTGTAGTTTACGCAAAGCTGTTTCTGTCATTCCACAAGAATGCATTCTATTCAATCGATCTATTCTGGATAATATTTTGTATGGACGGCCCGAAGCAACGTTTAAAGAAGTACAGGAAGCAGCAAAAAAGTCTCAAATTCACGAAGTAATTGAAGAGTTTCCGCAAGGTTATGATACCATTGTAGGTGAAAGAGGTGGGCGCCTTTCTGGCGGGCAACGTCAACGAATTGCTATAGCAAGGGCAGTATTAAAAAATGCTCCTATTTTAATTTTAGATGAGCCTACAAGCAGTTTGGATGGTATCACGGAAGAAGAATTACAAAAAGCTTTTTCGGAAGTTATGTATGGGAAGACGGTTTTATTTATTGCTCATCGCTTGAATACGTTATCAAGTATGGAGCGCCTTTTGGTGTTTAGTGCAGGAAAAATTGTCCAAGATGGAGCGCACGATGCATTAATTTTGCAAAAAAACGGTATGTATAGAAAATTGTGGAGTCTACAAATGCGAGGACTAAAAAAAGAATAATACGATAGATTTACTATTTCAGATTACTAAAAATGTGACTGAAATCCTACGATAACATTTTCAGGAATGATTTTGATGCATTTTTTTGTATATAGTAATTTAGCCTAAAAACGGGACAAAGAGATATTTTTAAAAGAAAATGACAAAGAAACACTACAGCTTAGATCTAAAGGGGTGAGCAATAGAAATATAATCAAGCTTGATTACAATCAAAACACGACATCCAAGAAGTAGCGTAAGCAGGTGGTGGATCAGGTGCCAAGAAGGTAGAGGCTATTAAAGTTAAACCACGCTTAGGCAACAAGGACAAAATAGCCCCAGAAAAGCTAGGATTTAGCTATAAAAAAATGATGAAAGCGGTGTTGAGATGATCATTTGTGCAGACACAAGGATGGGGCAGAAAGGGGAAAAAGCTTTCTTCCAAAAGAGCGGTAAATTATTATCAGCGGACAAATACTATAGCTGAGTATGTTAATCATAAATCGATAGCACCTAGGGTATTTAATGATTCTTGTCATACAAAAATCTTGTATGAATGTAGCAAGCTATACAGCTATACGACGGATTAATTTTATTTGCAAAGGATCAAAAATGTTCAAGTTTAAAATGCGCATTCTATTTTTTTTGAAAAAATTATGGTAAAATTTTTAAAAATAATTAAAGCTTTATATGTGGATAAAAAAAATTAATAAAATTTTTTTATTATTTTTTATAACTTCAAATTCTCAAATGTCTTTCTCACAAAAACAAAATTTTTTTCATCATGCTAGTATTGCATCTATTTCTGAACAAAAACTTACTAAATCAATCGAGCACAATATTGAAAAAATAAAAGAAGAAATTGAAAAAGAAGAAAAAAATATAGAAAATCTTCTTTGTTCTGGACCATTAGTTAACATGCTTGATGACGATAAGAGTTGTTTTGAACTCTTTTTTTCGGGTAGAATATCTGATTATAGAAAGACCAGTCGTAAATATAAAAAAAATTTGTATTTAAAAGAAATGGTAGCAAAAAGAGATCTTTTTTTATTAAGAATAGCGAGAAGAAGGATAGAAAAATTAAAAGATTATCGTCCTTTTTTAGATTATTTTATACATTTAGGAAAAGAATTTTGGGAAGCATTTTATCAAATTTTTCCTATACATTGTGATTGCTGTGCACAGTGTGATTGCTGTGCACAGGAATCCAGAGTGTCTGGTAACATTGGTTTGTTCTGTGTGTCAATTAGTGACTTTGAAGAAGATCTAAAATATGCACAACTGTTAAGATAATTTATTAAATCAGACTACAGTAAAAACAGTTAAATTGTAATACAAAATATGATACATTTTGTCTAAAAGAAGTAGATAATGTCAACGCGTCCATACAGTATAGATTTAAGAGAAAAAATTATAAATTTTATCAAATCAGCTGACAGTCAAAAAGAAGCATCGAGAGTTTTTGGAATAAATAAAATGACACTCAATAGATGGCATTTGCATTATAAAAGTAAAGGACATTTTTACCCAAAGATACGTTTGGATGCAAAGCCAACTATAGAAAAAGAGTCTTTTATTCAATATGCAACTAATCATCCCGATGCTAGATCAGAAAATATTGCTGGTGAATTTGGCATGAGTGTCAGTGGTGCACGTTATTAATTAAGGCCCGTAGTGATAAAAAAACCTTCACTTATGTGGAAAGCAAATAAAGAAAAATGAAATACATACCAAGAAGCACTAAAATATATACCAGTTTCAAAGTATTGTATACATTGATGAAAGCGGGATAAAGCTAACCATTTGCAAAGATAGAGGATGAGACGCAAAAAAAGTGAAAAACTTGTGGGTAAAAAGAGCGGTAAATATTACGAAAAAATTCATAGTTTAGGGGGGGAGTAAATAATAGACCTCTTTCGAAACTCATTTATACTCACTCCAAATTTTAAATTCCAGTGATCAGATTGAATCTTAGACCAAATCTTTTTCGTCTTTTTTTTTGCAGCGCAGATTTACTATGCAGTTTTTGTATCCCTTGATATCCAGGGTCAGTAATGACCTTTATATCAGGATTTATCTTTGTTTTCGATTCTTTAAATACTCTAAAATCATATCCATTACCATTTTCAAAAGCAGTTTATATTACTTGCTCA
>NZ_AWTR02000069.1 GCF_000469665.2 Holospora obtusa F1 | reverse complement strand
GCTTTATCTCATCTCTAACGACCTAGGCCTTGATGCCGACCGCATGTATAAAGTCTACCAAAAAAGGTGGCAAATTGAAATTTTTCATAAATCGATTAAGCAGAATGCAAGTTTATCTAAATCACCTACCAGAACTATAAGAACACAATCTAATCATCTATTTGCATCACTCATTGCATACTGCAAATTAGAATTATTGAAAGTGAAAACCTCATTGAATCATTTTGCAATAAAACAAAAACTATTGTTAAAAGCCAATGTTTTAATGTTCAATGAACTTCAAATTTTGAAAGGTGCTACGTAAGATGAGTTATGAATAGAACACGATAATATCTCATACCATTTTTCTAAATTATTTTATCTAAAACACTTTTAAAAACAGCCAATTTAATGCATAATTAATCAGAGAGACAAAGAATACAAAAGTAAATAAAATGATCACCACTGTTAATAACCGAGAATGTTTATAAAAAAGCCATTATACCATTTTCCTAAATTAAATTTAGAAAAATAGTATAATATAAAAGTTTTTTAGTAAAATAATAAATTAATATTGTTTTATTATCATTATATTGAAAAACCAAATTATAGAAAAGCTTATGAATAAAAAATATTTTACTACATTATTTGTATATTTTGCTATTTTATCAAATAATAGCGCTGTGGCCTTGGTTAAAAAAAATGTTTTAACTTCAAAAAATATCTCTTCTTCTACTTCACTTGCTGCTAAAACTTCCTCGGATTCTTCGAAAAATTTTTTAGATTCTCATAAAAACCTTCTGGAATCTCGTAAAAATCTTTTAACTTCTACTAAAACTTCTGTATCCCCTGCAATAAGTGCTCCGACTTTTCGAAATCTTTCTGGCCAAACTTCTCTACCCCTTACTTCTGGTACAACAGTTTTGCAAACGAATTCTTTACATACACCTTTAACTGCAACCGATCAACAAACAGCTTCTGTACATCCCGCGTTACCTTTGCCTGATCAGCAGACTTTACCTCCTTCTTCCCAAATTTCTTCTTTGCATGAGGGAGGGAATCCAAACACAGAAGGGGCTGTTTGCAATAAAAATACCGAAAATTTTTTACGAAAATTAAAATCTGATCTTGAAAAACTAAAGTTGTAAATTATTAAAGAGTAAACTTCTTCAGAAAACAGATATTAAATAAAAATTAAGCTAAAAAAGATCTGGAAGCGCACACAAAACACGAACAAATCAAAGAATTAGAAAATGAAAAATTTCCCAGAATTATCGGTGTTAAAAAAATATTCTATATAAATGATAGATATTTTGAAAAGTGGCGAAAAGAATAAAGTAGATATAGAAATTAGGCTAGTTACGTCACTTTAATACATTCGCCAAGATGATTTTCACGTTAGCTAAAGTTATGGCGCCCAGTGAAAGCACTGCATACGATAGACTTAAAGGAGGATGCTCTCATTAAAGATCCAGACTTCGCAAGGCAGTGCTTAGGAGAGATGTAAGGGGTTAAAAAGTACAGAAACACTAGACCTCTTTTGAAACTCATTTATACTCACTCCAAATTATAAATTCCAGTGATCAGATTGAATCTTAGGCCCAATCTTTTTCGCCTGTTTTTATATTTGTCAGACATGATTTTAAATCGTTTTAGGATACCGATAACATTTTGATTTTCAACTTTTGAACTCGCAAGTTTTTGGTTTTTCTGCTTATCCTATGTTGTTAAAGAATTTTTCTTCGTCTTTTTCTTTTACAGCGCAGATTTAATATGCAATTTTTGTATCCCTTGATATCCAAAGTCAGTAATGATCTTTATATCAGGAGCTATCTTTATTTTCGATTCTTTAAATACTCTAAAATCATGTTGTTTACCATTTTCAAAATCAGTGCATATTACTTGTTTCGTCTTTTTATCAACAAAAATTTGGGTTTTAAAAGTTTTTCTTCTCTTTTTTCCTGAATAAAATTTCCTTTATTTGTTAGTGCGATTCTTTCTTTTTTTAGGCATTTCCGTAGCATCTATTTCTTTAGTCTCAACAACATGTGGTTTGGATTATGATTAAAATTAAACTTGTTACGCTCAATTTTTAATATAATAATATCAAAAGGGGTCTAATATTTCAATGATTTCAGCTTTCTTTGATGATTATAGTAAAGCACAAAAGTCATCATATGGCGCTTTAGCTCATCGAGGTTTTTGTAAAAATACGCCTTTGTTGTGTAGTGTTTGAGAATTCTGTTGATGACTTCGACCTGATCGTTGATCCAAGGATGCTTGAATTTGGTGAATTCGTGTTCAATGTTATGCTTCTTGCATATCACATCAAAGGCGGTGCGTTTTGTTTTTTGGCCTCAGGTGTTGCGCAAGCAGTTCATAGGTGAATTTCGCCCCATTGTCTGTGAGAATTTTCGTTATTTTAAAAGGACAATGGGCGATCAGTCTTGGGCTATGCAGAGCTAGAGCGTTTATCTTCAACACAACCAACTTTCTTCCACTTCAAAACAGTTTTAATAGTGAAGGCCCAGACGCTTTGCTATTTTTAGCGGCGCTCTGTACAGAGTTTTGTATTTCTTTTCGGACTCGAAGCATCGTCTTGGCATTTTCATGCAGTATACTTCCCATAAATTACCCTCCTTTAGTTCCTTATAGGTTATACCATAAAAATTTGAAACTAAACTTTATGAAGCTATTGCCGCATTCTTTCAAATCCCATTTTCATGCTAAATTACTATAATACAGCTAAAAATATCGATATACTCAGAAAATGGGCGTTCAACATAAATACAAAAAGCCAAAGATAAAACCGATCAATCCTTAAAAAGCGTGCTGTGTAAAAATTTAATCTCATTCAAGCACCCAATCAAATTACTGCAAAAATTTTTTCATGCGCAGGCCCTGACTACCTGCATCAGATTTTTTTTAATTTTGTACAAACATTATATCTGCTTCCCTCCGGAAAACGTATTATTGGGATCTTCATTCTCTACACAATACATTGAGGATACGTTTCATTTTCTTATAAATTTTTCTCGTTAAAAAAATAAATAATAAAAATATATTAACATTGTTGTTGACATTTATGTTAATAATATGTATTATTAGTTATGTGTTAACTAATATTGATTTGTTATGAAAAAAAATTTGATTTTATTATTGTGTTTATTCGTTTCACAAGTTTCTTTGGCTGGTTTATCGGAAATTTCTATTTTAGTAAATTATATAGAAAGCGACAATCTTAATGCTTTCATGAAAGATCTGGATAATCCGGAAGTTAATGAAACAATGAATGGATCTGATTGGGCAAAAATAATTGCACATTGTATTGAAAAAGATAAGAAAGCGTTTTTTGAGATCATTTCTGCAAATAAAAAAATTACTGAAAAATTAAATGAAGCTGATTGGACAGCAGTATTAGAAGCTTGTACCCAGGAAAATAAGAAAGAATTTTTCGAAATAGCTTTGATTTCTAATGGGCAACAAGTGGCACGATACTGTTTCAAGAACAATAAAAAAGAGCTTTATGAGATAGCTTTTACGAATGAAAAAATTACTGAAAAATTGAATCACGATGATTTAACAGAGATATTACTTGCTGTGTCAATCCTCATCAGATAAATGTGGCTATATCGGCGCTGAAGAATGAAAAAGTTTCTGAAAAATTGACTAGTATTGATTTGGGATGGATATTATATTACTGCAGCGATCTCGGTCATATAAATATGGCTATATCGGCGCTAAAGAATGAAAAAGTTGCTGAAAAATTGTGTAATACAAGATTGGTATACCATGTTAAATCTAAGCATCAAGAAAAATCAAAAAAAAATATTCGAGATAGCTTTTGAAAATGAAAAGATTACTAAACAAAATGGCATGTGGTCTGCCCTCTTAACAGAGTGTATCCAACAAAATAGTAAAGAATTTTTTGCTATGGTGTGTTCTAATCAAAACATTATGAAAAACTTAAGCGCTGAGCAAGCTTTTAAGGTATTGCAACTCTGTATCCAAAACAATCAGAAAGAGTTATTCGAGATAGCTTTGAGTAATGAACGGATTATTGAAAAATTAAAGGAAGATCTAGGAAGTACAGGATTGTATACTATTTCAAAATTATTTAAGAGTTGTATCCAAAAAGATAAGAAAGATTTTTTTGACGCAATGTTGAGTAACGAGAACATAGTGAAATACACCGATCCATTTGAATTTAAAGCGTTAATAAAAAAATTTATACTTGAAAATAAGAAAGATTTTTTTGACGCAGTGTGGAGTCATGAAAAATGGCTGAAAAAATTCAGAATTTTAACTGGTCAAATCCGAGATTTGTCTGGTCAGATATTTGCAAAAATTTTAAAAATATCGAACTGAAAAAAACTTTTTTTAACTTTTTTTGTAACAATAAGCAAATTCTTCAACGATTTAAGAGCTCTGATTGGTTTAACCTATTAAAGTATGGTCTTTCGAAGAAAGAGTTGGAAATTTTTTTTTCAACTTCAGAATACCATAAAGTTATGGAAAAATTTGATGGAGCGTGTTGGCTAATAGCGTTGCTATATTATATGAAAAAAAGTCCTGCGAATAATTTCGCACGAATTTTGGAAAATCAAGAAATGCTTAACAAAATGGATGGATCGAATTGGAGTGATTTATTAGATGAATGTATCAAAAATAATACTAATTATAATTTTTTTAAAAAAATTTTAAATTCTAAAAAAATAAACGAAATAATTAAAAAATTAGATGGATTACCTTGGAAGATTATAAAGTATATCAATCGTAATGATACATGTGATTTCAAAAACACTTTGAGTAATGGGGAATTTACTCCAGAGAGCATAAATTTTGTTTTTAATAAATTAAAACCTTCTGCAGAAGTAGTGCAAGATTTTATTAAGATTGTCTTTAAACTGAAAAATTTTTCTTCTGACGACTTGACTAATTTCTTTCAAAAAAATACTGCCAACATGAATTATGAAGAGGCTATAATTAAGGAGATATCGAGAATAAAGGGAGAATGCTTTATTCATCGTGCCTTCGAGTTCCTTCAGACAAAGAATTTTAATTCTGTTAAGAAGCTTCTTAAAGAAATTCAAACAATTAAAACAAGCATTCTAACATCAGATATAGTAGAAACAGTGATGAAAAGTGTAGAAAACATTAAATTTTCCGATCAAGAAGCAATTACAGAATTAAAAGAGACAATGTCTCCTTTTCAGTGGTGGACAAACGCCTATATTGTGAAATATAACGATGACCTTAAAGAAGTACACACAGAAATAGACAAATGCATTGTAAATATCGCAAATAATCTGAAAAAAGAACAAAAAGAAATCTTCCTAAAGGGAGTGTATTATGCACGTAATGGATTTGATGGATACGATCAAAAATTTAATCCATATCTTCATTTAGCGATGTTAGATACGAGTATAGCTTGCGCACAAGGATATAAGTTAAAGAAAATGTTCGCAAAAGAAATAAATGAATTTTCACTTTTTTATAATAGTATATTAAAAGAACCACGTAAATTATTTAACAAATATACACTTTGTATCAATGACGAATTTAATAAGGCGTACCCAAAAATTTTGGAAATAGATACCAGTATCGATGAAAAGGGTAAGAAGAGTTTCCAAATTACTCGAAACGCTTCTATGGAAAAATTAGTCGATGATGCGTATAAAATGCAATCTTGTTCGTTTGATACAGCTTTGGAACGACATCCGGAATTATGCAGAAGATTTCAGAAGCTTTTAGGAGAAAGCCCAAAAATTTTGACGCAATTTTTAAAAGAAATAACGGATGAATCTAACACACTATCTGCGTCAGATTTCGCAGATCCAGAAAATCCTTATTTTCGTATCTTAGAATTTTACAACAATGCGGTAGATGCTGGAAAAGATGCTCCATTAGAAGTGCCACAAAATTCTGGATACTCAAAAAAAGATTTCGAAAAAGGACGGTGCATGGATGGATTGAATATCGATGCTCACTATACCATAGCTCAGGTAGAAGGACTTCGGATTAGACTTCCTACAGTATATATGGAGTGTAATAACACTCAGAAACAGAACTAATACATCATACTATGGAATATTGTAAAGGATATTTTATTTTTGAATGTCCTTTTTAATAAAATTGATTTTAACGACTGGATGTAGCTAATTTATCAAAAAAAGCATCCTCTTAAAAAAATCAACCGTCGATTTGTGGAAAAATTCGCAGATCTGATAACACGCTTGACTTAAGCTCATTTTTTCTTGAAAGGTTAAGGTCGAGAAAACACGTAAATAGGAAAATGAAAATAAAGAGGCAAATATATCGAACCAGAATTTATTTCAATTTACTTCTAGAATTTACTTTTGAAAAAATGCCTTAATGCTATGGTCAACTTTACATCTTATGATTTTAGCTTGAGCCTACTTTTTCTCTATACAGATTAAAGTCTGAAGAATTTTGGAAAGTAAATCTTCCTATGTTCAGCCTCTTTTATAGATTTTTTATTTGTGAAAGCACGTATTATTAAGAATTAGAATCCTTTGATATGAGAGTTTTAGGATCAAAGCTTCAATTATCCAAGTGCTAAATATAAGTCCTCAATTATATGGTCTTAAAATATTCTCCTAAAATTTCTTAAACTTCAACTTAATTTACTGGAAGGATCACAACTTCATTCTGGAACACGTGCATTTACACATTAATCTTTTCATACAAAAGCAATTTTTGCGAGATAAATATTTTTTGATATTTTTACAAATATTTCTATCCACCTCTCATTTATTGATATTGTTTTAATACCCAATTAATTAAATGAATTTCAGAAACATTCTTTGCTTCTTTACTGCGACGCAACAATTCTTGCAAAACCAGGGCTTTTCCTTTTGCCGTTAAAGCTAGGTATCTTTGACATTGTTTAGGGTCATCACATAAGCGTTTTTCTGCATCACGAATCCAGCAAATTAATTCTGATTCAAATCCGTATACTTGAAAAAAAATATTTCCTAAAAAAATACTTATCACTTTTTTCATAAAAAAATATACGCCCCCAGCTCACATAAAATAGTTTAAAAGAATTAAAAAAAAGCAAATTAAGAAATAATTTTTTTCAATCTAAAACAAAATAAAACATTAATTTTTAAAATACACTGATAATTTCTTTAAAATAAGAGGTTGATATTAGAAAGGTTTCTCTTTTGGCGTTAGACAGAAAAAAACAAGCTATCGTCTCACAAATTTTACCAAAGACGCTTCTGGTAATTTTTACCCCAGAATGTGTCAGCATGTGTATATTTTTCCAAAATTTTAATAGACATACAGAGTTTTTTAATGGGATTTAAGTCTGAAAAATACGAAAAAAAGTACTCATTTTTTAGATAGTGTAGTCACGAGATATTAGCCCATAAAGCGATACATCGAATTTGTACTGCTGCCAAGAATGATCTGGCATTTTTCGCATAACGGCTTGCAATACCACGCCAGCGCTTGAGATGGAGAAATGCATTTTCAACAAGATGCCGCAACTTGTATAAATCTTTATCATAGCCTTTGTGAACTTTTCGGTTTTTTCTTGGAGGTATGACTACGGTCATGCCTTGGCTTTGGGCCTGAGCAACACTCGCATCGCTATCATATTTGTCTGCGAGTAAATATTCGGCTGCGATGCCGCTTATCAATTGCCAAGCTTGCGTCCAATCAGCCGTGGTACCGTCTGTAATAATGATTCTGACTCGGCATACCATGCACATCCACGGCCAGATGTACCTTTGTATTAAGCCCCCTTTTGAGCGGATCATCTCTTGATTTCCACCTTTCGCACCAGCTGCATGAGGATGCACTTTGATGTGACTTGCATCAATCATCAGCCATTTATAATCCGGAACATCAACTCATTCTTCGAGCAACTTCTCCCAGATACCTTTGTCTCTCCATCTGATAAAACGACGGTGCGTATTGCTCCAGCTTCCATAATCTGGCCATGGCGCTCCTGTCCTTAAGATCCAAAACATGGCATTTAATACATTGGCGATTATCTTTTAGCTCTCCCGCCCCAAATATTTAGTTATATTTCTAAGAACTGGCGTGGCAAGCCATTAATTTCAAGAGAAGCAGTTGTCAATTTGATTGGAAACCCTGCAACCAATAAAGGTCTAAAAATCAGTGCTGTTCTTGATCAAAACAACCATAATACAGGGAGAAAAATAGATGATAATGTATTGGCAGCTTTAAAAATTTTTGCAGATCAATTTCACCTTAAATGGAACTATGTAAAATTTTGTAAGTTATTTTTTCACAGCTCCATAACGTCAACGTGTCCATTAGTATAGATTTAAAAGAAAAGGCTATAAAATTTATCAAAGTAGGTACCAGTCAAAAAGAAGCGTAGAGAGTTTTTGGAATAAATAAAATGACAATCAACAGGTGCCATTTACGTGATAAAAGTAAAGGACATTTAAGTCCAAAGATACATTTTGGTGCAAAGCAAACTATAGAAAAAAATTTTTTATTCAATAGACCTCTTTAAACCCTATTTATACCCACTCAAAATTATAAATTCCAGTGATTAGATTGAATCTGAGGCCAAATCTTTTTCGTCTGTTTCTCTATTTTTCAGATATGATTTTAAGTTGTTTCAGCATACCGATAACATTTTCGTTTGCAACTCTTTCACTCGCAAGTTCTTGATTTTTCTGATTGTCCTCTGTTATTAAAGGACTTTTCTTCGTCTTTTTCTTTGGCAGATAGAAATTTACTATCTCATCTTACGTAGCACCTTTCAAAATTTGAAGTTCATTGAACATTAAAACATTGGCTTTTTAA
>NZ_AWTR02000070.1 GCF_000469665.2 Holospora obtusa F1 | reverse complement strand
TCACATCTGCTTTGACATAACTCCATAAATTTGAAGAGCTGTAATCTTTTGAACGTAAATGACGAGTCATTTGATCATGGCTAATTTCGCCTTGAAACATATTGGCTAAACCAGTCGATGTTGCATAGTGATTTTGACTTATCAAATAGTCGCTATAAATATCAAGAAGATCCAGTTTCATTTTTTGTCCTTAAAAACTTACAGACGAAAAATATGATTATTTCAAGCAAAAATCAACTATTGCTGCGTAACATCAGTGAATAAAAGACGCCCAATATAAAAAAAACGTACACTTTACTTCCTATCATCTAAAATGAATACAAGCTCATAAGGTTGAGAAGGAAGCTATTTTTTAAGAAAAGAAACGAGCTATAAGAAAAACGATATAAAAAATAATACAAGTCACTATGATTGTTTAACTACACATAATATTTTGAAAACATGTTTTCCAGCACAACGCGCCTTGTAACCGAATTAAGGTGCTTCCCAAAGCAACGCAGGAACGATCTAATAATAAAAATTCATACGGAATACGCAAAGGTCCGTGACGCTGCAAGGTCTGATGAATATCCTTAAGTAAATTCAATCCCTCTTGAACCATCGAGTGTGATAATGAACGGACTCCTTCCACTAAAAAAGGACCGTACAGAAATTTTGCCCATTGATCGATGCATGCTGTTTGCATAGGCGATAACGGATCAAATCCAAAATACGTAGAATAAATTTTTTCAGTTTTTTCTTTATTGAGTAACGCAGTATACAATGCTTTTGCACCAATAACCCATTGATTTGAAAAAGAGCAAATACAGCCAAAATCCACCATATAAATACATAAATTTTCATCCCACATGTAATTTCCCATATGCGGATCTGCATGTAAAATTCCCTTAGAAAAAAAGGGCTGATACCACGCATAAAGCAAACGATAAGAAAGAATATCTCGCATTTCTTGAGATAATCCTCTCAGTAATTCATCCGAAAAATTGTTTCCTCTTACCCAGGACATCATTAACGTTGTGGGATTGGAATCTTCAGGATAATAAGAAGGAATACGAATCCAAGGTATGGCTTGAAAATATTTTTGAAACCACTGCATCCACTTTCCTTCTTGCACATAATCGAGCTCTTGCTTCATGGATGTGTACAGATGTGACAACATGTGAGTTGTATCGATCCCTGGTTTCCACCATTGGTATAAATTGCTCCATATTTCCAAAAATTTAAAATCTTTTTTTAAAATTTCAGTCATATTGGGGTATTGAATTTTACACGCACGAAATTCTTCTTGACTCCAAAACACTCCATGAACTTGACCTAAAGATCCCGTATGCACAGAATCAAAAGAAAGTTTCGGATGAATTTCAGGAACCATCATTTTTAGATACTCCCTCCACTCCGAACTTGAAAGAGGAGCAGAAGTCGAAGATAATAGCTGCAATCGCGCCGCAACAGGAGAAGACCAAAGCCCCGGCATTCCCGAAAGAACCTGTAAAACTTTTACGATGGGACCTTTGAATTGCAGTAAAAGATCCCACAAACTTTCTATTTCGTTTTCTTTTTTAGTGCCACTTAGAGACTTAAACACTTTCCAAACTGCGCAAGCGTAAGCAAAATCTCGAGACCCTGCGTACTTAATCAACATATCTACCTCTTTTTACAGATAATTTTTTCTAAATTTCAAATAAAAAAATCATTCTGTTTCACCCATTAAATATTCACTGAATCACACTGGCCATGAAACCCTCTTGTACTTATTGTGAGCAACGTTTTTCAAGATCTTCAGCTATTTTCAAAGGACCAAATAAATGGATTAAAGTTCCCATACGTGGGCCTTGAGTTTGCCCTAATAACACGCCATATAATAAAGAAAACCATTGCTTTCCTTGAGAAAATCCACAAGATTTTCCAATTTCGTACACCTTGTTTTGCCAAAAATCTGCATCTCTTTCTAAAAATTCAGGATTTTTTAGATGTGTAACCAAAGATAAAAGAGATTTTTTTTCTTCTTCCAAAAGCTCTGGGTATACTTTTTGAGGCAATACACGATCTTGATAATAAGCAATACCGTGCTGAATCCATTCCTTCATCTCCTCATTCAACATTGCATCGGGAACGTAACGTTGTATAAAGTACCATAAGTGTTCTGGCGTTTCTGCATGGCAAATATTTACCAAACTTAGCAACATGGAAAACGTAATAGGAGATTTCTTTTTAGGAGGATTTCCCTGATGCATATGCCAAACAGGATTTTCTATGTGTTCTTTTGCTGATTGCAAAGGGTAGGCGTCCAAAAGTTCTAAATAATCATCAACAGCTTTTGGAATAATGTCGAAAAAAATCCTTTTAGCTCTCCCGGGATTCAGGTACATAAAATACGCTAAACTTTCTAAAGGAGCATAACGCAACCATTCTTCCATTGTCAAACCGTTTCCAACAGATTTAGAAATTTTACGCCCTTCGTGATCAAGAAAGTGCTCATATACGAGCATTTCTGGAGGCGTTCCCCCTAAAACGTTACATACTTTTTTTGCAAGTTTTGCAGATTCAATCAAATCTTTACCGTACATTTCGTAATCCACCCCCAAAGCATACCACCTTGCACCCCAATCCACTTTCCATTGTAGCTTGCAATTTCCTCCTGTCACAGGGACTTCTTGCAATGATCCATCTTCGTCTAAAAAGCTTACAGTGCCTTTATCGACGTGATAATTTTGAATGGGAATTTGTAAAATTTTTCCACTTAAAGGTGAAATAGGTAAAAAAGGACTATAGGTTTTTCGTCGTTCTTCTCTGAGTGTAGGAAGTATAATGTCTAAAATTTCTTGATGATGTTCTAAGACTTTTAAAAGTGCCTTATCAAACGTTCCACTTTTATACGCTTGAGTAGCACTTAAAAATGTATACTCAAACTTAAAGTGATCTAAAAATTTCTGAAGTTTTGCGTTATTATGAGCTGCAAAACTAGAATATTTCTGAAAAGGATCAGGGACTTCAGTTAATGGAAAACCAATATACGCCGCCATTTTATCTTGATTTGGAATATTGCCTGGAACCTTCCGTAACCCATCCATGTCATCAGAAACACATAAAAGTTCTGACGTTTGTTCTGGATAAAGATGTAAAGGGCGTAGTTTTTGAAAGGCAAACCTTACCATAGAGGTTCTCAAAACTTCTCCAAACGTTCCCATATGAGGCAGCCCAGATGGCCCATATCCTGTAGAAAAAATTCTATGAGACTTTGGATGATGTGTTGTATCTCGGTGAATCACTTTTCTAGCTTCTTCAAAAGGCCAAGCTGTTGACTCCATCATCATAGTCCATTCTTGGCATACAAAATTGCTCATAAATACCACAAATTTCAAAAAATTAATCATTCTAAGTGTATCTTGCGCATACGAAATCTTCAAGCGCTCGCTTCAAAGCTTTAAATTTTTCTTCAAAGGGTACTCTTTTATTTATGAGATAAATTATCTACAATGAAGAATAAGCGGATTTTTAAAAAAGACATCATGTCCAATACAAAACGTCAAATTTTTCTTGGTATCGAAACAAGTTGTGATGATACTGCCGTTGCTTTAATAGATGCAACAGAAAAATCCGTACTTAAACATTGTATTCATCAGCAAGTGGAACATCAGTCGTTTGGCGGTGTTGTTCCTGATCTCGCTTTCAAGGGGCACTCAAAGCATTTGCCAAACTTATTAAATACGCTTTTAAGATCTGCTTGCGTTGATAAAGATGAAATTAAAGGTATTGGGGTTACAGCGGGTCCTGGATTGGCAGGAGGATTGTTAGTGGGAGTTATGTTTGCAAAAGGTGTGTCAATTGCGCTCAAAAAACCGCTTTGGGCCATTAATCATTTACAAGCTCACGCTTTGGTTCCTCGTTTGTGCGATGATCTGGAGTTTCCTTATCTTGCTTTGTTATTTTCTGGAGGGCATTGTGAGTTTGTTGTGGTGTACAGTGCAACGGAGTTCTATTTGCTAGGGTACGGATTAGACGATGCAGCCGGAGAATGCTTAGACAAGGTTGGGCGTCGTTTAGGTTTTTCTTTTCCTGCAGGTGCAGCCATTGAGGTTGCAGCAAAAATGGGAGACCCCTTGTCTGTCCCGCTCCCTATCCCAATGAGAGATAAATCTTTGAATTTTTCCTTTTCCGGATTGAAAAGCGCTGCGTTACGTTGGATTAATATAGAAGGAGAAAAAAAACTTTCTTTTGAAAAAAAAGCAAATTTGTGCGCAAGTCTGCAATATGCAATTGGTCAAGGTATTCAGAAAAAAGTTGAAAATTTTTTTGAAAATCTTCCCCAAGAATCGCATCCTCGCGCGGCAGTTTTTTGCGGAGGTGTTGCCGCAAATCAGTACTTAAAAAATATGCTTGAGGAGTGTTTTTCACAATATAATGTACGTCTTTTTACCCCTCCCCCCAAATTTTGTACAGATAACGGGATGATGGTTGCTTGGAATGCTTATGAAAAATATCAAGCAGGAATTGCTCCTTCTATGAACTTTTCTATCAGAGCGCGTTGGCCTATTGGCGTATAATAAAATTTTGTTTTTGTATACAATCTTTACGTAATCATTGATGTTTGATATATATTTTTGGGGTTTACAATGTTACCAAAGCGAAAAAGAAAAAATTTTTTCAAGCGACGAAAAAAAATATTAGCACCTTTACATAATCACTTAAAGCCTGTTGCGTTGCGCAAATTGTTGCCTAATTCGGTTACTTTATTAGCACTGTGTATGGGACTTACTTCAATTCCTTTTGGGGTGGATAAAGCTTGGAAACATGCAGTAGCAAGTGTATTAATTGCAGGAATTTTGGACGGATTGGACGGCCCCATAGCTCGTTTCTTGAAATGTAGCAGTGATTTTGGAGCAGAGCTAGATTCTTTGGCAGATTTTATAAATTTTGGAGCAGCTCCGGCGTTATTGTGCTATTTATTTGTTTTACATGAATGGGGGAGATTTGGTTGGGCTATCTGTCTTTTTTTTGCGATGTGTTCTGGATTACGTCTTGCAAGATTTAATATTCAGCGTATTTTAGGGAGCAAGTGGTCAATGCCGTCTTATTTTTCGGTAGGAGTTCCTGTTACAATAGGGTCTTTACTCGCCTTAACTCCGATTATTTATAGTTTTGTTTTTAATCAAAAATCTGTAATATTTCAGGCATTGTGTTTGATCGTAACAGGATTTTTTATGGTAAGTCGTTTTCCAACTTTTGTTGTAAAAGGGATCAAAATTCCCGCTCATTACTCGGGGATTATTTTGCTAACCAGTGTGGTTACTTTAATTTTTGGATGGGTAATGCCGTGGGAAACTTTGTTAGTAGGAAGTCTTCTTTACGTGGCATCCTGGCCCTTTAGTTGGAGAGCAGCTCAGCGTTATATTTCTTTAGAACAATCTTAGAAAAGGTAAAGTATGGTGATTAAGATCAATCATGTAATTTTTGGATTTTTTTTAATTTTTTTAACCGGATGCTCTAGAAACGAACCTCATGAATCTGTACGCATGAAACAAATTAAAGATCCTCAAAAAAAAATAGTTAAAGAAAAAGATGTCATTTGGGATCCCCTGGAGTTTTGGAACCGAGGGGTATTTGTTTTTAATCAAGGAATTGAGCATATTATTTGGAGTCCTTTGCTTGCTGTATATCGCACATTAGTTCCTTCTATAGGACAAAAAGCTCTCCATAATGTTTTGGAACACACAAAGATCCCTGTTAGTATTCTGAGTTGGGGATTACAGGGAGAAGGAGATCAAGCATTCGTCCAACTTGGTCGTTTTATGTGTAATACAATTTTTGGGTTAGGAGGATTGGTAGATATCTCCAGCGACATACATCTTGAGGAAAATCATCAAGATATTAATAGATTATTAAAATTTTATAATGTTCCTGCTGGATGTTTTATGATGATTCCGTTTTTAGGTCCGACAGTTTCCAGGGATCTTTGTGGAAAATTATTTAATGCAGCGATATTTAGTTTGGCTTCTCCGTCATTTTTGGGAATTGGAGTTTTTGGGGCTGAAAACTTAAATCAACGTCTTATTTTTAAAGATAGCGTTGATCATGTCATGGAGTTTTCTTCCGATCCTTACGCTGTGATTCGTCGTGCTTATTATGAAAGCAGAGGAGAATTTCCGGATAATTTTGAACAAGATATCCAGGAAGATGATGAAGATGACGAAAATTAAAATTTATCCTGATTATTTTTTAGAATAAATTAAGTTGAGTTTTTCGAAGACAGGTGTGATTTCTAGAAGAATTTTAAATGTCGAGGTTTTTTTATGACACATGTTTTATTACCAGAAATCTGGCTTATTGTTCTTATTGTGGGGCTTCCACAACTTTCTGAAACTGTTTACACGCCATCTTTGCCTGATATAGCGCATGCACTTAGAACAAGCGAAGCGATGGTAGAGTATACACTGACGATCTATCTTTTTGGATTTGCTCTTGGAACTCTATTTTGGGGTAAAATTTCTGATAAATTAGGTCGTAAGCCCTGTGTTATAGCGGGTTTACTAGTTTTTATTGTCGGTTGCATTGGTTGCTATTTTTCAAATTCAATTGAAATGTTGATGATCAGTCGCGGAGTACAAGCGTTTGGCGGCAGTATAGGGAGCGTTCTTGGCCAAGCAATTTGCAGAGATGCATTCCATGGCCCCGCCCTTGGAAGAGTGTATTCTGCGACCGGTAGCGCACTTGCCTTATTTCCAGCGCTTGGACCTTTATTCGGAGAGCTTATCGCGGAAATATTTGGGTGAAGAAACATCTTCATATTCTTGACCATGTTTGCGCTTATTGTAACAATTCTTGTGAGTGTATAAGTTGCCAGAAACACATCCACATGCTTTTCGCAAAAAGGTTTCTGCATGGAATATTGCAACGCAATTTATGCTAGACAAAAAGGTGATAGGATTCGCTCTTATTGTGGCCGGATGTAATGGGATTCTCTTTAGTTATTTTGCGGAAGGGTCATTTTATCTCATCAAAGGTCTAGGCCTTTCTCCAAGTCATTATGGTCTGAGCTTTACAGTTATTGCAGTCGCTACAATGCTTGGTGAAATCGTTTCTAAAAGATTACAGAATAAACTTTCTTCTAAAGAAATAATGGGCTATGGACTTTTGATCATTGCTTTTGCGACAACGATCTTCAGTTGCGTGGCAACGATAAATCATAATTTATTTGCTTTGCATTCCCATATAATGATAGCGATTACTATTCTTTCTCAAATGGGATGTGCTTTTGGAATATGTATGGCAACCAGCAATGCTCTTGCATTAGCACTTGCGGATTATAAACATGCAATTGGTACAGCATCCAGCTTGTTTGGATTTTTCTACTACTGCCTGATCTCGCTCTTTACATTATTTATGGGATTGCTACATGATGGGACGTTGCTGCCAATGCCTCTCTATTTCTTGTCTTTAAGCTGCTTTATGATGATTGTAAATCGTATTTGCTTGAAGAGCTAATATGGAAAAGCCCTGAGGAGTTTATCTCTTTGGGCTTCTTGAATTAAGAAGTGATTGGAACATATATTGAAACGCGAATTTCTTCAAAATTATTAAGACATCTCTATATTTTATTCACCGGTATTTTGATATAGCTTACGTTGTTCTCTTCTGGTTCACCAAAAGTACCGGCCCTTAAATTTGCTTGTATAGAAGGAAGCAGTAATTTGGGCACAGCTTTTCCTTCATCCCGTTTATTGCGCACAGCAACGTACTCTTCTTTTGATATGCCGTCATGAAGCAAGACATTCTTTTCCTTTTGCTCCTTAACGGTTGCAAGCCATGCCACATCTCGTCCTTCAGGTGGATAATCATGGCACATGAAGATGCGTGTTTCATCTGGAAGGCTTAATATTTTTTTTACAGAATCATAGAGGCTTGCTGCACTTCCGCCAGGAAAATCAGTGCGCGCCGTTCCAATATCAGGCATAAAAATGGTGTCCCCCACAAAAATTGCATCTTCAATAAGGTAACTGGAACATGCCGGTGTATGGCCTGGGGTATGCAGGACTTTTACATCGATAGTTCCAAGTTTAAAAACTTCCGCCTCTTCAAAGAGATGATCAAATTGAGAGGCATCCAGGTTTGTATCTTTGTTTGTGTTAAAAATAGGAACCCATAGGGCAAGAACATCCTTGATTTTTGCACCAATCCCGATTTTTCCTCCTAGTTTTTCTTTTAAATAGTGGGAGGCTGTAATGTGATCTGCATGAATGTGGGTGTCTAAAATCCATTCAACGGATAGTTTTTCTTCGTTGATATAGAAAATGACTTGGTCCGCAGACTTGGTTTTAGTTCTGCCGGAATATTGATCGTAATCAAGAACTGAATCGATAATGGCACACTTTTGTGTACTTGGATCGCTTACAATATGTGTAAAAGTTGCTGTATCAGGATCAAAAAAAGTTTTGATGTTAATGGTCATAAATGCCTCCCTTCTTTTGTGTTAAATGTGGTTTATAAAATAAATTCCTTTATAAGTATTGCTATTCCAATGACCCATACGAAATATCCAAACGCTTTTTTTAAACTCTCTCCTTGAATAAATTTTGCAATATAGAGCCCCGTAAGCATCCCAAAGAAGGCTGGCGCTAAATACTTCGCTAAATTACTCCAATCATCTGCCATGAACTGATGTTGATCGGCAGCAAAACCTATCACTGAATTAACGGTAATAATAAAAAGTGACGTGGGAACAGCCTCTTGCATGGTAAAGCCCATCAGGAGCACAAGCGTTGGGATAATCAAAAAACCTCCTCCTGCACCAAGAAGCCCCATGATTATTCCTAAGGCTAACCCAATCAGAATAACTTTAATATTTTGATTTTTGGGTAGATGATTTTTTGCATCAAGAGGAGAGTTTTTTATCATGAAGTAACCGGCAACACTCATGAAAATAAGGAGTAAAACGACAAGAGCTTTATCAATGAAAAGAGACCCGATAGTATGCGGCAAAGCGGGAATCATAAAGTGGCGTGCTGTAAATACCCCAAAAACAGAAGGGATCAAGAACACGACAGCTTTTTTAAAAAGAATATGATGACGATAACGCAGTAGCCCCATAAATGCTGTAGATCCCACCACAATCAGAGAATAGCTTGTGGCAAGAATGATGGGAACGTTAAGTAAATAAACCAAAATAGGGATCGTTAAAATAGACCCGCCTGCACCCACAAGGCCTAACGTAATGCCCATAGCAGCTAAGGCGATGTAACCGAGCAGTTCCATATTTACCTATTCCATGGCATTTTTGCCAGTAATTTTGCCATGCCGCACCAGCCCGTAAGCCCAGCAAACATTAGTCCCGCGCCTATAAAGCCTGGCAGTATATAGAAGGTAGGGTTGATCAACGTTCCAAGAATTGTTCCGGAAAATACTATGAATCCTGTAGCAATTTGGGTTTGCTGATCAAGAGGTAAAATAGTGGAGCCTGATTTTTTAACATTAAAACCAGCCCGGCTCCAAGCAACAATACCGCCTTCAAGAGAAGCAACATCTAAAGAAGGGGTGCTGGCTAAAAGTTTTGCACAAGCGTCAGCGCTTCTTTTGCCGGATCTACAATGAATAACGATAGGCCTTTTGGTTGAGGGTAATTTATCAATACTGATTTCACCAAGTGGTATGAGGAAAGCCCCATCAATGCACTCACTCCTATGCTCAGCAGGCCCTCTCACATCGATAAGGAGAACCTCATCTTTATCCAGTTTTTTCTTTAATTCCGAAGCTGTGATCGTTTTCATGAATACCCCAATATTAAGTTAAATTCCCGTTACTTAAGCAGAATAAGTCAATCATATCCTATATGATCGATCTTAATATAAAGTTAATACTCTAAAAAAAGACGCTCACCTCTCTCAATTTTAGTCTAGAAGCTATGCACTGGACAGGCAAACACTTTGTGCGTATATTATGTTAGTTATGTGTTTTTTAATTGATGCTGTGATTTATCAACATGCACAATAAGGTAGTTTTTAGGATATGATCTGGAACCAGATTTACTCGAGGCAATACTTCAGGCTTTGCAAGATCACCTTGGTCTTGAAGTGAAAATTAATGATATCCAATTGTTAAGCGAAGCTGATAGACGGAATCAAATTGCACGTCTGTTTTTATCCTCAGATAATAATGAAACGTGATCTGTTATATTTAAACAGTCGCTCTTTGACAAAAATCAGAAAATTACCGATGAAGGTATTTTGGCAAGGTTCGCCAGAGATTTTGCAGGGCTTAAATTTCTGAACGGGTCCGACATTAATCACAGTATTCCTAAATTTTTAGGGGCAAGCCAAAGTTTTAGATTTATCTTACTTGAAGATCTAGGTGACACGCATATCAGCCTTGTTGATAGTTTAACTAAATCTGATCCTGATAAAGCAATAGCCGCGCTTAAGCGCTTTACTAAATCTCTTGCGCATTTTGATATGGCAAGTTACGAGCGTCTTGAGGAATATGATAAACTATTGGTGTTTGCCCATCCTAAGAGGGAAACTCTAGAATACCGCATTAAGTGGAACGAAGAAGATTTGATCCCTAAATTAGAGCTTATTTGTAATAACTTTGATATTGCTTTTACAAATGAAGTAAAACAAGATGCGATAAATGTTATAAAAATGATCTTAAGCCCAGGAGATTTTTATGTACTAACCCATGTCGATATTTGCCCTGAAAACGTATGTGACCATGAAGATAAGGATAAGACTTCAGCTGATTGATTTTGAGTGGGTAGGGCCTGGAAATAGCTTGCTAGATGCAACTTATTTTAGGATGAATTTCCCAACCTGTTGGTGCGCCAAAAATTGTAGAACTTGAGTCATTGTATAGAAAGACGATTGCAAGCAAAATTGAGGCTATCATTGATGACGCCAAATACAATGAAAGCTATGTTGCAGCTTGTGGGTTTTGGCTACTAAGCTCTATGCCATTTGCCTTGCGTATCATGGATAAAGATGAGTGCTGGTCCTCTGGCCCTGTACCTGTTGATTCATTATGGAAGCAAGAAGAAAACTTGGCTAGACCACGCTTTATCTTAAGATTTTAAGCATTTATCCAAGTATCAAAAGCCCATAACCTACTTCCCCATTTACGCAAGTCAGCTTAAATCATAACCTTTTTATATCGATTAGCAGAGAGCTTATCTTCTATTAACTAAGTATTGTACTTTATTTATTCACAAACCTCAACTTTATTTACCTTATCTAAATTGACTTTTATCGTAAAAATCATAAACATGAACGAGGGGGGGCGAAAAGAAAGGAAGAAAACTTTTTTTGAGAACGAAGGATGACTTAACCAGAAAATCTCAAACTTAAGAAATCGAAGAAATTTGATATTTACGAATCTAATATAGTGTTCTATTTTAAAAAAAAGGCAAGCGTAAACTGATCATTAAAGCAATCAGATTTCGTTTTTGATAAAGGTAGAAAATTTTATGGAACATCACGAAAAAAAAGTAAATCTCTGTGTTAATCCATCTTTATTTTTTAAAAGTGTACTATCTATTTACCGTGGTCTTTCTGTATTGGCGCTTCCTTTTCTTTGGTTGCTTGCAAAAAAACGACTGCAGATAAAAAAAGAAACTGCGTGTCGCATAAAGCAACGCTTTGGAATCACAAATCATCAACGTCCTTCCGGAAATGTGGTATGGATTCATGCAGCCAGTTTGGGAGAAGCGCGTATGGCGCTTAGTATCGCACAAAAAATCCTTCAAGATCATAAAGATTTCTATGTGCTTGTAACTACACAAACTTTGGGAGCATGTACGTATATTCAAGGAGTTCCCAGACTTATTCATCAAATGGCTCCTTTCGATAGCATAGTGTATGTAAAACGTTTTTTCCGTCACTGGCATCCTTCTTGCGCGTTTATTTTAGAAGCTGAGCGGTGGCCAAACCTACTTTATGAAGCTTTTAAACGTAAAATTCCTCTAATCGGGGTCAATACCCATATTTCTGAAAAAAGTTTAGATCGATGGACTATTTGTAGTCGTTTTTTTTCCGAATTACTTTCTTTGTTTTCAATTTGCTTTACTTCCTCTATACAAACACAAAAACGTTTACTGCAAGCATCTTTTGGAAAAATGTCTATTTATTTAGCCCCTTCTTTAAAATACGCTTCTTCTTTTGACGATATGTCAATCCCTGAAAATCTTAAAAATTTTTCCCAAGCGTGGCATCAAAAAAATATTTTTTTTGAAGGACGATCTTACTGGCTTGCTTCTTGCATTCATGCCTGTGAAATGCCACTTATTTTGCAAGTTCACGAAATGTTAAGAAAGAAAAGCCCAAATCTTTTACTTATTTTGATACCAAGACACCCACATCAATTTATAGATTTTCCCAATGCTTCAGTCTATTGGTCAAAACAGAAAAAAATTTCAAAAGATACTCCAATATATGTTATCGATATCTTTGGGGAAACTCAAAGATTTTACCAACACGCGTTGTTTTGCGTTTTAGGAGGCTCCTTTAACCCCATAGGAGGGCACAATCTTATAGAGCCTATCTCAAAGGGATGCGCGGTAATTCACGGACCTTACGTTCATAACTGCCCTGAACTGTATGCTCCATTTATTAAGCAATGCGCCTCTTGCGTTGCAAGGGATATACACAGTTTAACAGAGCATATTCAAAATTTTTTAATCCAACCTCACTGCGCTAAGGATCAAGCTAAGCTTGCATATGCACTTTATCTTGAAAATTTAAAAGAATTAAATCAATATCTTATACATCTTTCCTATTTAGCCACCTGTTCATAATGTAGTCTTGACGCAGTCTATATTCTCTTATTTTTTCAGAAAAATAAAAATTTCCTAAAAAGTGTATACGTATAAAAAGTTTTCGATCACAGAAGCGCTTTACCACAATAAGGAAAAAAAATATAGCTAAAATTCTAAATATACAACTAAAACAGTATAAAAAAGTCATATTAAATTTTTTATCAATAGAACATTTAAGTATCCCGAACGTGTTGACCATGAGTCTATTTTTTTCTATGGTATTCAGGTTTGGAAAAGATCAGGGAAGGTAAAGAAATGTATGACCGTAGGCTTCTATCCTTTTGTATGTCTTTACCTGTTTAGTTCCAAATTCTTATGTATAACCTATAAGGAACTAAAGGAGGCTAATGTATGGAAAGTATACTGCATAACAATGCCAAGACGACGCTTCGAGTCCGAAAAGAAATACAAAACTCTGTACAGAGCATCGCTAAAAATAGCAAAGCGTTTGGGCCTTCACTATTAAAACTGTTTTGAAGCGGAAAAAAGCCGGTTGTGTTCAAGATAAACGCTCTGGACCTGAGCAGCCAAAGCGTTTTATCTGAAACAGAAGCAAGAGATTGTGTGTGAATTCAGGCGCGTTTCTAAGCTTCCGCTTGATGATGTTTATAGTGCTTTGAAAGAGAAGATTCCCAATCTTATGCGCTCTAATCTGTATCGATGCCTCAAAAGACTAAATATTTATCCAAAAAAGAAGAGTCGGCTCCTGAAAAAAAAATGTATCCCTTTGGATTTTGTTCATGTTGACAGTACCTAAGTTCTCACAAATCAAGGGAAAATCTACCTTTTTGTAGGCCATTGAGCGGGCCACAAAGTACGTTTATGTCGAACTGCATTCAAAGATGTTGGTTAACGAGTCAAGTGCATTTTTGAAAAATCTGATCGCCCATTGTCCTTTTAAAATAACGAACATTCTCACAGACAATGAGGCGCAACTTACCTATGGACTGCTTGAGCAACACTTGAGGCAAAAAACGCACCGCTTTTGATGTGATGTGCAATAAGCATAATATTGAAAACAGACTCACCAAATTTAAGCATCCTTGGATCAACGCTCAGGTCGAAGTCATCAACAGAAATCCTCAAACACTACACAACAAAGGCTTATTTTTACAAAAACCTCGATGAGCTAAAGCGCCATATGATGACTTTTGTGCTTTTTTTGTGCTTTATTATAATCATCAAAGGAGAGTTTTGACATAAAACCTGATGATCTTAATACGACAATATAGTCGTATTTTGACATAAAACTATCTAAACGTCAAAACTCTCAAAATAGTATCTTTTTGTCCCGTTTTTAAGCTAAATTGACTATAGTTTATCAAGAAATTTATTCGCGAATACCAGACCATGATCGTCGTGCTTTGCCTTATTCGCAAAGCTCAGCTTAATTTACTACTATTCACACGAATTTCTATAAAATTGATACGTACACAGCAGGTGTATTATTATTTCGTAATAAATTAAAGTGATTTATTTAAAAAATCGATATTTGCAATATAAAGGTAAAGCCCATTTTAGATTATAAAGAGATTGATGCAGTTCTTCTTTTACCCTACGCATTCCACAAAATATACGACTCCAAGAAGAAATATTTTTAAGTCGCTCTCTCCCTATACGCTCAATGAAGGAAAATTCCGCTGATTGAGTTATGGTTCTAGGTTCTATGCCTACAAATTTTAGATCTAGTCGATGAGATTTTGTATAGTAGTGATCAACAGGCAAGATGATAGGAAATGCTTTGTATAGTAAACGTTGTGCACTATGTTGACTTAACACGTACGCACCTGCTCCCGTTACGGAAGTTAAGTAAGTGCATAGTTCATATCCGTTTTGTAAATTTTGAATGGGCAAAGGCATTCCTCTATGATTAAGTTGTAAACTGCAAATATCCCAATCACTTTTTTGAGTGTCATTTAAAGAATTTTCATGAAATATTCCTAATTTTTTTAAAAGATACAGAACTAACAAAGGATTAAAACTGGCATCGTCTTCTAAGATGAATGCATAATTTTTTCCAGAACAACAAAACGTTTTCCAAGCTTTTACATGGCTTAAATAACATCCAATTGTTCCACTGCTTAAAGCTTGCCCAAAATATCGAATACTTTGATTCGAATCGAGATGAATCTTAGAAAAATTCTCATATTTTCCATCTACTCCGATGATTTTTTTGATACGAAACTCAGGGTACGGGGATAATTGAGTGATTATTTTATCCCAGCGTTCTTTTGCTCGCTCTAAATTTATGATGTAGGTATCGATCACAATGTGTGGCAATTCAAAAAAAGTTTCTGTCGTTTATTTTATGGTATTTATTTTTTTTTCTAGTCCATTTTCTTAATTTTTTTGATAGATTTATAAGTAATTTCCATAATTTATAGAATAGAATTAATAAAAACTCAAAATTAAAATTTTAAAGAGATAATATTTTTCAAGGTATTAATAAAAACTTAATTTTCTATTCTTTTCAGAATGCAGATTGATTTTTGAACGTTCTTCGCGTATAAACAAATGAGCAATTAGCATATGTATTATTTTGTTTAAAATATTTAAAAAATCAGATTGGGAAGAACGATGGTTCTTTCTTCGTCGTTGGATGGCAAACCCAAAACAGCTAGGAGCACTTTTTCCAAGTTCTCGAGCGTTAGCCAGGGCAATGGCAAAGTGTGCGTTAGAAGGCTTGAATTCTCAAGAAAAAATTTTGGAATTAGGCGCAGGTACGGGACGCTTTACTCAGGCATTGATTGAAGCAGGAATTCCTGAGCATCGCTTAATTTGTATCGAAATTGATCCAAATTTAGGAATGTATCTGAAAAAAAAATTTCCTAAAGCAAAAATAGTTTTGGGAAATGCGTGCGCTTTAGAAGAAGCTTTAAAAGCAGAGCAACTAAGTATGAATATCGGGGTCGTTGTTTCAGGTTTACCTATGCTGAATTTTCCAGATTTGGTACAAAAAGAAATTTTAAGGGGATGTTTTAAGGTCCTAAAATCAAAGGGGCAATTTTTACAATTTACTTACAGTCCATTTACCTCTATCAGAAGTCAGTGTTTTCCTTTAGAAAAAACACGAAAATGTTGGGTTTTTAATAATTTTCCTCCAGCCACGATTTGGTCTTATGTCTTGGAATGACGAAAAGTCTTTAAAAGGGATCTTATCAGGTGTTGTTCTGAATTTATCATGTAATTCTCGACGTTATAAAGAATTTATGTCGTACGCTGTTGAGTTGCCTTTTAAAATTGATCGATTAGAAGCCCAGGATGGAAACATGCTTTCCAGCCCAGTTCAAGAGGCTCTGGTCGATAGTCGCGTGTATGCTCGACATTACGCAGGAAAGTTTCCGAGCTCGGGAACGATTGGGTGCTATTTAACTCATCGTTTTGCTTGGGAGTACATGATAAAGCAGGAATTACCCTGGATGATTGTTTTTGAAGATGATATTCTGTTTTGTCCTAAAAAATTGTCCCAAGCTGTGTTCGGAATCTTGGATAAATATAAAAATCATGTGGATATTTGTAGTTTTGCTTTGCGTGGAAACGGAATACCTTTAAGTGTTGGATCCGTTTTAGAACATAACCTGTGTGTGTACGGTCGGGAAGTATACTGTGCCGGAGCATATTTATTAAATTTAAAAAGTGCACAACAATTATTAAAATACAGCCTTCCCATGCAGTTTCAGCTAGATGATTATTATACACAAACGTGGAGATGGAATTTAGTATTTACCGGATTAGAGCCTAGAATAGCTCATCATCATGATCACGGAGAATCAGATATTAAGGCAAGAGGGGGGCGTCAATTTCGAAAAATACATTATTCTTCTAAAATTCTTCAAATTTTATCCTACGGTGTTTCTTGCTGTATTAGCGCTATATTAAGAGAATTTTTAAATCTACGTCGTTTTAAATCTGCATTATCAAATTACGTCAAATTTTACTTTAATTTATAGGTTTTCCTTATTAAAAGTGTATCACAGTCAATACAAGCAGTTATGCGGGGAATGGGTATATCAAGTAAAGTGGAGTAACGGACCAAAAAAATCCCTCCATGTCTATGATTCATAAAGATTAGAAAAAATTTCAGGACATGAGAGCGTCTTTTTGGAGTAAGCATAGTCCAATTTGATATCAGGCTTCAAAAAAGAGCAAATCATTTTAGAATAAAATCTTCTTGAGGTTTTTAGAAATATTTTGATTGTCGAAAGTCATGTGATTTCCAGATTTTTGCAAGATTCATGTGGAGAAATGATGATTTTGGCATGATTGAAAAACAAAACTTTTATCATTGGGGAAAAAGCGTCACACAAAAAAATTTGTGAAGGTTTTGAAAATACGCCCCCGAATTATAGAACTTTTTTTGTATTAAATTAAGTTGAGATTTATAGCTAAAGCCGTATCAAAAGATGAAACTATATTTAAGAAACAATACAATACTCATGAATCCGAGATTTTCGAAAGAAAGTAATAGTGCGCGTAAATAACAGGTAGTATTTACCGTAGCGCATCGATAAAGTTTGAAATTTCCTTAAATACTATGATGAATGGGGACAAGAAGTATACATCACAGGGGCAGTATTTATCAAAAAAAGTAGTGGTAAGAAAGGAAGAATTAGAGCACCAAATGTTGCACCTTATGTAAATGTATCAGAAATGGGGAAATATTTTGGGATGAGTGCTTTTGGTGCATTAATACTACCTTCGTAAATTAAGGATATATAGTAATTTAGCTTAAAAACGGGACAAGGAGATGCTTTTGTTTAGTCTCAGAGAATTCTGGTGTATTTTATGAAGACCACACCGTATGGAAAAAAGCTTATAGGATAACTATTACATGAAAATGCCAGAACAACAGAAAGTCACCCGTAGAGAGATTCGTAATAGTCAAGAGAGCATAGCAAAATCAGCTGCAAGGTTTAATGTTAATCCAAAAACGATCATAAAATGGAGGAAGAGGGAATATACAAAAAATCTTCCGATGGGGATGTGCCTAAGAAGATCAAATCTAGCGTGCAAAGTTGATGAAGAAGCAATTGTCACTTTTCGTAAGATGACGGAATTACCTTTAGATGATGAGTTATATAGCCTGAAAGGAACAATCTTAGCATCCAGTTTTCGTAGATGTTTACAGCGCCATAGTTGTTCTGTTTACCTAAAAAACACGGCATAATTTTTTGCTGATAAAAAGAAATTATAAGCAATATCCTGTTGATTAATTTTCATATAGATATAAAAGACGTGAGAACAGCTGAAGGCAAGACGTATCTGTACGTTGCAATGGATAAGACATCTAAGTTTGCCTATGCAACGCTTCATAAAAACCAAACTAAGATGAGTGCTGCTGAGTTCTTACGTCATCTTATAAAGGCTGTGCCCTATAGAATACATAAAATTCTCGCTGATAATGGCAGTCAATCACCATAAACATGCATTTACGCATATATTTCAGCGTGTCTGTAATAAAAATAACAGTGAGCATCGAAAGATCAATGGACAGATAGAACGGATGAATAAAACTCTAAAAGAAGCACCTGTGAATAATTTTGATTATGCATCTCATGATCAGCTAAAACAGCATCTGCATGCTTATCTCATGGCTTATTTTACCAAAAAACTGCAAGCTATTAAAGGAAAAACGCCTTGGCAACTTATTTTAAACCAGTGGATAATTTATCCTCAATATTTTACAATTAATCCTAACCAGCTTCTTATTGGGACTAAATATTAAGGCTCGTGGTAGAAGTTATGGTAGACTGTGCGCTTTTTTAGAAATTTTTTTAAGCGCAACCCTCTACTTAATTTGCTATATCTCTTTTTCTAAAATTGATCTTTATGCAGTAGCTCCAATAAGAAGAATATTTTTATCATTCGATTTGAGGGATTTTATTTTTTATGTATGCATCAAGAGTTTTTGAGAAATTTTCTGCATAGCTTGTTCCTTTTTTTTCTTTTATTATTTTAAGAATTCTATTTGAAAATTTTTCTTGATCAACTAAAGAGAGCGCTTCTAAAAGCAATTTTTGTGTTTTTTGTTCTTTTGTGAATCGCACTTTCTTTGTTTCATAAGCAGGAGCTGAAGTAATATCAACAAACTGATCTTCTAAAGCCATTTTTTCTAAAATTTCTATCTTTAAATCTCCAGAAATAATTGTAATAAGCTTTAATGTTTGGTCAATTTCAATTTTTCTTACATAATTTTTTAAAAAATTAGGCGCCCAAAGATTTGTAAAATGACGCAATTCAGGAATTTCTAATAAATTATGTTGAAGTATTTGATTGACTAAGAATTCAAAATAGAAAATATTCATTTTAGTGAGATTATTTAAACAATCTTGAAATTTGTTATTTTTTAATAAAAGAATAATAAATTTATCAAAGTTATTTTTTTGTATCTTTATTCCAAAAATTTTTTGAATAAGTGGTAAAAAATTTTTATTTCTAGATCGTAACATAAAAAGCACTAAAGGAGTAGCTTCTTGATTTTTCAATTCTTCTATATTTAACGCGTTGATTATCGCTTCAACCGGTTTAGATTCAATGTTATGTCTAGCATTTAAAATTCCCTGTATGATGTAGAAAAAATTTTCCCCCGCCAGTAGATTGATTTTTGATAAATCTATCTTTTCTAACCATTTTTGAGCTATTTTTTGCTCAGACTCCAAAAGAAAACATACGACTTGGACAAAAGTTTTACTCTTTAATAAATTAATTTTAGAAAAATCTAATATTTTTAATATCTGTTTAGAGGCTTCTTGCTTAGATTCTAAACTCGTCCAGACAATTTGAGAAAAATCCTGTGCTTTTAATTCATTAATTTTTGAAAAATTGACCTCTGTTTTTAAGACTTGTTTTGAAATTTCTTTATTAGATTCTAAAAATACGCATACTATTTGAGTAAAATCCTGATCTTCAAAAGTATTTATTTTAGAAAAATTTAATTTTTTAAGAATTTTTTGAGCAATTTTTTGCTTTGAATCTAACAATGCTTGCGTTACTCGCACAAAATAATTCCCATCTAATTCATTTATTTTAGATAAATTTACGGTTTCCAAAATATGTAGAGCGATTTTTTGCTCAGATTCTAAAAGCATTTCTATCATTTGCGTAAACTCAAGGCTATTTAATGTATTGATCTTTGATAAATCTATTGTTTTCAGAATGTGTTGAGTAATCTCATATCTAGATTCTATAAGAGCTTGTAGCGTCTTAGCAAAATATTGCCCCTCTAATGAATTAATTTTAGAAAAATTTAACATATTAATAATTTGTGGAGCAATTCTTTGCTTAGAATATAAAATCGCTTGTACTACTTTTGAAAAATGTTTCTGTTCTAATGCATTAATTTTAGAAAAATTCACACGTTGCGCAATATTTTGATTAGATCGTAGCGCAATATCTTGATGAGAGGATAAAATGGCTTCTACAACTATTGCAAAATTTTTATTTTCTAACGAATTGATTTTAGATAAGTTTATTGTTTGTAAAATTTCTGAGGGAATCTTTTGATGAGAGCGTAAAAGAGCTTGCAAAATTCTTGCATAATTCCAATCCTCTAATCGATTGATTTTATAGAAATTTAATTTTTCAAAAATTTTTAAAGGCACAGGTTGATCCAATTTTAAAAATCCCTGTATGATTCGAGAAAAACTCCATTCTTCTAGTGTATTAATTTTGGATAAATCTAATTTTTCTAAGACGTTTACGTCGATTTCTTGATGAAAATACAAAATTGCTTGAACTACCCGCGCGAAATATTCTGGTTTTAATTTATTAATTTTTGAAAAATTTAGTTGTTCTAAAAGCTTTAAGGCTGTGGCTTGACAAGATCTTGAAATTGCTTCTATAACCAGAGTAAACATCTCTTCCTCTAATTCATTAATTTTGGACACATCCAACATTTCCAAAATTTTTGAAACGACTTTCTGTTTAGAATTCAAGAGAGCTTTTAAAAGTTTAGCAAAATTTTCGCTTTTGAATTGCGTGTTGCTCGGAAAAGCTAATTTTTGTATAATCTGTGAAGCATTTTCTTTCTGAAAATTCAAAATGATCCACATAATTTGATTAAAATCTAAGCTTTCTACGATTTTAGGTAAATCTAATATTTCTAAATCGTTTGGATCAACTTTTTCGTTAGAAACAAAAAAATTACTCACAACTTTACTAAATTCTTGGTGTCTCAGCTTATTAACTTGCAATAATAGCTTTTCCTGTGTTTCTTGAGGGTGATCAAAAAATTTGAATTTTTTTGATAGCAAATCGAACAAAAGACGACCATACCCATCTAAAAATTGCATATCTGAAACCCATTGCAGAGAAAGGTTAACCGAATTTTTTATCTCTTCTTTTTTTAAAGGTTCAAAGGTTTGAGAAAAAATTTTTTTATAAATTAAATTTTCAACAAAATGCGCTATATTTCTATCTAACCGAGTTGATCTTAAAACCCATTTTTTAAAAAAATCTTGAACTAGAGGCATGTCTTTTGCATTTTTCATCATCTCTTCTAAGATTTTTAAAAGATCAGAGCGACTCAATCGTCCCGCTTCATTTTTTAAAGCTAAAATAACGCTCGTTACGTCTTCTTCTAATTTCCAATTCACATTAAGCAATTTTTTTTTTATCTCTTCGCTTTTTGCGTTTTCATTAAATTGAAAATTAACAGCTTGACCGCCTAGCATAAGTAATAACCATAAAAATATGTTTAATTTAAGTTTTAATTTCATCAACGACCTTAGTAAATTGCTTCTGATCTATTGTACTATTTTAAGAAATTTGCTATTCTTTTCAAGATAGTATTATTGTAAAAATAGTTTTTTTAAGTGTTCAATCAAATTATCAATATTTTTCACTATATTAGTCATAAATGGCGTTCGTTTTGGGTTATGATTCCTTATGGTTGGTTTGGAATGTTTTTGATTATCCCTATCTCGATATTGATCATTATTAGCATTTCTGAGCCTAAAATTGATACACCTCCTTTTACTCCTTTACTTCGTTACACAGAAAATTATGGTATTGAGATTAGGTTGTTTTTTGTTAACTATTACAGAGTCCTTTCACAGGCACTCTACCGAAAAGCATACTTTACTTCTTTGTACCTTGCATTTTCTTCTACGGTTATTTCTCTTTTGTTGGGATACCCTATGGCTTATGTCATTACTCGATTTTCTAAGCCCTGGCGTGTGTTTTTACTTATTTTGGTTGCATTGCCCTTCTTGTCTTCATTTTTAGTGCGGATGTGTGCTTGGACCAATATTCTTTCAACGCACGGATTTATTAATTTCATTTTATGGAAATATTTAGGTATTGGTCCTTTTCGATGTATTCATAATCAAGGTGCTGTTTTATTGGGGATCGTATATTCTTATCTGACGTTTATGATTTTTCCGCTTTACATTACGTTAGAAAAAATTGATGCCACAATGTTAGAAGCATCTTATACCTTGGGATGTCGTCCTTGGAGAGCTTTTTGGAAGATTATTCTCCCTCTTTCAACTCCCGGGATATTAGCAGGGTCTAGCTTAGTATTTATTCCTGCTGTTGGAGAATATATAATTCCGGAAATTTTGGGTGGAAAACAGTGTATTACGATCGGGAGATTGCTATGGTACGAATTTTTTGTTAATCATGATTGGCCAGCTGCTTGCGCACTAGCTCTTGTGATGATGAGTTTTTTGTTGATTCCTATTGTTGCTTTCGAAAAATTGCAAAAAAAAGTAGAAAGAAGTTTAGATACATAGAGTTCAGGTATATGAGGCTTGGATTTTCAAGGAGTTATAATGTGAGTAGGCACGTTTAAGAAGATAAATAATATCAGGTATTTAGATTCACGGATCAAAAAAATTTTCTTTGATAAAATCTGAGAGTCTTTATTTTAGGCTCTGTCCACATTGCAAATTGTCTACAAAATAAATTTTCACACGATCCAAAAAATCAAAAACACCTATGTATCATGGGATTCCACGAGTTAATAACTAAGCAGTAGCAAAAAAATAGAGGGCATATTTTTTAAAAACATGATAAACAGAGTAAATTGAATTGAGTTTTGCGAATATAAGTAAAGCCTGGAACTTGTAATGGAAGGGAGCTGTTCTTAATTGTATAATTTTAGAACTTTCTTCTAAAAACCACACTTGTCTTCGTAATTCTTGACTTAATTTGCTACATACGATTTGAGCGTTTTTTCTAGACATAACTTGCCTTTACGTAAACGTCAATTTAGGTAGTGTAGTCGCGAAATAATATCAATACAGAAATTTAGCTTAAAAACGGGACAAGAAGATACTATTTTAAGAGAAAATGACAAAGAAACAATACATCTTAGATCTAAGGAAACGAGTAATAGAATATATTAAATTTTGTAACACTCAAAACACGACATCTAAGAAGTAGCGCAAGTAGGTGGTGGATCAGGTACCAAGAAGCAGGGGGCATTAGAGCCATAAAGGGAAAAATAGACTTAGAGAAGCTAAGGGCTTATGTTAAGGGCCAATGAAGATAAAAAAATCAGCAGAGACAGCAAAACTATTTAATGCTAGTATGTATTTCTGTGTATCGGCGGTTAAAGAAGCTAGGCTTTAGCTATAAAAAAACTTTACCTACTTACAAGCGAGCCAAGAAAAATGAAAGCGATATAAAGAAACTATAAAAGGCATATCGTCGAAAAGTCTTGTATATATTGATGAAAGCGGTATTGAGATGACTATTTGTGCAGAACGCAGAATGTGAAAAAAGTTTGTTGCCAAAAAGAGCGGTAAATATTATCGCTGGGTATGTGAATCATAAATCGATAGTATCGAGGGTATTTAATGGTTATTGTCATACAAAATTATTTGAAGCTTGGGTAAAAAGTTATAGAATCAGAACCTGGGCAAATTGGATAATGCTGCATTTCATAGATCACAAAGAACGAAAAAGTTGATCGAATCTGTAGGTTGTCAACTCATCTTTTTACCGTCATACTCACCCGATTTGAATCCAATAGAGAAATTTTAGGCTAATATGAAAAGATGGGTTGAGAACTAAATTAACCAATTTGATAAACTTTACGAAGCTATTGCCGAATTCTTTCAAATCCTGTTTTTGTGCTAAATTACTATATTATGCGTAAAGATAGTATTTCGGTACATGCGTATTTTTTATTTCAAACAGAGGGGAAAATTAATGAAGTAATATTCCATAATGTATACAAGACTATCGATCACGTCTTTTTTAGCTTCATAAAGTGCAACAGATTTGATTTATAAAATCTTCAAGAATTAATTTTTTGAGATCAAGTGTAAAAAATATCACTTTGTCATAAAAAGAAAAGAATATTGATCATAGAGCATTTTTCCGAACTATTCATTAAACAAAAATGATTTTTGTATTTTTGTTAAAAACCCGTTGCAAGAAAGATAAATCAAACTCCCCATTATTTAACAATTGTGAACAAAAATCAAAGAAATTATGAGAGTTTTCACCTAAAGGTAGATAGCTGTGTTTTTTTGATAGTGATTAAAGATTTTTGGTGTCGTAAGCGCAGACCAAAGCTTAATTGATCTGTATACCATAGATTCCTTCTTGGAAACTATTTTAGTAGATCTTATCATGCGTCCTAGGTGATGTCTTGTATTACTACGATCTTGCTCTATGCATACAGGCCTGATTTTCCAATACTATAGCGGTTTTTTGGTAAAGACTTTAGAAAAAGCATCCCAGTCATCAGTATAAAATGTGCAATTTTTCAGATGTTTGACTTTTTCATAAAATCGTTTGAACGTTGCTGAATCACGATTCCCTGCAACTCAGGTAACAGTTCTTCGTGTGCTATGATCAACGGATTTGATAATCCAGAATTTTTGACTTTTTTTGGAAAAATGCCACATTTCATTGAATTCCACTGCTTGAATGTGACCTGAAACCTCAGATTCTTGTATTTTTTCTATCTCTGCCCTCACCCCCTGTATATAATAGAAGGAGAATGATGCTTTAGCTAAAGAGTATAAAATGACGCATAAGGCTTTTTTGACAGCCGTTTTCCTTTTGCCCCTCTTGTCACCTTCAACAAAGGTATAACCTCATTCCTTACACTTATAGCTCTGAACCTTTCGTACTATACCGTTCATTATGCAGTTTTCGGAATTACACTTCTTGCAATATATTGCTGATGACCTTAATACGAAAATATACTCGTATTTTGACATAAATCTATCTAAACGTCAAAATTCTCGAAATTATAATCATTCTCACTTTTTCAAAAAAATTAAAAATCACCACGCAGTATAATTTCTAAGATCAGAAACAGACAATTCGAGTAATGTTTGACATCTTTCATAACTATTGCCAGAGTCACACAATTTATCTTTTTTTCTCAAAATTTCATCCAAAAGTATATCAGGAAGAGTCGTTTTATAAAAGTTCCCATACTTCGAGTCATGAGTCGTTTGTAATCTTGTTTGATTTGAAGCCAATTCTTCCTGTTTTGGGGATGAGTTGTTTTTTTTCTTATTGTGACCAAATTGATTCTGTGAGTCCCTTTTTTGTTTGTAAAATTCAACCCATTCTTTATCAAAGTTCTGATAATACGTTAAAACGTTTTTAATGATATCGAAAATAAGCTCTGTAAGTGTACTTTTTTCATTCACAGATAGATTTATCGGGTAAATAATTGGAAGATAAGGGTAAACAACAGGACGTATACTTTTGTACTGTTCTGAAAGGTCAGTTATTTTTGCATTTTTGTCAAAATTTTTAGACTGAGTATTTTGAAAATCATCAAAAGAGGGGTAAAAAACAGGATGTATACTTTTGTACTGTTCTAAAAGGTCAGTTGTTTTTGCGGCCTCCTTGTTAAGTTTGTCCATAAAATAAACGACCTTATTCAATATTGTGTTCTTTAAATCGTTAACAGCAGGAGTCGTTTTAGCGCTTTGATAAAAAAAAGAATACATCCCCAAACACGTTATAATTATTTTTTTACAATTTTTCATATTTTTTGATTAAATTTTTTATAAGAATAATTATAAAACTAAAATTTAAAAAAAAATAAAATTATCAAAGCACAAAAAAGCGATGCATGTAAGGTGCTTCGTTTCAACAAGCAAAGTAAGTGTTTAGTCCCAATAAGAAGTGCTTAGAATCAATTGTAAAATAATTGAGGATAAATTATCCACTGGTTTAAAATAAGTTGCCAAGGCGTTTTCCCATTAATAGCTTGCAGTCTTTTGGCAAAGTTATAAGCCATAAGATAAGCATGCAGATGCTGTTTGAGCTGATCCCATGAGATGCATAATAAAAATTATTCACAGTTGCTTCTTTTAAAGCTCTATTCATCCGTTCTATCTGTCCATTGGTCTTTCGATGCTTACTGTTATTTTCATTACAGACACGCTGAAATATGCGTAACTGCATGTTTATGGTGATTATGATGAATAAATGGACTGCCCTTATCGGTGAGGACTTTATGTATTCTATAGGGCGCAGCATTTATAAGATGACGTAAGAACTTAGCAGCACTCATCTTAGTTTGGGTTTTATGAAGCTCTACATAGGAAAACTTAGATGTCCTATCCTTTGCAACGTACAAATACACCTTGCCTTTGCAACGTACAAATACACCTTGCCTTTGCAACGTACAAATACACCTTGCCTTCAACTGTTCTCGCGTCTTCTATTCTATGTGAATAACCAATAGGATATTGCTTAAATTTTTTTATCAGCAAGAAATTCAGCAAGAAATTATGCCTTGTTTTTTAGGTAAAACAGAACAACCATGGCGCTGTAAACATCTATGAAGACGGAATCTGCTAAGTTTTTAGTTTCACATTCTTATGGTATAACCTATAAGGAACTAAAAGAGGATAATGTATGGGAAGTATACTGCATGAAAATGCCAAGACGAAGCTTTGAGTCCGAAAAGAAATACAAAACTCTGTACAGAGCGTCGCTAAAAATAGCAAAGCGTCTGGGCCTTAGTTTTGAAGTAAAAAATCCGGTTGTGTTGAAGATAAACGCTCTGGACCTGAGCAGCCAAAGCGTTTTATCTAAAACAGAAGCAAGAGATTGTGTGTGAATTCAGGCGCGTTTCTAAGCTTCCGCTTGATGATGTTTATAGCGCTTTGAAAGAGAAGATTTTTAATTTCATGGGCTCTAATCTGCATTGATGCCTTAAAAGAAATGGTCTAGATGTCTTACCCAAAAAAGAAGTGTTGACTCCTGAAAAAAAGAAATTTATCCCTTTGGATTTGTTCATATTTACAGTACAGAAGTTCTCACAAATCAAGGGAAAAGCTACCTTTTTGTAGGCCATTGAGCGAGCCACAAAGTACGTTTATGTCGAACTGCATTCAAAGATGTCGGTTAACGAGTCAAGTGCATTTTTGAAAAATCTGATCGCCCATTGTTCTTTTAAAATAACGAAAATTCTCACAGACAATGGGGTGCAATTTACCTATGAACTGTTTGCGCAACACCTGAGGCCAAAAAACAAAACGCATCGCCTTTGATGTGATGTGAAAGGAGCATAACATTGAACACAGGCTCACCAAATTCAAGCATCCTTGAACCAACGCTCAGGTCGAAATCAGCAACAGAATCCTCAAACACTACACAATAAAAGCGTATTTTTACAAAAATCTTGATGAGCTAAAGCGCCATATGATGACTTGTGTGCTTTATTATAATCATCAAAGAAAGCTGAAATCATTGAAGTATCAGCTCCCCTTTGATATTATCATGTTAGAACTTGAACGTAACAATTCAAATTTTAATCATAATCCAAACCACATGTTGTGGGGATTAAACAATTACGAAATTAGAACTTGGGAAAATTGTAATAATGGATAATGTTGCATTTCATAGCTCATAAAGAACGAAAAAGTTGATCAAATTTGTAGATTGTCAACTCATCTTTTTACCGTCATACTCACCCGATTTGAATCCAATAGAGAAATTTTAGGCTAATATGAAAAGATGGGTTAAGAACTAAATTAACTAGTTTGATAAACTTTACAAGGCTATTTTTCGCATTTTTTCAAATCTTATTTTTGTGCTAAATTACTCTATATATAACCTTAAATTGAATATTTTTTCGGAAATCGTGAACATGAACACCAGTTTTGAAAAAAGAAAAGGAAAATTTTTTTAAAAAACAAACTGAGACTTGTGCATCTTGTCCACTTAACTTATAGAAATATTTGGTATTAATTGAATTAAAACAAATAAAATAGGAAATAATATTAAAAACGACCATTTCATATAATCAGCGTAAGAAGGCATAAGCACTCCGTGATGTTCTGCAATACTTTTTACTAATAAATTTGGTGCATTACCAAGGTAAGTCATAGCTCCCATCATGACCGTTCCAAAAGCAACATGCTTCAGTTCGTTTGTCGTAATTTTTTGAAACCCTCCGGCGATTTCTACGCACAGCATATAAGTGGGGGCATTGTCCAAAAAAGAAGAAAACATTCCTGAAACCCAGAAAAGTATTTTTGGTTTTCCTTTAATTTGAAGAAAAGCGCGAACTTGTGCAGTGCTTAGCCATTGAATTACGGGAACGACACACATAAAAAGTCCAAAAAATGTCCAACTTAATTCTTTTAAAATATCAGATGAAAAACAAAGTAATTTTTTTTTGCGCTGAATTCCATAAAAAACTAAACTTAAGAACGAGATTCTGTATATATCTGAACTATGAATCAACATGTTTCCTGAACATAATTTCCAAGTTTGTGTACTGTACTTCTGGATCAATACTACTCCAAAAGTTAAAAATACCAGAGCAAAAACGCATTTTACCCCTTTAATTTGAACAGAGAAAGATGAAAAATCTTTCGTTAAAGATTCGCGGTTATACATTTTTTTATCTATTAAGTAATACACCCCAAGCAATGCGGAAGAGACATATATACCCGCTAAGGTCAAATGCTTAGTTGCCCATAAAAACGGAACTCCTTTTAAAAATCCAAGAAGAAGAGGTGGGTCTCCCAAAGAGGAAAAAATCCCTCCCACATTTGCTACACAAAAAATTAAAAAAATCATTGTGTGTGTTTTATATCGACGCTGAACATTCAGCTGAAGAAGTGCGTGCCCCCAAATAACACACGCTCCTGTCGTTCCTAATACGGCTGCAGTTATCGTTCCTAAAAAAAGACTTAACGTGTTCCACTTAGGTGAAGGATGTGCCAAAATTTTAACATGAATTCCGCATGAAAGACCGTATAAGCATCCTAAAAACAAAATGAAAGGAAGATATTCTGAACAAAAACTATCAACAAAATATAATGTGAATTTTTGATCCAATAAAGAAGAGCCGATAACAGATGATCCGATTAAACCCAAAATATACTTTTTATGATAACACTCCCAGTGATGTTTGGCCCATTGAGGTAAAATGACCATAAACGCCAGTAATATAAAAAAAGGTAAACTGATTCCAACCCAGTGCAAAAAGTTATGCACACTTAACCCACTAAAGATCGCTTATCAAAGAAAAGAATATAGATTTTTTTTTATTGTAAATACCCATCAATAAAAAAATGTTCTATTGAGTCGTATTGTTCAGGTATCTAAGTGTTTGGTCCCAATAAGAAGTGGTTAGGATCAATTGTAAAATAATTGAGGATAAATTATCCACTGGTTTAAAATAAGTTGCCAAGGCGTTTTCCCATTAATAGCTTGCAGTCTTTTGGCAAAGTTATAAGCTGATGTTACGCAGCAATAGTTGATTTCTGCTTGAAATAATCATATTTTTCGTCCGTAAGTTTTTAAGGACAAAAAATGAAACTGGATCTTCTTGATATGTATAGCAACTATTTGATAAGTCAAAATCACTATGCAACATCGACTGGTTTAGCCAATATGTTTCAAGGCGAAATTAGCCATGATCAAATGACTCGTCATTGACGTTCAAAAAATTACAGCTCTTCAAATT
>NZ_AWTR02000071.1 GCF_000469665.2 Holospora obtusa F1 | reverse complement strand
ATTTAAATAAAAGATTAGCACTCTCGTACGAACAGAGATACTCTCGTTGTGTCTAAGCTATACAATGTGTATAATGACGAATAGTCTTAAAATTTTAAATCATTAATCATCGTGAATTTTATTAAAAAGTTTTAAATTAATAAATTTTAAATTTTTGTTATCGTGTGAATGTCTTCTGATGTACATTTATGGTTAATTGATATTTTTTAGCAAGTACTGTTGTGAGGTAAATATGAATACAAAAAAAAACAATTATTTCTCTCTTGAAAAAATTTCTGTGAATACAAAAATGGTAGATGAGCTTTTATCGCAAGGAATCATTACTTCTGATGCGCATAATTACGCCATACGTGCGATTAATTCAGCTCAAAACTGGAGATTGTGGTTATCCCGCTTGTTTTTGGTGCTTGGTGTATCGTTTGTACTTTTGGGTATTTTGTATTTTTTTTCTTTTAACTGGAAAAAAATACCACCTGCAATGAAGCTAGGATCCATTCAGTTATTAATACTTGGATGCCTTGGATCTTCATATTTTTACGGACTTACACGTATCTCTGGCAAAATCATGCTATTTTCTGCTAGTATTCTTGTGGGAATATTCCTTGCCGTATTTGGGCAAATATATCAAACAGGAGCTGACGAGTATACTTTGTTTATGATGTGGGGATTACTAATAGTACCTTGGGTAATTTTATCTGATTTTTTTGCGTTATGGCTTGTTTTTTTGGTCATTACCAATGTTTTTCTTGTGTTATACGTGAATCAGGTCGCACAATCAGAGCACACGACTCAGATGGTTCTTCCTTATCTTTCTATAGTAAATTTAATATTTCTAGGATTAAGAGAATTTTTTGTAAATCAAGGAAAAGAATGGCTGAAAAATCGATGGACGCGTGAAATTTTGGTTGTTTTTATTCTCGTGTGCTTATTGCCTTCACCGATTGATTTGATTTTACAAAAAAAGCTTTCCACAGATGCGATTGTTTTTGGTTCAGAGCTTTCTTTGATCGTTCACAATGTTCTGTATTTCGTTTATCGCTATAAAATTCGAGATATACGGATGTTAATAGCAGTAATATTATCAGGAAGCGTAATATTAGGATCAGCGATTTATAAAGCATTAATGTGGCTCTTTCAATGTGAAATTAGTGCATTTTTTTTTATGATTATTATCGCGATTCCTATATTTAGGATTATTGTTAAAAATTTACGTATTATTGCTAAAGAAATGGAAGGAAAAGATGTTTAGGGATATGAATAGTATTAATGCAAGACAATTGCTCGAATCGTGGAAAAATTCTGGTATAGTTATCTCAAGCGATTCTGCAAAAATAGAAGATTTTATTCAAGCTCATTTTGTTCAATCACGTAAAAAAAAAGATCTAATTTATATTTTTGCGGTCACAACAGGGGCATGGATTACTTTTTGTATCTGTTTTTTTATTTTTTTGAGTTTTTTGTATACAATCAGTATTACTACCCTGCGCTTTGTATGTTTTTTTTGTGGATTATTTTTTATTCATGGTGCTTTGCTTATTCTTAAACAATCAAAAAAGCAAACGAATTTCATCAAACAAATAATTATTGATCAAAGCGCTCTTGGCGTTATGAGCGTAGGAAAAACACTGATAACTTTACGGCTTTACTTATTTTTTGAAAATAATTTGGAGCGTCTTGTCCATTGGAAGCTTAATCTTTCTATGATTATTGTTACTCTGGCCACTTATCATGTTTTCCCTATGTCTATTGATCGTTTTTTATCAACGTTTTTCATCTTTTTCTTGTTATTTGTGAATATTGTAATTGAGCAAGAGTTTTATCAATTTTCGGAAATTGCTCTACATATATTCTTTTTTATTCAAATTATACTATCAGCTATTTTATTAACTTACAGTAAATTCAAGGACAAACACCTTCCTCTTACCTATGCAACAGTATTATCGCTTTGTTACACATTAGTGCTTTCAGTGGTCGCTTTTTCTTTTCAACTTTCAGGAAATTTTTATCAGATTAATCAAACTTTTATGAATTTTGTTAGCGCAATGTTAACGCTATCCCTTATTGGTCTGATTGTTTTTGCAGCAAGAGATCTAAAAAATATAAAAACAGAACCTTTTGTTTTAGCTGCTCTTGCCTCTATTTTTTTGGGCATACTCTCTCCACCTGGAGTAATTCTTTCTATTTGCTTAATGGTTTTAGGAAATATTAAGCATGATAAATTTTTTACATTTATTGGGATTTTGCTAATGCCAGTATTTATTCTTCTTTATTATTTTAGTTTGGATACTAATCTTATGAGTAAATCAGGAGCGCTGATTGGGAGCGGAATTATTTTTCTTTTTGGACGCGCTTATTTGTCATCAAAAAAATTGGATAGGAAAGAGCTAGTATGAAAAAAGTGATTAAAACAATTTTTATTTTATCATCATTCTTGGTATTTTCAGTGCTCAATTATGAGATTTATCAAAAAGAATACACTAAAGCAAAAGGAGAAATTGTCTTCATCGAAATTTCATCTACTATCTCCTCCTCGTTTATGCAAGGTAAGTATATGAAACTTATTTATGCCGTTGTGCGTAACCAAGAATTTCAGGAAAAAAAGATCGTTGAAGGAATGCGTGGGTACGTTGTTATAGGAACAGATCAAAACAAGGTAGCAATTTTTAAACGTTTTTACGACGGTAAAAAATTGTCGAACGATGAAAAATTACTTCGTTTCTACCTTAAATCTGATAAAAAAGCCTACATCATACCAGATTCTTTTATGTTTCAAGAGGGACATGAAAAGTTTTACACTCAAGCACAATATGGAGTTTTCAAATTTGATGCAAAAGGAAACTATATATTATTAGGATTGGCCGATGCAAATTTTCAAATGATTCAATCAAGTTAGTTATCGCTACATCAGTATGAAAAATCACATTAAATAATATTTAATCAATAAACTTCTTGGGAAACTGTTATCACCTTAACTCCATGTTGTAAATAGCGAAAATTAAATTAGGGCCTGTCCTCAATTAAGCCCAACGACAATTGAAGCAAAGTGAACGGCGCTTAGAAAATTTAAAAACATTTTATCATAGCGTGTGACAATGGCGCGATGCTGCCTTAAGTTTATCAATCAAGTAATGGGATTTATAAAAGTATTTATCATAATTTGAGGACTAAAAAGGTTCTTTTTAGGAGGAATCACGGCCTCACGTCCCTTTTCTTTAAGTTTTCTCTACACTCTTTCATCGGAATCGCACGACTTTATTGGTAAGCATTGTATCCCCCCCCTCTCAATCATGGCCCTGATCTTGTGTAAGGTGAAAGAGACCAGATTTCCATGGGGCATCACACAGTGCATGAATTTTGGTGCTAAAAACCCAAAGAGGAGCGTCCAATGGCTTGAGTATGCTTTTTTTTTTGGAGCCTGCGCCCATACTATCGTTGCATCGATCATCGCGCAGGCATGATCATCGTCCTGCAACAAAGATTTCAAAAACTTTTTTCCATACGCTTTTTTTTCTCCAACGGGTAAAACAGGTGTGGATGGCTTTAAAATCAACAAACTTTTTCCGAAAAGATCACGCCAAGGAATTCTACCCACGATAATGGTATAAAATAGCCTCAATAAACAGGCTATCCTTGGCTGTCAACCCCACACTCACTGGTTTTTCAGGCAAACTTATCCTTTATCCGACCTCACTGTCATCCCGAAACGCATAACGTCTTATTTAAC
>NZ_AWTR02000072.1 GCF_000469665.2 Holospora obtusa F1 | reverse complement strand
GAATTATCGAAAGTGAAAACCTCATTGAATCATTTTGCAATAAAACAAAAACTATTGTTAAAAGCCAATGTTTTAATGTTCAATGAACTTCAAATTTTGAAAGGTGCTACGTAAGATGAGTTAATAAGTTTCGAAAGAGGTCTAATCATAGTTAATCTCTTGTTTTCTTCTTTCTGTGCAACAAATCTGAAAAATCGGCAAAGCATGGTATTTTCCTTGCTTCAAAGATAAAACTTCATTATTTTAACTTATGTAACTGAATACTAGCTTAATATTTAAAAATTTAAGAAAAAAAAGAAAATTTTTTATATCATATAAAAGAAGGTTCTAACTTATATATGGTTAAAAATGATTAAAGTAAAAAATAAAATTTTTCTAAATCTTCTATTACTTTTTTTTGTAACAAACGTTGGGCACTCAAAATATTCTAAATCTTTGGTTGAGCTTCTTAGGAAAAGTCCTAAATCTACAGTATTTTGGGAAAGAATGAAAGATTCTCTGGCGAAAAACTTTGAGTTGAAAATTTTTGAAAAGTTAAAAAATAATGCGGGAAAATTTAATAAAAAAAAGTTTCAAACTGATCATCTTGGAGAAAAAATACTTTCAAATTGCTTAATCTCACCTGACACAGCTATCAAATTAAAAGAGTCTACCAAAAAGTTAACGAAAACCAGAAAATCTTTTGATGATCCTAAACATGAAGTTGTGGCACAAGAATTTCATGAATACATTTCGTCAAATGGATATCCAACACCAGAGGAATTGCTAGACATTCAATCGAAAGAGCCAGAAGCTATTCATGATCCAAACATAATTAGCAAATTCTATAAGGAAACTTACGATAAAAGTGAAATTATAGAAGCTTACCTTGATAAAACAAGTGATTTGAAAAAAGTTTTAGAAGACGCTTCAGAAATTTTATCTAGACACAGAAAAGATATTGAAAAAATATCTGATTTTATATTAAAAGCAAAAAAAAATTATGAAGAAGGATGTACAAGAGAACCTCAAGTATTAGCGAAATTTTTTCCTCTAGAATTTCAGGAGGAAAATCTAAAAATTCTTCGTCTATCCATGCTTGAACCTTTAGATGTTTTGAATTCCACCGATGAAGAATTGAAAACTATAATCAACAGTGTTTCAAAAAAAAGAGATGATTTTATAAATGCTCAAAAAAAGATAGCTGAAACACAAAAAGAAGAATACTTATTGAAACAGACAGCCAGACATCAAATACAAACTTTAATTGAAGGGGAAAATTTTTCTAAATTAAGCAAATTTTTCTCATCTCCATCAAAAGAGATTTTTCAAGATCTTTTCAAAAAATATGTTATTTTGAAAATGAAAGTGGGCCATTATGTGCTTGCGCCTTCTGGTTCTCCTCTCTATGAAAAGCAAGTAGAAAAAACAGATCAGTATAAAAAAGAAGCACTAAAAATTGAGCAAGATTTTAGGCTCAAACTTCGCGACCCAAAATCAGAGCAAACCGTGATAGAAGAATATAAAAATTTGAAACAAGAAATGGATACGTTAATAAAAAAAGAGCAAAATCTAGAAATTAAAAAACATCTTGAATACATAAACAATAGTTTGTTTTTTAGCGATTCAGCACTTGGCGATTCAGCAGTTTACGAAAAATTTTATAATTTACAAAACACTTTAGGTCAAAAAAGATCTTTGGTAAAAGAGATAAGTAAGCGTTTAGGATCTACAACACAAAAAGAAGTAGAAAATATTTTCGAAAAATTATCTTTTTTTATTAATAAATCGACTTACCCAACAAGTGAGATAAATTTCGTAAAATTATTTAATACAATAAGTGCAGTGATCATAAACTTAAACAAAGAAGACTGGGCTTTATGGAGTCAATTGACTGCGCATTTAGATGAAAATAAGAAAGATCTAGCAAATTGGATAAAAGAAACATTTTATGGGAAATTAGAAGAAATTCAGAATGAATTTAAATTAGAAGAAGTTCAGTAGAAGAAATTCAGAATGAATTTAAACAAGGTTTATCTGTTAATAAATATGAACTCGATATAATAAACTTCTTTTGAAACTATCATTATGCTCACTCCATAGTATGACGCAGTGTACAAATCTTTTTAGGGGGTTGCGCAAGCATGGATATCCGATTAAATGTTGTCAAAACTTTTCATTACTGACACTGAATATCAAGGGATACAAAAATCGTATAGTCAATCTGCGCTTCCAAATAAAAATATGAATAAAACTCTTTTAACAAAAGAGGATAAGCAGAAAAACCAAGAACTTGCGAGTAAAAGCGTTGCAAATAAAAATGTTATCGGTAAGCTCAAACAATTTAAAATCATATATGAAAAATATATGTCTAGTCCCAACAATATCTGGTTTGGATTATGATTAAAATTTGACGTATTACGTTCAAATTCTAACATAATAATATCAAAGGGAGTCTGATACTTCAATGATTTCGGCTTTCTTTGATGATTATAGTAAAGCACAAAGGTCATCATATGGCGCTTTAGCTCATCGAGGTCTTTGTAAAAATACGCCTTTGTTGTGTAGTGTTTGAAGATTCTGTTGATGACTTCGACCTGAGCGTTGGTCCAAGGATGCTTGAATTTGGTAAGCCTGTGTTCTATTCTCCTTGCACATCACATCAAAGAGGTGCGTTTTGTTTTTTGGCCTCAGGTGTAGCGCAAGCAGTCCATAGGTGAATTTCACGCCATTGTCTGTGAGAATTTTCGTTATTTTAAAAGGACAATGGGAGATCAGATTTTTCAAAAATGCACTTGACTCGTTAACCGACATCTTTGAATGGAGCTCGACATGAACATATTTTGTGGCCCGATCAATGGCCACAAAAAGGTAAAATTTCCCTTGATTTGTGAGAACTTTCTGTACTGTCAATATGAACAAATCCAAGAGGATATTTTTGAGAGGTTTCACTTAAAGATAGATAGCAGTGTTTTTTTGATAGTGATTAAAGATTTTTGGTGTCGTAAGCGCACCAAAGCTTGATTGATCCGTATACCATAGATTCCTTCTTGGAAACTACTTTAGTAGCTCTCGTCATGCGTCCTAGGTGATGTTTTGTATTACTATGATCTTGCTCTATGCATATAGTGCCTGATTTTCCAATACTATGGCGGTTTTTTTGTAGAACTTTAGAGAAAACATCCCAGTCATCAATATAAAATGTGCAATTTTTCAGATGTTTGACTTTTGCGTAAAGTCGTGTGAATGTTGCAGCATCACGATTCCCCGTAACCCAGGCAACAGTTCTCCTTGCGCTACGATCAACGGCTTTGATAATCCAGAGCTTTTGACTTTGTTTTGGAAAAAATGCCACATTTCATCAAATTCCACTGCTTGAATGTGACCTGAAACCTCAGATTTTTGTATTTTTTCCATCTCTGCCACCACCCACTTTGTATATAATAGAAGGAGAATGTCCAAGAATTTTACCCATCATGTTAAAAGATGTCTTCGCTAAAGAGTATAAAATGACGCATAAAGCTTTTTTGACAGCCGTCTTCCTTTTTTCCCCTCTTGTCACCTTTAACAAAGTTAATAATCATATTCCTTACACTTATAGCGCTGAACCTTGCGTACTATACCGTTTCTTATGAAGTTTTCGAAATTACACTTCGTGCAATGCATTGCTGATAACCTTAGTACGACACTATTGTCGTATTTTGATATAAAACTACCTAAACGTCAAAACTCTCTCTTTTTTTAAATTATGTACGAGGTGTGGCATTTCGTCCATGCAAAAATATGGATCCGGAGAGCCATTAATGGAGTATAGCGTCACTCTATAGACTGAGAGCTTGATGATCGCAGCGACGCCAGCCTGAAAAAACTCATTAAAAGGTTAATGTGTTACAGATGAATGGGAAAGTTTCTTTATGTCTTCCTGAAGACATACATGTTCATAGAAAAGATATTACATTTCCTGTTGAATCAACAAAAATGATATTCTATATTGATGGAAACGCTTTAAAAAAAGACACAATCATCTTTTCGTAGTTATGATACATTAAGACAAGGAAACTGTTCCATTATTTTCAAGATAACCAAAAAAATGTCAATTTATATATGACCGCACTATTATTGTTTAGTTAAATATCTTTAATCGAGTTCTTGCCAAAAAAAGAGTTGTGAATAAAAACGTGATGGGGATGCTCAAACGGTTCAAAATTATAGAAGATACATATAAAAATAGACGAAAAAAATTTGGACTTGGATTGAATTGAATTTTTGCACATTTATAACATAAAGTTATCATAATGATAGTGTCCGAAGAGTCCATTCACACGATACCCGTAAAAAGTTCACAATATTCAGGATTTTTCATCAAAAATGCTTTCATTCTCAACATATGTCGCCAAACAATACGCTTTTGTCCTGGAGAACGCAATAAATAAGCCGGATGATAAAATGCAAATACTGGAATAGATCTGAAATCTATTGGACTAACATAACTAAGGTCACTATTCTGTAGTATACTAATATTTTTTTGTTTTCTTAATAGAGCTTTGCAAGCAACAGCCCCCACGCACAACAATATTTTTGGACAAATAATCTGAATATGGCGATCTACGAAAGGAAGACATATTTCAACTTCTGCTAACGACGGTTGACGATTAAACGGAGGACGCCAAGGTACTATATTTATAATATAACAAACTGTACGATCCCAACCAAACACAGCAAGCATTTTATCCAACAACTGCCCACTTAACCCAACAAAAGGTTTTGAAAGTCTATCCTCTTCCGCCCCTGGAGCTTCTCCAACAATCATAATAGAAGCTCTTGGATTCCCATCTGAAAAAACGATGTTCAAACAAGACTTAGAAAGCGCACACCCCTCAAATTCTTTAATTTCTTGATACAACTCAGATAGTTTTTTTTCTAAAGAGCTGGAATCTTTTGCGTTTTTAAACATAAAACTATCATGAGAAACGCCTTTTTCAACAGAACACTTACTACGAAAGCAACACGCAGTGCGAACCCCCTGAAGCCGATACCATAAAAGCAACGCTGCAGCACGCTCTTCTAATGTATTCGAAAAACCCACAAAAAAACATCCTCCTTAAAAATTTTAATTTCTAAAGTAGCGAATACAGCTTTTAAAAAAATCTACAAGAAATATTCGCTATCTTCTTAAAATTACTCACGCGGATATCTTTAAAAAAATTTTTTCATCTACAAATCAAAACCGATAATGAGAAAAGGCACGATTCGCTTCAGCCATTTTGTGTGTATCCGTACGTTTTTTAACTGCCCCCCCCGTTCCTTCTGCTGCACTTCTCAATTCTTCTCCCAAACGTTCTCTCATGGTTTTTTCTGGACGTAACCGAGCATAATGAATCAACCATCTGAGCGCCAAAATCTGTCCACGATCTACAGAAACCGCTACAGGAACTGTATATGTTGCTCCTCCTACTCGACGAGCACGAACTTCTACGTTAGGTCTAACATTTCCTACCGCTGCATGAAATAACTCTTTAGGATCTTTCTGAAGTTTAGAAGAGGCACGATCCAAAGCGTCATACACGATATTTTGTGCAAGACTCTTTTTTCCTTCCCACATCAAACAATTTATAAACTTTGCAATTACGCAATCTTCGTAACGTAAATCTGGCATTACTTCTCTTTTTTCTGAACGACGACGACGAGCCATAGTTATCTTCTCCTAATTAATATTATTTTGGTTTCTCTGTACCATATTTAGAGCGTCCGCGCTTTCTGTCTTTAACGCCTTTAGTATCTAAAGCTCCTCTCACAATATGGTAACGACATCCAGGTAAATCCTTCACAGGCCCACCACGCAACAAAACAACCGAATGTTCTTGAAGATTATGCCCTTCTCCTCCGATATATCCTGTCACTTCTTGTCCATTACTTAATCGAACACGAGCAACTTTACGTAATGCAGAGTTAGGTTTACGAGGCGTTTGCGTATAAACCCTAATGCACACTCCTCGCTTTTGAGGACATTTTTCCAAAGCAAAAGAATTTTTTCTAGTTTTTCTAGGGTGCCTAATACCCCGTACAAGCTGATTTAAAGTAGGCATCTTTACTTTTCTCCTATGATAAAAACAAATAAGTCATCATATACATACTTAACGCTTAGAAAATTGAAAACTTTTTCGTGCTTTCGGCTTTCCTGGTTTTTTCCGCTCAACACGCCGAGCATCTCGAGTTAAAAATCCTTCTTTTTTTAACAAAGGTCTCAAACTTAGATCACTCCCTGCTAACGCGCAACTGATCCCATGACAGAGTGCGCCAGCTTGACCTGATAACCCCCCACCTTTTACTACGCAAACAGTATCGTAACAGCTTAACTTTTCAGTAATCTTAAGAGAAAGTTCTGCAAGAACTTTGAGCATAGGAACAAAAAAGTAATCTTTTAAATTTTTTCCATTAACAACAAATTTCCCCGTACCTGGTTTAATCCAAACACGAGCAACTGCAGATTTTCGACGACCTGTTGAATAAAACCTTCCCTTACGATCTGCTTTGATTGACTGACGACAAGCTGAATCTTCTTTCAAATGTTCCATAACTCTCACCTCCCCTTATCTTTTCGCAAATTTTTCCTATCCCAAGATCCAACATCTAACACTTTAGGACACTGAGCTACATGTGGATTTTCTCCCCCTTTATAAACAAACAGCCCACGGATACGTTGTCTACGTAATGGGCATGCTTTTTTCATCATTCGCTCTACAGCTTTCTTAATGACTCGTTCAGGAAAACACCCCTGCAAAATATCTTCTGCAGAGCGAGACTTTATACCTCCTGGATGATTTGTGTGCCAGTAATACTGCTTTTGTTCAAACTTATTTCCAGTTAAATGCACCTGATCAGCATTTATAATAACTACTCTATCCCCTGCATCAAGATGCGGACTATAGATTGACTTGTGTTTTCCATTTAAAATCTGCGCAACAATAGCTGCTAAACGTCCTAAAATAAGTCCCTTCGCATCTATTAAGTACCATTTTTTCTCTATATCTTTCGCTTTTAAACTAAATGTTTGCATTTTTTCCTCTTGCATTACACTTTATTTTGAATTTTATATACCACAAAACTAAAACTTTGTCTAAAAATAAAAAAATTACTTTTATCCTTTTCGCTCCAAAGCTTTTTTTCCAGGAGTAGATTTTTTAGGAGTTTCACGAAATTCGTATTTAGGCAAAATCCCCTCTTCCGAAAGAATTCTACGAACTCTATCAGTAGGTTGCGCACCACAGGAAAGCCAATACTGAATTCTTTCCTTATTCAAAACAACTTTTGGAGCTTTTCCTTGAGAAAGACACGGATCATACGTTCCTAATTTCTCTTTTCCTGTTTCTCGACGACACCTGGCATCTGCCGCCATCAACCAAAAAAAAGGAATTCCTTTTCTTCCATGACGTGCTAATCTTAATTTCATTGCCATAAATAAACTTTTTTCCAAAAAACAAACTTTTGTTCTATCATACCCCAAAAATCAATGAGGGTAAAGAGCCAAAATGATAAAAATCTTTTTCATCAATGTATCGCAAATACATAAATAACCAAAGCTTAAATTTCTTAAAAAAAATTACTCTATTTAACGTTTAGTAACTTACATAACATGATACATAAGATGATATATAATAGCTAAACATAGAAAAATAAAACCTAATCTTGACAAGATCATAAGATACAAAAGAAAAAGATGCTCTTAAAAATTTAGAGCATCTTTCTATTATACAAATATTATTTCTATTCATTAAATACGTTTTAAAACAAAAGAAAATCCTAAAAATTTTACAAAAACGCCAATAACATTAAAGCTACCAAATTAACAATTTTAATAAAAGGATTCATTGCAGGACCAGTTGTGTCTTTATAAGGATCTCCTACCGTGTCTCCTACCACAGAAGCTTGATAGGCTGAAGATCCTTTTCCACCAAAATTTCCAGCTTCTATATATTTTTTTGCATTATCCCAAGCTCCCCCTCCAGAAGTCATAGAAAGAGCCAAAAATAATCCGGTAATCATAGTCCCCATTAACACTCCCCCCAAAGCACTAAACGCTTGCGCTTGACCAAACCCGGAAGAAATAACTCCGTAAACTCCCAAAGGAAATACAACCGGAAGCAACGAAGGAACGATCATCGCTTTTAAAGAAAATTTTGTTAAAATGTCCACAGCTTTCCCGTATTCTGGAGGCTCAGACCCGTCCATAATTCCTTTTATTTCTGCAAATTGTCTTCTGACTTCAACTACTATAGCAGCTCCCGCTCGCCCCACAGCTTTCATACTCATAGAAGAAAACAAATAGGGAATTGCACCTCCCAAAAATAATCCCGTAATCAAAAAAGGATCACTTAAACTAAAATTAATATCGAGATCAGGAAAAAAATGCTTTAATTCTTGAGTATAGGCAGAAAACAAAATTAACGAAGCAAGCGCAGCAGAACCAATGGCGTACCCCTTCGTAATCGCTTTTGTTGTATTTCCCACTGCATCTAATGTGTCTGTAATGTTTCTTACTGACGGCGGAAGCCCTGCCATTTCTGCAATTCCTCCAGCGTTATCTGTTACGGGACCATACGCATCAATAGCAATAATGATTCCAGAAAGCGCCAACATACTAGAACCTGCCAAGGCAATACCAAACAAGCCAGCAAAAGTATACGCACATAATATTCCAGCACACACCACAAGCGCAGGTAAAAAACAAGCTTCCATAGAAACCGCAAGACCACAAATAATGTTTGTAGCCGCTCCGGTAACAGACGCATTCGCAATTTCTCTAACAGGACGATGAGCGGTTGAAGTATAAAACTCCGTAATCCACACTAAGAGACCAGTAACCAACATCCCCACTGCCCCACTTAATACAAGATACCCTCCTGTAACCGTATCATAGATGACGCGATCAAAACCAAAAAACATCCAAGTTACACCCGTTAAGCCAACAAGGGACAATACGACCGCTGTTCCTAATCCTTTGTATAACGCATTCATAATATTTTCTTTTTTTCCTAAACGCACAGCGTATGTGCTTAAAACACAGGAAAGTACACAAATTCCGCTAACGACCAACGGATAGACCATCAATTCTCTGCTATCTTTTATTGTTAAAAAAGCAATTTGTAAAGCGGCTACTAAAGTCACCACGTAGGTCTCAAAAAGATCCGCACTCATTCCAGCACAATCCCCCACATTATCACCTACATTGTCTGCGATAACAGCAGGATTTCTTGGATCATCTTCAGGAATTCCTTGTTCAATTTTTCCTACAAGATCTGCTCCTACATCAGCTCCTTTTGTAAAAATTCCACCTGCAAGTCTAGAAAATATAGAAATTAATGAAGCACCAAACCCAAAGGAAACAAGTGTTTCTAAAAGAAAGCGCTCTGTGGTTTCCAGCATCGTAAGAAGCACGAAAATTCCTGTAACCCCCAAAAGAGCGAGTCCTACAACCAAAAAACCTGTGATCGCACCAGCTTGAAACGCAACCGCTAAACCTTGAGCTAGCCCAGATCGTGCTGCGTGTGTAGTCCTAGCATTGGCGCGAACAGAAACGCTCATCCCTGCATATCCGCTAATCCCTGAAAGAACTGCACCCAATGCAAATCCAATCCCTACATGGTATCCTAAACTTTGATATAAAAACCCAGTCAAAATAACGCCAACAACAGATATCGTTAAAAATTGACGCTTCAAATACGCTTGTGCGCCCTCCTGAATGGCTTGCGCAATCCTTTGCATCTCAAAAGTTCCCCCAGATAATGAAAGAATCTTTCTCGTAACGATTGCACTATACAACAACGCAATAATACCAGAAAATCCAACGATCCCCAGCCAAATACATTCTGTGTTCATACACGCTTTTCTATCCTTTTTTTTAAGCATTGCAGAAATATACACAAAACGCAAGCGGAGAAAAGTTAGACTTTTTACACAAAGCCTTTACCCCCTTTAAACTTCGACTATCTAAGATAAAATTTTAATTTTCCCGATGACCTCAAGATGGTATAACGTTTATTTATGATTTAGAAAAATGGTAAGGAATGCTCCAAATCCACTTTTTCGTAACACACTCTACTCTACTTTCAAACCCAAAAGGAATCGGATAATTACAAGAGTCGTGCCCAAAATAAGGCCAATAAAACACAGGAATTTTAGTGTTTTTTGCAAACCGTTTTAATGCCTTTTTCCAATCAAAACTATTTCCTGAAAATGTCCCAAAGATAATAGCCACCGCTCCGCATAACACACCCGCCTGCGTTAAATGATACAAAGCGCGATCAATTTGATATCCCTGAATGTTCAAATCCTCTATAATAATAATTTTTCCTTGGCTCTGAAGCTGCCAAGATGTTCCTATGCTGTGCACTAATAATGTTAAATTCCCTCCAATAATTTTTCCTTTAAGCAGCACAGCTTCCTTTGCGGATTGATTAAAAGGTTCCAAATTTTTGTATTCTAACACACCACAAGGCTGTTCTAAAATATCGTTCAACAAAACAAAATTATTTTTTTTTACACAAGGCTTCACCCAATCTCCAGGCATTGAAGCGTGTAAACTTTTCCATCCTTGAGAATCTGCCCACAAATGTAAACACGTAATATCACTATAACCAATAATTACTTTGGGAGAAAATAATTTTTTTTGTCGCACAGCTGCTTCAAGCATGGGAATGATTCGCGCACACCCATACCCTCCCCTAAGACACCATACCCAAAGAGATTTTTTTTGAGTTAGAGCGTTAAGCAATTGGGCCCCTCTATCTTCATCGCTAGCGCTGTGCCAATACACTTCAGGAGCCCAAGATAATAATTTTAAAGACGAAAAAACACTTTTTAATAAAGAAAAATCCTTAAATTTCAAAGATCCAGCAGGAGCAACAACCTCAACGCGTTTTAAAAATTTCAAAGATTTTTCTTCTACAGCTTTTATCTCTAAACAAAAGCTTAATAAAAAGTATACGTAAAATCTAAAATTGTGTTTCATCGCATTCAATCTTCGGCATTAATTTAATTTGTCGTTCTTGATCTTGCTCTACCCATACCAATGCTTCTTGAATCGCGCAATCCAATTGTGGGTCAATTCCCAATACCTGATCTTGAGGAGTAATCTCTACTTCAATATCTGGGTGAACTCCACAATTCTCAACTCCCCACCCAGCTTCTGGAAACCAAATGGCATATTCTGGTTGCGTTGTATATGCTCCATTAAGTAAAGGATACCTAGGACATATTCCAACCACCCCCCCCCAACTTCGTTTTCCGATCACTTTTCCTAATTGCCAAGATTTAAATGCGTAAGCAAACATGTCTCCGTCTGATCCTGTGTATGCATTAATCAGTAACACCATAGGACCTCTTGGAGACAAACTTGGATAAGGAGTTATACCTGACCACCTACTCTGATCGTATCCAAGACGCTTTTGTGTCAGATAACGAAAGATGATCTCAGAAACGTTTCCGCCCCCGTTAAAACGCGCATCAATGATTAATCCTGAACGATCAAACTCTTGAAGATAGGATCTCATAAAAATATCCATCCCCTCACACCCCATATTAGGAATATGAATGTACCCAAGCTTTCCTTCACTTTTTTTATGCACGTAAGCGGTATTTTTCGCAATCCACGCCTCATAGCGCCACTTTTCTTCCTGAAAACCTTTTTCTGGAAACACTACAACCGACTCTCTTTCGTGTGCCGCAATACCAATTTCAATGGGAGTTCCATGCCCCGCACGATCCCACAAAACCTGCTCTGGTGGACAAAATTTAGACAATCTTTTCCCCCCAATAGACCACAAAAGATCTCCAGGTTTTATAGAAAGACCAGGACGTTGCAACGGACCAACTTGTCCTGAAAGCTGTACAAAAAAATCATCAATTCGGTACGCGTCAAGGTCTTCAACATAAGAAAATGACGCCCCTAAGGTGGAAGCTGCCGTAGTATTTCCAGATTCGTGAGAACTTAAAATATACGCATGAGAGGTTCCAAGCTCCCCATGCATTTCTTCAATAATTGCCCACAAATCTTCAATCTCTGTGATACGATCAACAAGGGGGCGATATCTACGATATACAGCATCCCAATCTACTCCTCCTAAATCACTTCTCCAGAATAAATCTTTTTGTAAACGCCAGGCTTCGTCAAACATTTGACACCACTCTTTTTGATAAGACACGCGAAGCGGAACACGCTTCCAATCAAGCCACCCCCCTTTACGAAAAGACGTATCTTCTGTATCTTCCGGCTTTATTCCCGCCAAAACAGTACGTAGCTGTCCCTGAGCTAAATAAAGCATCCATTTTTGATCATAAGAAACGCTCCACTCTTGAACAGAATCTAATATTAACGTTTCTGTTAAATCAGAAAAACTGTACTTCCAAAGCTTTTGTTCCGACGGAAATTGATCGATTTGAGATGGGCACTGATCAACGCAAGCACTGTAAAGCAGCTCATTCTCTAAACACACCATGTGCGTATAAGATCTTGAAGGAACGGGTAACGGCTGTATACGAAATTGAATGTTTTCAAAATCAATACAAAGTTCACACTTTAAGTCAGCAGAACTTTTTTGAACGCCCAAAGATTCTTTACAAGATGATGATTCTATTTTTTCGTGCTCCGCTTTTTCTTCTTTTAAATTTGCGCACTGCACAGCTTCTTCTGGAGTTTCTTTTTTTGAATTTTCTTCTTCAATAGCCGCATACAACAAACCAGGAGCATCTTTTGAAAGCGTCACAACACATGGCAATAATGGTGCTTCAAATGCACTTGAAAAATGTACAGGATCAAACGCAGACTCAAGATGTCTTGCAGAAAAAAAGAATAAGTAACGTCCTTTTGGATCAAAAACGGGAAAGACGTTTTCAAACATATCCCTCACAATGATATTTTTTTGTTTCTTTACGGCATCATAAATTACGATAGAAGAATTATGCGCTTTGCACGGAAATCCATAGGCAATTACTTGCCCACAAGGAGACCAAGAAAACCCCATAATTTCTCCTCGCTTTTGTGTAATCTTTTCGCAAGACATTTCTTCAATCCAATGCCCAGTTTTTTGCTCCAAATCTAGCCAAAAAAGCTCATGACGATGATTACTCAAGACTAATCGACGAGTTCCTGGATGCGCTTTCATGGAAACAATACGCCCCCAATCTCTGTGAATCCCAGCAAAATCTTTCCATGCATACACAACTTCCATCGATCCAATGTCTTGAAATAGATGAATGACATCTTGCTTCCCTTCATCACATATGGATATGAGCTCTTTTTCAGAAAGCCATTGCAAGCACCTATAATGCCCAAATGAATCATGTCCATAGGGCAACTTCCAAACTGGCCCCTTGTAGCACGTCATCTGAAAAAGCTGCCCTCTGCTAACAAGAGCAATATGCTTTCCTTTTGTAGACAAAGCAGAGGATCTATAATAGCTCCCGGCAGAATAAGTAATTTCATTTTTTAACGATCCAGGAACAACGGGAACATGAAAAGACTGAATGCTTGCATCTTTTGCAGATAAAACCTGTATTTCCCCCCCTACCGTATAAACTAAATGATCCTGATCCCCCGTTAAATGCATGGGATAAAACTCTGAATTGTGAGTATGCTGCCTTATATCTGAACCATCCCACAACACTGAATGAACGTTTCCCCAGCCACTGACATCCGATAAAAAGAAAATTCGATCTCCTACACACACAGGGCTGACATAATTGTATTGACTATGGTTAAGTAAGGGAACAAAATTTTGATCCTTAGCACGATCTACCCAGAGATTTCCCACAGTTCCTCCTTGATAGCGTTGCCAAGCTCCGTATCTGTATCCTGCTCTTTGAATCACGCAACGATCTTTATGGTCCCAAGCAATAGCATTAGCTTCTCCACAGGCAACACGTGTCCATTGCTTTGAATAAGGGCACAACAGAAAAATTTCTGAGATTTTAAAAGGATGCTTCGCGCCAGTTTTAATAACAATGCACCCCTGATTCCACCCTAAAACCGTAATCGGTGCCGCACTATAGGTAAGTTGTTCTGGACGAGAATGTCCATTCCATTGCAAAAAAACTTGACCACCACTACTCCAAGCAATTCCTTTAGAATGCAATGCCAAAGACTTAATATCTTCATAATTTCCTGTAATACGAGAAAATTGCCCCCCTTGAAGCGCCCCCATCCAAATACTTTTTCCCAACAAAAAAGCAACAGAAGATTCGTACACGCTGGGATATCGTACATAGACTGACATAAAAATTTCCTAAACAAAAAAGTTCTTTATTCTAACATAACCCCTCACCCAACATCAAGAATGTAAAAAAATCAAAGATTAGCGCGTAAGAAATTTCCCTCTGTATAAAGATATAAAAAATAAAATTATGTATAATCTTTTTGATAATTCTTTTAGAAAATGTACGAAAAAGGCAAAGATAATCGTCTGAAAAGATATATTGATTTTGCGTTTACAGTTTTTTATTCATAAAAAATGGTGTTTGACTGCTCATCGTTTGCAGAAAATCATGCGCTCACTGCGTTTAATGTTTTAACTAAGCAGAAAACAATAGTTTGTATTGATTAAAATTATATTAAAGTCTTCACGCAAATATGTATCACAAGTCAGAATATTTTAGTACCCTTGCCTATATAGTAAATTAAGTTAAGTTAACGTTTTCGCAAAAGTAAGTTCCCTCTGGAAAAAAAATCTAAGCCCTTTAACCAAAAAACTTTCTTCCCGATCTCTGAGTATCAAATTATATTTTTATTCTTAAATCTCAAATTAATTTACTATATCGCGTAAAATGAAGGGCGCAAAGCGCTCAAGAGAGTAAGTAAAAAATCGACACTACTTTCTCTTATTTTATTTGAAAAATTTTTAAATTCATAGTTCAGAGTCACCAAGAGCGATCCCCTAATTTTTCTGTGCCAATTATTTCACCTTCCTCAACATTCCTTAGCAACTGATGTTACGCAGCAATAGTTGATTTCTGCTTGAAATAATCATATTTTTCGTCTGTAAGTTTTTAAGGACAAAAAATGAAACTGGATCTTTTTGATATTTATAGCGACTATTTGATAAGTCAAAATCACTATGCAACATCGACTGGTTTAGCCAATATGTTTCAAGGCGAAATTAGCCA
>NZ_AWTR02000073.1 GCF_000469665.2 Holospora obtusa F1 | reverse complement strand
CTTATCAAATAGTCGCTATAAATATCAAGAAGATCCAGTTTCATTTTTTGTCCTTAAAAACTTACAGACGAAAAATATGATTATTTCAAGCAGAAATCAACTATTGCTGCGTAACATCAGTTAATAAACTTTAAGAGGCTATTGCCGCATTCTTTCAAATCACATTTTTATGCTAAATTTCTATAGTTCGTTCAGGTATTTTTCTGACCTGATCACCTTTCGGGACAAGCGACTTCTTTTTTATTTTTGTTTTTATGCATGCATTTATTACAATATTTTTGAGAGTTCTATCGATGCATTATAGCAACAATTCTCTTTATTTAGCTACTCCCTTACTTTTTTCGTAAATTTTGATGATAAGATGCTGGAATTTTTTTACATCTGCTGCATCTATTCGTAAATTTAACTTAATTTTCTATATAGATCAAAACAATAATTTTTTTAGTTCACGATTATTTCTAGTAAAATTTTATATTATGTATTATACTGAAGTAGCTATCCTATAATCATCTATACTTTGAAAAAATAATTTTTTTATTTCTTTACTTCTTGTGATTGTATTGAGTTTCTTATGTTATGTTAAAAATTGTGTATTTTTTTATGAGGTATCCATGGGGGGGCTAGATAAATAATTCAGATTATGATAATAAATCATATAACAGTTTTTAGATTCTGAAGCTAGAGGTTTTATGGGTATTGATCATTCCAATTCAAGCGTTTCGTTAGAAACAAAAAAAAAGAGTGTTGACGAAGTTTTTCGAGAGATATCTGAAATTTTATCACAGTCTGTGGCTCACGGAAAAGAGATTACTATGGAGTCCAGCATTACGGGGACGTTTGGTGCGGATAGTTTAGACCAAATTGAACTCGTAATGGACTTAGAGAGAAAGTTTGGTTGTAAAATTTCTGACGAAGATATCAGTAAGCTTGGTACTGTGGGAGAAATCGTTGAGTTGATAATGCGGTTATCTTCTTGTGAGGAAAAAGTATAAAATTCAAGAGTGTGTGTTTCGGAAGTGAAAAATGATCCATCGTGTTGTTGTTACGGGAATCGGAGTTATAAGTCCTCTTGGTGTTGGGGTGTCTTGGGTTTGGGATCAACTCATAAAAGGAAAAAGTGGCATTCGCTCGATCGATTTAGGAGATTCTGATATTCCTTGCAAGATTGCGGGAACTATTCCTGAAGGTAATCAAGAAGGACAATTAGACTTTTCTCGCTGGGTTGTTCCAGGAGAATTGAGAAAAATGGATCGTTTTATTGCTCTTGCGGTTGTTTCTGCTCTAGAAGCTTTGAAAGATTCAGGATTTGATCCGCATTTAGAGCCTGAGGATACTGCTGTATTTTTTGGATCAGGTATCGGAGGATTACCGTTTATTGAAAAATACGTTAACGGGCTGGCAGTTAGATATCGGGAAGTTAGCCCCTTTTTTGTTCCTGGAGCTTTAATAAATTTAACTTCTGGACGAATTGGAATGTTAACAGGAGCAAAGGGTCCAAGTTTAGGTTTTGCAACTGCGTGTGCTGCCGGGGCTCATGCGATTGGTGAGGCGTTTTACGCTATTGCTAGTGGGCGCACTAAAGTTGTGATTTCTGGCGGAAGCGAGGCTACAGTGTGCAAAATTGGTATTGCTGGGTTTTCTTCAATGAGAGCTTTATCAGTTCGAAATCATGAACCTGAAAAAGCTTCTCGTCCTTGGGATAAAGATCGAGACGGTTTTGTTATGGGGGAAGGGGCAGTAACGTTAATATTAGAAAATTTGGATCATGCGTTAAGTCGTGGTGCAAAAATTTACGCAGAAATAGTTGGGTATGGGGCAACAAGTGATGCGTATCATGTCACTGCTGCATCTGGAGAAGGTGCTTATAGAAGCATGAAAGAAGCTTTACGTGTGGCAAAAATTTTTCCAGAAGATGTTGGGTATATCAATGCTCACGGAACTTCTACACCTTTAGGAGATAAAGTAGAGTTAGAAGCTGTTGAACGTCTTTTTTGTGAGGTTCCTAAAGAAAGATTACCTTTAATGTCTTCAACGAAATCTTCGACGGGGCATCTTTTGGGGGCATCGGGCGCATTGGAAGCATTTTTTTCCATTATGGCTTTACGTCATAAAATTATTCCTGCTACGTTGAATTTAGAGTCTTTTGAGTCTACTGACAGAGATTTGGGGATCGACTTAGTGCCTTGTATTTCTCGAAAAGTTGAAAATTTTTCTTATGCTTTGAGTAATTCTTTTGGTTTTGGGGGAACTAATGCTAGTTTAATTTTTAAGGTTTGGGATCAGGAGTAACAGAGATCCTTTAAAAATTTTTTATGTTTTTATTTTCCAAGCTTATGTGCCTGCATTTACTGTTTATGGACCTTTTTTGGATAAGAGATTGTATTTTTATAATTTATAATACTTAAATTATGTCGTGGCTAACGCACTTTAGAATCGTATAATTTTTGCTATAAATAAGGTGTCAATTAAAAATCTCCATAAAATTAAATCAATCAAGAGAATTTAATAGCAAGATAAAATATTTGAATTTGTATTGATATGAACGATCAAAATATTATCAGCAAAAAAATCTGGAATTGTTAGTGCAATACTGCTATTGTCCGTAACGTATACAAAATCTTTAAAACATCCTAAAGCAAGTCAAAAAAGATTCTACATTTTTTCAGAAAGACTGTAAAGCTAAAAAAGAAGGTCAATCACAGATTTTCACAAATGAGATTGGCGTTATTCTCGATATACCAAAAGTACATGGATATTCTATTGAAAGGATAATATAGCAAGCACTACTGGGGCGAAAAAGGAGGAACGAATAATATAATTGGAGAGTTTAATTGATGATACGTTGATGCTGTTGGATTGATAGAATCCTGCGTTAATACAAAATTTTACAGCTTGGTTGAGAAGTTTTTGCTATCCCACATCTCGAAAAAATCTGTTATCGTGATAGATAATTCTCCTTTTCATAAAAGCAAAGCTATTGAAATTATTATACAAAAACTCTGAATATGTCGTGTTCTACGTGCCTTTTTATTTTCCTGACTTAGCCACTCAAGAACAAATGAGACAAGCCAAGCACATTGGAAAATCTACTAACTACTCCTTAAATCAATTATTTCCTTTTATTTTAGCATAGCGTTTTAGAATAGATTAGCTATGGTTTTTTAAAAATAAAGATAAATTGTCTCTTGACACGGAATTAGTATTTTGTTTGAATACGCCTAAGGATGAAAATTCTAGGAGACAAAATTGATTTCTGAAAAAAATTTAAAAAATTCTAAGACTCACGAAAATTTGAAGGCTGCTTTTTCTGGGGAATCTCAAGCCAATCGACGTTACGAGTATTTTGCTCTAAAAGCAGATAGAGAAGGTTTTTCGGATGTGGCTGATTTATTTCGTTCTACGGCTCGTGGAGAAACTGCTCACGCGTTTCGCCACTTGGATTTTTTGTCTGAGGTTGGTGATCCTGTAACTGATTTACCTATCCGTTCTACTGAAGAAAATTTAATTTCTGCATCTTTTGGTGAGCGCTATGAGTATCAAGATATGTATCCTGGAATGGCAAAAACTGCAAGAGAAGAAGGATTTGAAGAAATAGCTAATTGGTTTGATGTCTTAGCTAAAGCAGAGCGTATTCATGCGGCAGGGTTTGAAAAAGCGTTAACTCGTTTACGACAAGAATTAGTATCTCAGGATTAATGTGTGAAAAATATTATTATTTTTTGTTTAGTGGGATTATCGGGATCTGGAAAAACAAGTATTTCAGAAAATGTTGCAAAATTTGGAGATATTGGAACGCTTATAAAAGTGACTACGCGACCTAAACGAACTTCTGATTTAGATACAGAGTATCGTTTTTTAAGTTCTGAAGAATATAATAAGCTATTTCGTGAAAATAAGTTGGCATTATGTAGAGAGTCTTACTCTGATCGTTATGCTGTGCCTTATTCATCTTTCGAGTATGCAAAAAAGAAAAATATTTTTACCTTTATTACTCCTTGGTGCTTTTTCAATACTTCGTTTTTTGATCCTAAGTTGTCTTATGTAAAAATTTGCTTAGATCTTCCAGAAGAAGATCGGATAAAAAGAATGTTAAAAAGAGGAGATAGTGAGGAGTATATTAATCGACGCTTAGATATTTAAAAATCGACACAGTTTTCTAATTTCTTTTTTCAGCAGCGTCGATAGTGTCAATTCGTTCTGGATAATAAAGATTCTTTTGAAGGAGTTATTAATAAAATTCGCTCGATGGCTATAAAATGAATCCATGTTTTAGAGGGGGATCTACAAATTTCAAATGTTTGGGGTAAATTGGTTAAGTGTTTAGTTTCACATTTTTATGGTATAACCTATAAAGAACTAAAGGAGGCTAATGTATGGGAAGTATACTGCATAACAATGCCAAGACGACGCTTCGAGTCCGAAAAAAATACAAAACTTTGTACAGAGCGCCGCTAAAAATAGCAAAGCGTTTGGGCCTTCACTATTAAAACTGTTTTGAAGAGGAAGAAAGCCGGTTGTGTTCAAGATAAATGCTCTGGCCCTGAACAGACAAAGCGTTTTATCTGCAACAGAAGTAAGAGATTTTGTGTGAATTCAGACGCGTTTCTAAGCTTCCGCTTGATGATGTTTATAGTGCTTTGAAAGAGAAGATTCCCAATCTTATGCGCTCTAATCTGTATCGATGCCTCAAAAGACTAAATATTTACCCCAAAAAAAAGAGTCGGCTCCTGAAAAAAGAAATTTATCTCCTTGGATTTGTTCGTATTGACAGTACAGAAGTTCTTACAAATCAAGGGAAATGCGACCTTTTTATGGCCATTGATCGTGCCACAAAGTACGTTTATGTCGAGATGCATTCAAAGATGTCGGTTAACGAATCAAGTGCATTTTTGAAAAATATGATCTCCCATTGTCCTTTTAAAATAACGAAAATTCTCACAGACAATGGGGCGCAATTTACCTATAAACCGCTTACGCAACACCTGAGGCCCAAAAAACGCACCCCTTTGATGTGATGTGAAAGGAGCATACCATTGAGCACAGATTTACCAAATTCAAGCATCCTTGGACCAACGCTCAGGTCGAAGTCAGCAACAGAATCCTCAAACAACGCACAACAAAGGCTTATTTTTACAAAAAGCTCGATGAACTGAAGCGCCATATAATGATTTTTGTGCTTTATTATAATCATCAAATAAAGCTGAAATCGTTTAAGTATTAGACCCCCTTTGATATTATCATGTTAAAATTTGAACGTAACACGTCTGATTTTAATCACAATCCAAACCACATGTTGTTGGGACTAAATAGTCTGTTTGTTGAGGCTGTTTTATACAGTACCCATGAAGGTATTCCTTGGCGTGATCTTTCCGGAAAGGTTTGGAGATTTTAAAGCCCCACACCCGTTTTACTCGTTGGAGCCAAAAAAAAGAGCATAATCAAGGCATTGGACGCTTCTCTGGGTAGAACCAAAATTTATGCACCGTGTGATGTCCATAAAAATTTGATCATTTTTTACCTTACACAAGGTCAGGAACATCAATAACGTGCATCACTGGCACTTATGTCGTATTCACGAACAATATTCTCTGATCTAGCGTCTGGACGATAAGTTACATAATTGAATAAAAGACCTTTTTTCTATAGTGGGCTTTGCACCCAAACGTATCTTTGGGCTACGATATCTTTCGCTTTTATAACGCAAATGCCATCTATTGAGTGTCATTTTATATGGACTCGTTGACATTATCTACTTTTTTGGAAAAAATATACCATATATCGCATTGCAATTCAACTGTTTTTACTATATGCGCTGCTTGCTCTATTGATGGGCTCTTTGCAACGCTTCTTCCTTTATCTTTTTATACCGCTTTTGCTATATGATAAACATGTGTATAAAAAGCGTCACTTAGTTGAATATTGTTTCAAAAAAATTAATCATTTTAGGCGAGCATTTTCTAGATTTGATAAAAAATATTCATCTTTTTTAGGATTCCTTGCGTTTTCTTCAATTATACTATGGCTTAGATGCACAAAACCTAAAAAGTTTAATCTAAACTTAATCATCTTCTTGTATAACTGTACTAGGGTCTATTCCAGATTCTTCAGATTTTGATTTTGCGTTATCAACTTGAGCACAAAATTCTAAATCTTTAATTTTTTTCATTACGTTATGCTTTAAAATATGAGAAGCCGAAGTTAGTGATTCGCTACTTTGATTGAATTGGCGAAGTGCCTGATCAAATTTAACTTCTAAACGATTACATTGATAAAAAAGTTGATTCACAATTTCCATGATTTTTTGAGTTTGCTGCGCAAGACGTTCTTGCCGCCATCCATGGGCTATGGTTTTGAGTAAAGCAATTAAAATGCTGGGACTCACAAGCACAATATTACGTTGACTTGCCCACTCAATAAGCTCTGGATTTATAGAAAGTGCAGAGCTTAAAAAGGAATCTCCGGGAAGAAAAAGTAACACAAAGTCTAAACTTCCTGACAAATGTTTAGGATAATTTTTTTCTGAAAGTTTCTTAATGTGTTGCATTAATAATTTTGCGTGCTCTTGAAGTTTACTTTGATAAATTTTAGCATCTGGCGCATTACACGCTTCTAAATAATGAATAATTGGAGTTTTTGCATCAATAATAATAAAACGAGATTCTGTTAAGCGAATAACAACATCTGGTCTTAAGACGCTCCCCCCCTGTTTAAGAACAAACTGCTCTTCAAAATCGCAATGCTCTAACATTCCAGACAACTCTAAAATTCGACGCAGTTGTAATTCTCCCCAAGATCCGCATACATGCGGAGAACGCAATGCCGTAACAAGATTTTGTGTTTGAATACCTAGCTCTTTTTGCCCTTCACGCATATGTAAAATTTGAGACTTTAATTGTTCATACGTAGATACACGGTCTTGTTCTATTCCTTTAAGATGCTTTAAGACTTGTTCTAATGCATGCCCTAAAGGATGCGCAGTTTGCTGCATAAGAAGTTGACATTCTTTAGACTGGGAATGATTCCACTGTTCTACTGCGGGTTTCAATACACTAAGGCAGTTTTTTTGAAATTCAAAAAGAGCGTGCTGACACACGGACTCCATCGTTCGATTCAAAGATTCAAAAGTTTGAGATTGTCGTAAAGTTTGACCTTGATTATCATCACGTTGTTCTTTGTAAAGGATCAGTGCTTGGGTTGCAACGTCTAAATCTTTTTGAAACAAAAGACGACGTTTATATTCTTTTAAATATATTCCAAAAACTACAGACGCACCCAATATAGCTCCCGAAAAAAAAATAAAAATTTCTGTATACAAGATTGTTTAAGTTTAAGCATGATATTTGAAGATAACATAATTTTCTAAAATATACTAAAATTAAACAATTATTCAAAAAAAATTGAAAATTCTCACGTAAAAATAGATAAAAATAATTTTTGATATTAGACCTTCTGCGTAAATAATTTTTTGAGAAAGAGGGCAGTGTTTTGTTTAGAGTTTATCTTTTTCAAGTTTTATTTTAAGCAAGAGCGAATCTATTTTTAAAGTTAACGAGCCCTCAATGATATTAACTGATGTTACGCAGCAATAGTTGATTTCTGCTTGAAATAATCATATTTTTCGTCTGTAAGTTTTTAAGGACAAAACATGAAACTGGATCTTCTTGATATTTATAGCGACTATTTGATAAGTC
>NZ_AWTR02000074.1 GCF_000469665.2 Holospora obtusa F1 | reverse complement strand
CAAGAAGATCCAGTTTCATGTTTTGTCCTTAAAAACTTACGGACGAAAAATATGATTATTTCAAGCAAAAATCAACTATTGCTGCGTAACATCAGTTACCTATGAACTGCTTGCGCAACACCTGAAGCCAAAAAACAAAACGCACCCCTTTGATGTGATGTGCAAGGAGCATAACATTGAACACAGATTTACCAAATTCCAGAATCCTCAAACACTACACAAAAAAGGCTTATTTTTACAAAAATCTCGATGAGCTAAAGCGCCGTATGATGACTTTTGTGCTTTACTATAATCATCAAATAAAGCTGAAATTATTGAAATATCAGCCCCCCTTTGATATTATCATGTTAGAATTTGAACGTAACACGTCAAATTTTAATCATCATCCAAACCACATGTTGTTGGGACTAAAAATAACTTAATTTACTAAATCTTATGGGTATGGGAATTTTATTTGAACATTAGCTGATGTTTTTATACACATTCCACCAAAGTTGCTACTTAAGCATCGGCTTTGTTTATTTACATAGACATCTCGAGATATTTTTTTGAGTATTTTAATATATTGACGATGATTTAATTTGATCATTCATTTATTTTTCAAATGATTAAATAAAATTTTGTGCTAGAGAGTTTATTAACACAGGATGTAATTTTAAAGGGATTGACATTTTTTGCAGATTCGGAATATAATACAAAAAAGTCTTTTTTATATTTGGTGACTTGTGACGAAAATTATTAATTCTAAACACAAAGCAGAAAGACGTTATGGAATTTTTTGGGAAGGGATTCGTACATCTGCATCTTCTAGAGCTTACCCCGCAGGACAACACGGTGCAAAAACTTTTGGAAAAAGCACCGTGTATGGTCAGCAAATGAAAGTAAAGCAAAGATTGAAAAAACATTATGGACGTATATCAGAGAAGCAATTTTACCGTACTTATTTGCAAGCAACTTCTGTAAAAGGAGATATTGGGTCTGTTTTTCTTCAATTTTTGGAGCAGCGTTTAGGAAGTTGTGTGTATCGTTTAAAATTTTCACCTACTATTTTTTCTGCTTGTCAGTTAGTGAGTCATGGGCATATTTTTGTTAATGGTGCACGCGTTGATGTCTCATCTTATCGGGTTAAGGTGGGGGATGTTATTTCTTTAGATCCTTCGATGCATTCAAATGTTGTTGTACAAAGAGGGCAAAGTTCTGTACGTCGTGTTCCGGAATATTTTAAAATAGAAGGAGATAATTTTTCTGCAAAACTTTCTTATGCGCCAGATCCTGCACAAATTCCTTATCCTTTTGATCATCAGGTGAGTTCTGTGATTGAGTTTTACGCACGTTGATGTGCGGTGGAGTACAAAAATGTTTATACTATTTGAAATGCTATGTATGCGTTTTTTTGAATTTTTATTTTTAAAATAATACTTTGGTATATTGATTTTATAAAATTGTGGCTGATCAAAAAAAGTTAAAAATGTTTTTTGATCAGTTATTTAAAATACTGTTTTAAATTTTTTTCTATTGCGCAAATTTGAAAAATCTTCTACAATTTTTTTATGCCCAGGTGGCGGAATAGGTAGACGCGCTAGGTTCAGGTCCTAGTAAAAGTTTCTTTTGTGGAAGTTCGAGTCTTCTCTTGGGCACGTTTAGTTTGAAGACTCAGGTCGAATGTTTAGAGAATTTTTATATTACTATTTTTTTATCTCTTGCCATGAGAGATGCTTTGTTTTATCATGGGTGAAATATTTTTTATGTATTCGTTTATGGTTTACGAATCTTCTAAACGTTTTGAGTTTCCTGTTGTTTTAGATGCAGAAAAAAAATTGTCGTATTTACGTTTAGCTCGATCTGAAAACGTTGGCCCTATTGGTTTTTTTCACTTAATGGGGAGATTTAAAGACCCAGAGCATGCTTTATCCAGATTAAAAGACCAGCCGATCTATAAAGGGCGTCTTTGCTCAATGGATGAGGCAAAAAAAGAAATGGATTTGCATTATTCTAAGGGGTATCATTTGGTTTCTTATTTTGAGTCTGAGTATCCGGAATATTTAAGACAATTAAAAGACCCCCCTATTTTTTTAAGTGTTTGCGGAAATTTAGAGCTTTTAAAAAGCAGCTGTTTTGCGGTAGTTGGTGCAAGAAATGCTTCTCAGAGTGCATGTTCCTGGATTAAACAGAATATTCCTTTTTTAAAATCTGCAAATCAAACCATTACTTCTGGGCTTGCAAGAGGAGTTGACACGTGGGCTCATGAAAGTGCGCTGGAATCGGGAATGCCGACTATTGCAGTCATTGCAGGAGGGCTAGGTCACATATATCCATCGGAAAATAAAGAACTTTATCACCGCATTTCCGAACAAGGAGTTATCGTTTCAGAAGATCCATTACATTTACCTCCACAAGCTCAATTATTTCCAAAAAGAAATCGGATTATTTCTGGGCTTTCTTGGGGGGTTTTGATTATCGAAGCAAGCTTTAAGTCGGGGGCACTACTTAGCGCAAAATATGCTTTAGATCAAAATCGATGCGTCTTCGTATTGCCAGGACACCCGCTTGATTCTCGATCTCACGGAGGGAACAAGCTTATCAAAGAAGGGGCGTATTTAGTGGAAAACGCATCGGATATAAAAAGGGAATTACCCAAAATAATTTCGACGCATAGTCCGTTTTTTGCAAAAGAAGACGAAGAGGAAGAATACTGTTCGTCTTTTAATGGATCTTCTTTACTTTTTAATAAAGAAAATGATCAAGAATCAAGTGAAAATGTCTCAAAGCTACTACTTGAGCGGATAAGTATGGTTCCAACGTGTGTAGAGACTCTAAGAAAAGATTTGGAAATTTCTTCTATTGCTTTACAAACTATGTTAGTACAGCTAGAATTGCAAGGATTTATAGAGCGGTATCCGGGAAACGCAGTGATTGCTGTCCCTCAAGAAGTAGGAAAATATGTCGAAATTGATTGTGGTTGAGTCTCCTAAAAAGGCGAAAAATATTTCTCAGTACTGTCCAAATGATATTGTATTAGCAAGTGGGGGGCATGTTAGGGCTCTTCCTACGAAAATTAATGCAGTGCGTCCTGATGAGTCTTTTGCATTGACTTGGCAATTAGTAGAAAAAACAGAAAAAAATTTAAAATCCATAAAGGATGCTGTGCAAACTGTCGATACGTTGGTTTTAGCAACCGATTTAGATCGAGAAGGGGAGGCAATAGCATGGCATATTTTGGAGTATCTAAAAGAAGAAAATGCTCTCCCCAAAGGGCTTTCTGTTCAACGCGTTGTATTTAATGCTGTGACAAAAGAAAGCGTTCTAAAAGCATTAAAAAATCATAAAAATATTAATCAAGATTTGGTAGATGCCCAAATCGCTCGATCTGCTTTAGATCTCATGGCAGGATTAGGGTTGTCGTCTATGCTGTGGAGAAAAGTTCCTGGTAGTCGCTCTGCTGGGCGTGTTCAATCTGCTGCTTTGCGCATTGTTGCAGAGCGGGAACGTGATATTATTGAATTTAAATCACAAGAGTATTGGACAATTCATGGAAATTTTTTATCTCAAGCTCCTGAATATAGTTTAGAGGCTCAGTTAGTTCAGTTTAATAAAGAAAAATTAGAAAAATTTTCTATCGTTGATGAGGCTCAAGCTCAAGCTTGGGTTGAGATTTTAAAAAATTTATCTTACCATATTTCTTCTATAGAAAAAAAAGCTGTTCAACGTTCTCCTTATCCGCCTTTTATCACCTCATCTCTTCAGCAAGTTGCTTCAAGTGTTTTAGGGTATTCTCCGGCAAAAACGATGCAATTAGCGCAAAAGTTGTATGAAGGTCTTAAAATACAAGGAGAAATTTTGGGGCTGATTACTTACATGCGTACGGATAGTTTGTCAATTATTCCAGAATTTATTGATCAGGCCAGAGCATATATTCGCCAGAAATGGGGAAATGAGTATGTTCCTACACAATCTAAACACTATAAATCTAAAAAACATTCTCAAGAAGCTCACGAAGCAATTCGTCCCACGGATCTTAAATGGGATCCTGTTATGATCTTTCCTATGTGCAAAGATCATATCGAAGAGTGGAAACTTTATGATCTGATTTGGAAACGAACACTGGCAAGTCAAATGGAAAACGCCACGTATCAGCAAACTCGAGTGATGATTGAGAATGACGATCACTCTGTAGCGTTTAGATCTACCGGGTCGATTCTTCAATTTTCTGGATTTTTAGCAGCTTACCAAGATGTGGCTCAGGAAGAAGAGAAAGAAAATAATAGAGATCGTGCTTTGCCTTCCTGTTTACGAGAAGGGCAAGTTTTAAAGAGTAGTGAGCTATCCTGTATTCAGCATATGACTCAACCGCCTGCGCGTTTTTCAGAGGCTTCTCTTGTAAAAGAATTAGAAGATTTAGGAATTGGGCGCCCTAGTACATATGCTCGTATTTTACAAGTTTTGCAAGATCGTGGATATGTCAGAAAAGAAAAAAAGCGTCTGATCCCGGAAGAGTTAGGTATGTTAGTGTGTGCGTTTTTGAAAAATTTTTTTCCTCGGTACGTGGATTATGACTTTACTTCAAATTTAGAAAGCCAGTTAGATAGTATCTCAATGGGGGATTTAGCTTGGAAGAAGTTATTAGAAGAGTTTTGGGGGCCATTTTCTCAAGCGTTAGACGATGTAAAATCTGTTAGTGTTTCCAATGTATTAGAGCGTGTGGAAGACCAGATTCTTGATCTTTATGTTTCTAATCGTCAATGCCCAAAATGTAAAGAAGGACGGTTAGAGTTGCGTTTAGGAAAAGCTGGTCCGTTTACAGGATGCTCTTTTTATCCGGATTGCACGTATTTATCAGGTCTGCAACAAGAAGATTCTCATAGTCAGGGGGATTTAGGTGAGCATCCTATCAGCGGAAACCGAATTGAAAAAAAACAGGGGCCTTATGGAGGGTACGTCTTGTGCGGTGACAAAAGAGTTTCTAGTGATTCATTTTGCAGTTTTGAAACATTAGATTTACCTAAAGCTTTGTGGTTACTAAATTTACCGAAAGTTTTAGGAACGCACCCAGATGGTGGAGAAATCGTTTTGAATATTGGGCGATTTGGTCCTTATTTGCATTATGCGGGTGAGTTCTTTTCTTTGAAACAAAAAGGAGAAGACTTAATGAATGTTTCTTTAGAATCTGCATTAGAGCGTCTCAAACAAAAAAAAAGAAAAGCTAAATTACAGCGTTCCGAAACATTTTCAAAACGTGTGAATACAGTGAAAACGTCACCTAAGTTGGAAAGCGATTCTAGCTCAGAGATTAAAAAGGAAAGAAAAAAAAGATCCGTGACCGCAAAAAAATCTGTAGCGGTATTAAAAGAAGTTTCAGAGCAGTCTAAGACTGTGAAAAAACGATCGAAGAGTTCTTTAGAAGAGGTACTTTCATCCAAAAACAAGGGTAGTACAAAAAAAAACAAAGTGATATCAACAAAAAAATCTGGAGATTCTTTAGAAAATAAAGATAATTCTACTGAATTTAAGGAAATAATAGGCACGCTCGATAAGAAAAAATCTAAAATAAAAAAATCTTCTGTTTCTTCTGAACCTTCTCAGATGGGGGGCGATCGTCGTGGAATCTGAAAAATATAACATTTGTTTTGGTTTTGACCATGCAGGGCGTGAATTGTCTTTATATTTAATGGAACATCTCAGGGGAATGGGGAATATAGTTTTTTGTCCTCAACAAAATCAAGGGATAGAACGTGATGTTATTTCTTACCCAACTGTAGTTCCTTGTGTGGTAAAAAAAGTGTTGACTGAAAATTTTTGGGGAGTTCTTATATGTGGTAGCGGGATTGGTATGAGTATAGCGGCTAATCGTTATGTAGGAATTCGTGCAGCATTGTGTCGAGATAGTTTAGATTCAGTGTTAGCGCGACAACATAATAACGCTAATGTGTTTGTGGCAGGAAGCAGAGGTATGAGCCCTAGTTTAGTATTAGAGTGTCTTTTAAATTTTTTAACGACTTCTTTTACGTATGGGCGTCACAGTGAGCGTGTTCAAATGCTTGATCATATGCTACCTCAAAGGGATCTTTGATGAAAGAACGGATTCAGTCATGCCAAAATTTAAAGATTTATGCCTCTGTTTTATCTGCGGATTTTTTATCTTTAGCAAAAAACCTTAAAGACGTAGCTCTTTACGTAGATGGATTGCATTGGGATGTGATGGATGGGCATTATGTAAAAAATATTACGTTAGGTCCAAAATTTGTTCTTGAATCAAGATCCTTATTTCCTGATATTTGGTTTGATGTGCATATCATGGCAAGCCCCAGTGAAGATATTATTCGTTTGTTTTTTGAATTATCTGTTCAAAGCTTATCTTTTCATCCAAAAACCGTGAAAGATCCGTTAAAAATTATAAACTTATTGCATTCTAAACGTATTAAAGCAGGACTTGCGATTAATCTTGAAGATGATCTTTCTGTTTGGCCCGTATCTTGGTGGGAAAGAGCAGATTATTTACTTGTAATGGCTGTAAATCCAGGGTTTGGGGGGCAAAAATTTAATAATAAAGCGTTAAAAAACATTGATTTTATTCGACAGTGCACAGCTTCTGATATTTTTGTAGATGGCGGAATCGTTCCAGAAACTGCACAACTTTGTCAAAATCGCGGAGTAATGGGGGTTATATCTGGGAATTTTATTTTTCGTCACACTTCTTATAAAGAATCTATTGAAGCGTTAAAAAAAAAAGAGATCATAAAGGAAGTATTTTTCAAGAAATCGTAATGACATTCATGTTTTTTGCATATAGTGATGAAGAAATAGTGAGCTTTTTTTAATTAAAAAGAGTAGGGTGAGAAGCATAAAGATCTTGTTAGAAAGAAAAGCGATAACGATTACGGACGGAACATGTAGATCGTTGGGGACGTTGCGTATTAATCCTAGCGCTGATGAGAGTGAATGTTTCTTGTACAATAAAATTTTTTTGAAACGTGGAGAGAAAATTTTTTTTAGTCTGTTGTGGTAGCACAATTTTCTTTAGATTCATAAAAAAAAAGTGTATTGGATTTGTTGGGTACGAATTTATTTTTTTATTTTTCAAATTTTAATCTTATAAAAAAGTTTTAGGCTAATAAGAAGCGTTGGATTAGGGGGCAAAAGCTTTGATGAAAAGATCTAATGCTTGAAAACTCTTGTTTTTGTGTGTAAATTCAAAGCACTAATTAAACCTTTTTCGAAATCAGAATATATGTGTATATTGAAGCTAGGTCAATAAAAATATGAAGGTTTTATAATTAAAATACGAATAAGTGAAGATTGTATCGGATGAGCAATTCAGAAAATTAACAGGACTTAATCTTAGTACGTTTGATAAAATAATAAAAATATTAAAAAAGGCGAATAAAAAGAAAAAAATGAAATGAGGTAAAGGAAACAAGCTGAGTATGAAAAATCAGCTATTAATGGAGTTGAAATATATCAGAGAATATCGCACATATTTTCATGCGAGTCAAAGTTATGGAATAAGCGAACGTTCATGGTAAAAAGCAATTGAGTGAATTGAGAATACGATGTTATATTAATAGATGCCACAAAAATGCCTATAGAACGCCCAAAAAAGGATAAGGAATAAGAAGCCGTAAAATAATCGCACTAACAAACAAAAAAATTTTATTCGGGAAAAAAGATAAGGCATACTTTACAAAACTAAGTTGTTATCGATAAGAAGGCGAAACACGTAATATGCGCTGCTTTTGCAAATGGTAAAAGGACATGATTTTAGAGTATTTAAAAAATCAAAAACAAAGATAAATCCTAATACAAAGGTCATTACTGACACTGGATATCAAGAGATACAAAAATCGTATAGTAAATCTGCGCTGCCAAAGAGAAAGATGAAGAAAAATCCTTTAACAAAAGAGGATAAGCAAAAAAAACAAGAACTTGCGAATGAAAGCGCTGCAAATGAAAATGTTATCTGTATGCTCAAATGATTTAAAATTATATCTGGAAAATAGAAAAACAGACGAAAAAGATTTGAACTCAGATTCAATCTGATCACTGGAATTTATAATTTGGAGTGAGTATAAATGAGTTTCGAGAAATGTCTATTATAAATCAAATAATTTTTAAAAAATTATAAAAAATCATAAGGATCCACATCAATATGTAGTCGAATTTTAGATGGCAAGGAAAACGTATGAAGAGCCGTTCGAATATAATCTTGAATTTTATAATGTTTGGGGCTTTTTAAAAAAATTCTCCATCTCCATCGTCGACGTAACGGATTAATCAGTGAAGGAGCTGGACCTAATACCTCTACCCAAGATTCGTGTGGAAGATGGTTCTTCAGCGATAACGCATAATGATGTACTGTATTTTCATCAATTCCAGATAATGTAAGAGAAATCAGACGCACATACGGAGGAAAATGATATTTTTTTCTCGTAGAAAGTTCTTCCTGTAAAAATCCTTGAATATTGTGGCTTTGTAGATAAGAAAACAAGGGGTGTTTGGTTTGAGAAGTTTGAATATAAGCCTTTCCAGGAATAACTCCTCGTCCTGCTCTTCCAATAACTTGGCATAAAACTTGATAAAGACGTTCTCCGCTTCTTAAGTCTAAATGACTTAATGCAAAATCTCCGTCTATGATCCCCACCAAAGTTAGATTAGGAAAATGGTGTCCTTTTGCGACAAGTTGAGTTCCAATTAAAATATCGTATTCCTGATTTTTGATAGCCAATAACGTCTCATTCAGTTGCCTTGGGGTGTAACATACATCGCTACTCAATATACAAATTTTAGCATTAGGAAGGAACGATTGAACTTCTTGTCCTATTTTTTCAACACCTACTCCCCATAGTTTAACTTGTTCTAAATTGTGGCATTCCGGACAAGTCTTTGGAAGAGGTTTTTTAAATCCACAATAATGACAGAGCAATACAGATTTTGGAAGATAATGAATACTTAGCCATACATTACAGTTTTGACAGGCAGCGCGAAACCCACAATGATAACATACCCATAAACTTGCGTACCCTCTTTTATTAATAAATAGTAAACTTTGTTCCTGTTTTATAAGATTTTTTTGTAAAGCTTCTCGTAAAGGAAGAGTTATCATGTTTGAATCTAATTTTTGCTCTTTTAAATCAAGCATATAAATGTCAGGAAGTTGAGCGTTTCCATATCTTTGAGAAAGCGCAACATGCGTATATCGCTTTTGTTCAATATTCCAGAAACTTTCTAAGCTAGGAGTAGCCGACAATAATAAACAAGGAATTTTTTCATGATACCCACGAAACACTGCCATATCTCTGCCATGATAAGCTGGCCCTTCTGCTTGTTTATAAGATCCATCGTGCTCTTCGTCCACGATAATAGCTCCCAAATTTTTATATCCAAGAAAAATAGCAGAGCGTGCACCAACAATAATTGATGTCGATCCTGTCAAAATACTCCATGCTTGAAATTTTCTCTCTTTAGCCGACAACTCAGAATGCCATATTCCTATATTTCCAGAATAATATTTTTGAACACGATGAACCCACTGTTGACATAAGCTAATTTCTGGAACTAGAATTAATATCTGCTTTTTTTCTAAAATGATTGGTTGGATGTAAGCTAAGCATATTTCTGTCTTTCCGGATCCGGTAATACCTTCGATAAACGTGGTTTGAAATCCAATTTTTTCGAGCGCTTCTTTTTGATGTTTTGTCAAAATGGGAGAAGTATAGTTATAGTCGTGATGAATTTCCACAGAAACCAAATTAGCCTCTTGTATCCATTTTTTTACGCGCTTCAAACCAAACATAAATACCCATTGAGCAAAAGTTCCAGGCCAAGGACATGTTTGAATTACGGAAGAAAAAGAGGAAGCACACCTAAATGTCTGGCATGGCCATTCTAAAATTTCCGAAATCGGAAACACCATACGGAGCAGACTTCCTAAAGGAATTAATGTGTACTCCGAGCACTGACGTAAAAATAGAAGAAACATAGAAGATGCGCTCCAATATGGGTAAACTTCTATAATTTTTTTTAAATTGGGAACCTGTGGCGCGTGCAATGCCCAAACAATTCCCCATAAACTTCGAGAACCAAAAGGGACTTTAACACAATTTCCAATTTTAACAGATTCTGTACTTTCATAGCTAAATAAGCCAAGGCGATGTATAGGAAGCAGCACCGAAACAATTAAATGATGCGTTTGAAGAGACATGATAATTTAGTACTCTCCTGCTCAAATAACTTAAGAACACGCGTTACGATCATCAGAATCGTTATTACTAGATATACGAAAAAGTGACCTGGGGTGAAATTTTTGATGCATAGCATGTAGCGCTTGAGATGTCGTATAAAGGTATCTTTGGGTTGAACGCAAAGAAGTATGGCCAAGCAATGCTTGAATATCCCTTAGATCTACTCCTTGATGTAAAAGATGAGAAGCAAAACTGTGCCTTAATGCGTGAGGCGTCGTGTGTTTTAACAGTCCTAAATGCTCTCTGAGAAGTCGCAAACGCTTTTGCAAAATACATGGTTGAAGACGTTTTCCTTGCTCTCCTAAAAACAGAGGCCCTTCTTTACGTGCAACATAAGGACACGCACAAAGGTAAGCGTGAACTGCACAACGAATACTTTCTAAGATAAAAATTGAGCGTGTTGTATTACGTTTTCCGTGAACAATTAACAACCAAGGATCTTGTAAAGGCCAACACGTTTTATCTAAATTCAAGGCTTCTCGTATTCGAAGTCCTGCGCCATACAATAACATAAGCAAACTATAATCTCTTAGATCTTGCCATGAAACTATTTTCGAAGCAGAAGGCGGCGGGTGCTCTGTGGAAAATGTGTGTTCTTGCTCTTTAATTTTTTCTGAATTCACAGAGATATCAAAGGAATTTAACAGTCTGTGAGTTTGATGTAAAGAAAGAGATTTTGGCAGCGGAACCCGACACTTCGGTCTCTTTAATTTGTCATAAGGAGCTTCATTAACCCAAGACTTATATTTTAAAAAAGCAAACCACATTTTAAGAGAAGAAAAAGCAATAGCATTCGTTTCTTTTCTTACACCTTTTTCTATGCGATATGCAAAAAAACTACGAATATCCTGGTAAGTTACATTTTGAAAAGATTGTTGGGCTAACGTTTCTTGCCAGTGCTGTGTTAAAAATTCTAGAAATGCGGAAATTTCTTGTTTATAACGAATTAACGTTAACGCAGATCTACCCTTGCTATGCACTCCCCATACATGAAATTCTTGCAAAAGAGTAGGAAAGCATATCAATTGATTTTTCACGACTTCTGACGATTTCCTTTAGCTTTTTTTCCAAAACGCCCTGCGTTTCTGAATAACTCTTTTAAAAATTCTTTTCTGTGTGTAGAAGGTAACGTCGTTTCTTTTAAGGCAATTTCTAATGATTTTGTACCGGAATTGGGAATATATTTCGCCAGTTTCCCATTATTAGAAAATATCAAAGCAAATCCTTTATTTTCTTTAATCAAAGGCGCAAAAAAAGCTTTCGTTTCTGTAGAAAAATTTAAGTAATACCAAGTATGAGGATCAAAGCTCAAAATAGAAGAAGGAGGACCAATCAACTGCTCTATTTGAGTTTGATCCAGAACACCGAGACCATTTTTTACCTGAGCAAGATCTTCTTCGGGAATCACGCGCCCCCGAACGTTACGCTCTGGCTCACACCCACACAATAATAAACCAAATACTAAAGCTTTCCAAGAATTTTTTTTGGGAATTATTATCATTTAAGTACGGTATCCCTTTCTAGAATCTATTTATCCTAAGCATGCCATGATCATACTTAAAATGCAATATTTTCTTTAAACATCATTTTTCAAAATAAAAAAAATAAATAAAAATATTACTTGATTGTTCTGAAAAACTTTGATCATTACAATATAAACATATATAAGTTTTAGAAAAAAAGATACAGCGTACATTAAGTTGAAATTTACACACAAAAATAGACTTTTTTCGAAACTCATTTATACTTGGGGCCGTCTTTAATTAAATTGACTTTTTTAGATATTTTTTGAAAATTCAAATAAAACGCGAATTAAATGAGAGCTTATGCGTTGAGGGATGATAGTGGGGTCGGATAAAGGATAAGTTTACCTGAAAAACCAGGGGATGTGGGTTTGATAACCAAGGACAAAAAAGAACCGTTTTGAGCCTTCAAATTATGATAAATACTCTTTATAAATCCCGTCCTTGATCGACAATTTTTTTTAAATTCAAGGCAGTACTGCGCCATTGCCACACGCTATGATACAACGTCTTAAAATTTTCTAAGCGCCGTTCACCTGTCCTGAATTGTCGTTTGGCTTCATTGAGGACAGGCCCTAAATATCGCATAAAACTGTTTTTGGAGAAGAAATAGTGATTTACTCATTAGGCTGCTAATTCAAATTTTATTTTGCACAAAAAAAATATTTCGTTTAAAATGAAAAAAATTAAAAAATTAAGGAGCAGTGCTATTAACAAATCTGCAACTTTTCACTTTGAGGCACAACTAGGATACCAAGGTGTGGCTGGTATTGATGAGGCAGGGTATGGTGCATGGGCAGGCCCTGTTGCAGTGTGTGCGGTTATGTTGAATGTTCGTTCTTTTCCAGAAGAACTTCAGAAAATTGTTTATGATTCTAAGCATCTTAAAATAAAAATGCGCACCTTAATCCATGATATATTTGTGTCCAATCCTGAGTACGGAGTTTCTTATGTTGAAATGGTGTGGCCTGAAGAAATTCATCAATTAAACGTTTTGAATGCAACACTTTGCGGAATGGAGCGTGCACTTTTGAAATTTGTCCCACAACCTTCTCATGCGTTAATTGACGGGCCAAGACGCATTCCTTTTTTATCAAAAGACATTACACAACATCCCATTATAAAGGGAGATCAAAAAAGTTATTCCATTGCAATGGCTAGCATTATAGCAAAAGTACAAAGAGACCTGTTGATGAAAGAGATGCATCAGCAGTATCCTTTGTATGGTTGGGATACGAATAAAGGATACGGAACAAAAAAACATGAAGAGGCGTTAAAAATGTTCGGATGTTGCCCTTATCATCGAAAAGGGTACAAAATTAAAGGACTTCAAACTCGTTTGAATTAAATCTAACGTTCTTAGTTAAGTGTCTGTAGTTTAACTAATGCTTCCATGGCAATGTTTGTATCTTTTTCCGGATTGACAAGGACATGGCCCATTTCTGGAAACAGATTCATACGTTGTATTTAAAGCGCCAGGTTTTTCTGTCTCTTCATGAGTTTCCAGGAGCTCACTATCATCGTTTCCATCTTCAAAATTTTCTAAAAGCGCTTTTAATTGACCAACATCCCCATTTTCTAAACCCTCCAACATTGCTTTAAGTTGTTTAATACTTTTATCCTCGTCCTTATCTTGTAATGTGCTCCATCTTTCCAAAAGTTTTGATGGGTCTATATTGTAAAATTGCGTCAAAGACTGTTCCTGCCATTCTGCTATTAAGCATTTAAAAAGCACAAAAGACTCTTTCTTATATTCATTTAACGGATCTTTTTGTCCGTAGGATCTAAGATGAATCCCCTCTCTTAGATGAGACATAACATTTAAGTGTTTTGTCCATTCCTGATCTAAGGTTTGCAATAAAATATTTTGAATTGTGTATTGAGTCAACTCTTCATTTAATGTTTCGACCTGTTCTTGATACGCTTGTGTGATACATATTACGATACGCTCTTCCAAAATTTCTGGAGACAATACTTCTTTTTCTATCCACTCTTCAATATTTACATCGATCTGAAATATACGCTTTATATCGTTTTGCAAAAATTTTAATTCCCAAAAATCGGGTAATTTTTTTGGATCCGTGTGATAAGAAACAAGATTATGTACCAAAGCTTCCTGCATGTCTTGAAATACCTCAAAAGCTTTTCCACGCAATAAATCATTTCTTGTTTTATAAACCACTTTACGATGCTCATTCAATACCTGAGCATACTTTAATAACTGTTTTCGACGTTCAAAGTGTTGAGCTTCTACCCTTGCTTGAGCTTTTTCAATATTACGAGTTAACCACGGATGCGTAACAGGAACGCTATCATCTTGATTTTCTTTCAAAAAAGATCGTTTAACAAATTCAATATTAGAACCGAAAACACGCATCAAATCGTCCTCAAGGCTAATAAAAAATTTAGATATTCCCGGATCTCCCTGCCTTCCGGAACGTCCTCTCAATTGGTTATCAATACGGCGACTTTCGTGACGTTCTGTCCCAACTATATATAACCCTCCGGCCTGAAGTGCAGTATTCTTTCGCTCTTGAACTCGAGAAACAACCTCCTGCTCAATATTTTTTCTCATTTCAGGGTCTTCAACGTCTTTTAAAAGGAGAGATAATTCACTCCCTACTGCACCTCCTAACTGAATATCTGTTCCACGCCCTGCCATGTTAGTTGCTATGGTCACAGCCCCTGGAAGACCTGCTCTTTCAATGATGGCTGCTTCTTGCTCATGATGTCGGGCGTTTAAAACATGGTGTGGAATGCCTGCGTTTTGAAACGCATTAGAAAATACTTCACTTTTTTCAATACTAGAGGTTCCGACTAACACAGGTTGCTGACGCTCTCGACATTCTTGAACAAGACGAACTACGGCTTTTACTTTTCCTTGAAAAGTTGCAAATATTTCATCATCCAAATCTTTTCGACAAATCGGACGGTGTGTTGGTACACAGACAACAGGTAAGCTATAAGTGTCTTGGAACTCTGAAGCTTCTGTCATCGCAGTTCCTGTCATTCCAGCGAGCTTTGTATACATTAAAAAATAATTTTGAAAGGTGATTGAAGCCAAAGTTTGATTTTCTGGTTCAACTTCTACGCCTTCTTTTGCTTCCAGCGCTTGGTGCAACCCATCAGAATACCGACTTCCTTTTTTCATCCTCCCTGTAAATTCATCAATAATAATGACTTCCCCATTGTGTACGATATAATCTATATCTCTTTCAAACATTATTCGAGCTTTAAGAGCCTGATTTAAGTGGTGAACCAGCATCGTATTTTGTGCATCAAATAACGGAGCTCCTTTAAGTACGTCTAATTCTGACATAAGTTGCTCTACTTTTTCCCAGCCTTGTTCAGTAAACGAAATATTTTTTTGCTTTTCATCTTTTTCATAATGTTCTGGAAGAAGTCTTGTTACTACTTGATCAGAAATTTGATATAATTGTGAAGAATCGTCGGATGGCCCTGAAATAATCAACGGAGTTCTAGCTTCATCAATCAAAATACTGTCCACTTCATCAACGATCGCAAAATAATGTCCGCGCTGAACTTGATCTTCTAAACGAGTTTTCATATTATCTCGTAAAAAATCAAAACCAAACTCATTGTTAGTGCCGTATGTGATATCGCAATGATACGCTTGAGGTTTTTCGTAAAATGGCATATCACTTGTCACACATCCCACAGACATTCCCAAAAAACTATACAAAGGACGCAAAGCTTCAGCGTCACGGTTGGCAAGATAATCGTTAACAGTAACCACATGAACGCCTTCACCGACCAAAGCATTTAAATAAACTGGCGCTGTAGATGCTAATGTTTTTCCCTCACCTGTTTTCATTTCCGCAATCATCCCTTTATGAAGCGCAATTCCCCCCAAAAGCTGAACATCAAAATGACGCATTCCTAAGGTTCTCACGGATGCTTCTCGAATGACTGCAAACGCTTCACAAAGTAAGCTATCCAAAGAATCCCCATTCAAGAGGCGAGCTTTAAATTCTTGAGTTTTGTGTTGCAAATCCTCTTGGCTAAGAGCTTTCATGTAAGGCTCCAAGGCATTGATATCGGCAACAATTTTATGTAAACGCTGAACCACTTTATGAGTTTTACGATTTTTTTTAAAAAAATTTATAAATTGTTGATTCCATTGTTTCCACATTATCTTGACCATCTACTTCCTTAAAAAAGGATTCTACTTCGTATATATGTTCGTCATTATGCCACAGATATACTTTAAAAACCAATGCAGAATTCTAAAAAATGAAAAAAAGTCAACTACGTCCCTAAGCACCGCAGTTTCCAAAGAGTTTCAGTGTTTATGAATCTGTATAGTAATTAAGTTGAGTTTTGTGAATAGAGTAAAGCACGACACCCACTTAATCGAAGATAGGGGCGGATATACGATCTTAGAATCTTTTTTTAGAAATCACACGTATCTTCTTAAACTTCAATTTAATTTACTATAAAGAAATCAATGGAACTTACTCAATTCTTTTATTCCTCTTAGCGAAGTGTAAGAGTTATTAAAGCTTTGGTGTGCACTTAAACACTCCTAAAATTTTTTATCGATATTAACTTTAATATTTTTATCTATTTTTTTTAAATAATTCTTTGTATATTTTTAATTATTATTATCTCACCATAACAAATATATTGTAAAAAACTGTTGTTTTCTTGACAAAACGAATACGCTAACTTAACATGGTCCGACAATTACTATTGAATGTGTTGTGTATATGAAATTAAAATCAAAAATTATTTTTCCGTTTATTATATTAGGTGGGCAAATTTTTTTTTTCCCTTTATCTTTTCAGGCGCTAATTGGCGGAAAGCAAAGAGATCTTGAACATACGCAATCTGCTGTTAAGGTAGTAAAGTTCAAGAAAAATCAAAAAAATTTTAGTGAATTATTAGAAGATTTGGAGCAGATCATAAAAAAAGAAAAAAATACCGAAAAAGTTGAAAATTTTTTTAAAGAGCATTTTTCTAAAGACTCTGAGTTTTATAAACAAGTTTTATCTTCGATGGCGGTAAAAGAAAAAGAAGATTTGTTTTCTTCTTTGTTTTTTCAAGCTTTATTTAATGAAAAACCAGAAGATTCAGGGCATATCAATTCTGTAATCAAAGCACTAAAATTCGAAGATAATGAAATGTTAAAATTTGAAAACAATCAAGAAAAACCTGGTGAATTTTTAGAATTTTTAGAATTTTTTACGCAAAACTTACGCTCTCCAAAAGAAGCGCAAGATTTTCACACAGATTCTGAACTGTATAAAAAAATTTTTGAAATTAATTTTAATCCTCTTCCTGATGCATCGGATAAAAAAAAAATTGAAAATGATTCAAACTTGCACAATGATTCTCGATTTAGCCATGATATTTTGGAGAAGTTTTTCTTTGATTTTGATCAAATAAAAGAACATACGCATTCAAAATTGCCTGGAGATCTTTTTTTCAGTACAGAATTTATCAAAAATAACAGTCAAAATCTAGTAAAAATTATTACTTACTCAAATCAATCAAAAAGAAAAGCATCTATATCTGAGCTTACCTTACCTTCTGCTAAGGGAAAAAAAATGCTTGATTGGTTTGAAGGAAAAAATTTTAAACAAACTGTGAGTTTTCTCTGTGAGTCTAACTTAGAAATTCCTTTTGATTTTTTTGAAAGTTTGATTCAAAAAATTGATGCCTTAAACAGCTATGAGTTTGTCTGTGTCTTAAATTCTATTTTTTACTCTAAACATCAGTTTTCTTTAAATGGATTCGAAAAGTTTACTAGTAAAATAAATAAATTAACAGATTACCATTTTCTAACACTTATATGTTCATTATGTTCTTGCCATCATACGGTTCCTGTAGAATTTTTTAAAAGCTTAGATTTTTCCACAATACAATCAGGAATAGTATTACATAAAATTTTTTCTAATTTTTGCAAGTCTAAACAAAATATTCCTTTGGAAGTTTTTGATCATATTATACAGCAAGTAAATTACTTAGATGACGTTAATTTTGTAAATTTTTTAGGTGCACTTTGTAGTTCTGATGAAGAGCAACCTTTGTTAGATACAGTTCAAGAAATTAATTTTTCAAGAATTACTCAGGTTCATGAAGAACAATTTAAAAATTTTTTTAATTTTTTTTCCTGCTTAGATCCAAAACCTCTTTCAAATATTTTTCAAAACGTGATAGATACGTTAGATAGTAATAAATTAAGCTATGTCAAACGTCTAATTCTTGCATCTTTTTTTCGTAAAATAAAACATAAGCTGCCTTCAAGCACCTTTAATAAATTCTGTAAAGATTTCTTTGAAAATCTTAATTTTGAAGAAGCAAATAAATTAAATAATTTAAATTTTAAAAATTTTGTTACGGAATTTTGTGAATATTATGAAAAAAAAGAAATTTTGGAGCGTTTTCCGCTGCTTTCTCTGCGATTAAAACCAGAAATTTTGGAATATTTAATTTTTTCAAAAAATTTATTGGACGACATTGACACTAAGCCTATTCCTATTCTTGCATTAAAAGACGATTTTTCTGATCAGGACCAAATAAAAGAGCTACTCATAAATTGTTTGTCCTCTTCAGAAGTAGCAAATTTTGCTAATTTGACATTTGGGTTTATCGAAAAGAAAAAAGGAAAAGACTATGCGAAAAACTTTACAAAACTTGTCTCTTCTCATGTCGTTACGTTTCAAAAAAAAGATCAAGATGCGCTTTGTGTGAACTTAAAACAAATCAATCCACAGCGCAGCACAGAATCAGTACTTGCTCTGGGAAGCAAACAAAATTTCTATGATTGGTGTGTGTTAGATCATTTTTATAATGATCCACCCCACTTACAAGATTTGAAAAAAACTCAACGTCTTTTGATGCATTTCATTAAAATTGTACACTCCAACGCTAAAGAGGAAGATTATTCTCACGTAAATAATATTCAAAACGCTATGGAATACTTAAACATAGTTCATAATAAGGGAGCTTTTGGATTAACCCAAGGGTACGAAAGTTTGATTCTTAAAACTTTTAAAGACGACATGGCAGGAAGATTAAAAAAGTATTTAAGACAGATGTTAGGTTATTATTTTGAACGAACACTTGATATTAGTCGCATTCGTGCAAACTTAATTTGCCCACTTGCAAAAATGCAAAAATTTAGTGAAGAAGATAGAACTGCCTGGAAAGACGGAGCTCTTTTATTAGGAGAGTTTTGTCATTCTTTAAACTGGAAGTCGTCAGGATACAATCTTTTTCAAGGATACGGCTATGATCACGCTTCAGTTCATGATGCCTTTGAACGCTCTATGATTCCTGATCCAAAAAAATTTGATGCAAAAAAGATGGATGATCGGGCGCGAAATGCAGGATACAGAGATTTAGTGGAAGATCTTTTGAATTTACTCATGGGTGAAAATACGATGAAAATTTCAAACAAGTGTGCGGAGCCAGAAAAATTTCTTGAAAATTTAAAAAGAGACCTCGATCAATTAATCGTAAATATTTATACGTTAACCAGATACAAAAATGACACAACGTTACATGACGGCATCAAAACACAAAGTGTAGAAGAAAAAAGGCTAGCAAAAGATCTTGAACCTTACAATCCAGATCGAATGGTGTATCGATTGTGGGAAATTCTTCACGAAGGTCATAACGGTTCTCTAGATTTAGACAATTTTCCAAAAGCACGGTGTGCGTACGGAACTTTGCTCAGTTTACGATTAGCATACGCAGAAATGCACGGAAAGACTATTATTGGCTTAGATTTTGGAGAATGCCCAGCTCCTAATCAATGAATAAGTACCATATGGAGCATACTGCGGTTTGAGTAGCGCGCTCTTCATGTCCTGACAGGATGCTTTATATGGTTCATCATTTGTAACTAAAACATTAAAATTATTTTGTTATCTTACTGACGTTCAAACGTTTAGGTTACATTGAGTGTATTTCTGGATAAAAATTTTTAGAATCACTGTGTGCCTAATCCTTTTCTGTTCAAGCCTTGTCTTCAGGAGAGGCCTTAATGAGTAGAGTAAATTAAGTTGTTGTGATTTCTAGTTCTAGAAAGAAATTCTAAGATTCTATAGCCAAGAGCCTCTCGCTTTGCTTAACTGAGTGTCGCGTTTTATTTATTCAAAAATCTCAACTTAATTTGTACTATGAAATTTCTCAATGGGACTTAAATCTGGAAAATATGACGAAAAGAAGATTAAGATTGCACTCTACAAATTATCTATTCATTTTTTTTAGAGGGGTAAAACGCGGCATAATTTTATTGTGACCGCTTAAGAGTTCGCTTTTTGATAAAACGTTTTTCCCCAAATTTTAACTCATCTCCTGACAACGGTCGTTAAAACTCATCGGTGCTACGGGACTGATTGCTCACTAGATTAGAAATACTATTGTTTATTTTGTAATCGATTCAACGTTTCTTACTCTATAAAATTTTTGATTTTTTTTCATGCTGTAATATTTGATTTTATTTTAAATTGGGTACCATTTTTCGTTATAGTGAAAAAAATCATCCTTTTTTCGCTATTTTCTTACTTTTTTAAAAATACCTAATTCAATTTAAATTACCCTATCTCTATTTCGCTTTTATCACGATACACAGGGGGGAGATTTCAGAATTTTGAAGATAGAAACGTTTTTTCAAAAAAATCAGGGCTATCACAGTATTACGATCTTTGAAAAAGGAGTATGACTACGGAATTTTTATACATTCGCATCAAAGAAAATATAGATTTTTCATGTCTTGAGATTAAAGTCAGAGATCTAGATCGAACACATGTTTGGTGATATCAAAAGATTCAAAGTGATGAGTGAGTGACTTTTCAATACTCACAAAAACTATCCTCTAAAATTTAGCATCATCGTAACACGTTGTGAATACGAAGAATGATTTTGTATAAAGATCCAAAAAAATTGTTTAGGATCAAGAATAAAAGGAAAATTTTTTTAGAGAATAAACGGTGCATTATGTAGCAGATAATTATACGTAAATAATTTTTTTTGTGCATTATGTAGCAGATAATTATACGTAAATAATTTTTTTTATACATAAATAAATTTTGTAGTTTGAATTTAGCTTAAGTTATGTTACCCTTCGACGTGATAAAAAAAATTCCACAAAATATGACACATAATGATTCTCTTTTTATTGCTCGTTCAGATCAAAGAATCGACAAATGGGTTCATCATGAATGGCCTCAAATTCCTTATTCTGCTATTCAAAAAGCATTGCGTATTGGAGATATACGTGTAAACCAAAAAAAAATTTCTTCAAATTATCGATTAAATCAAAGTGATACGATTTATGTGTACCCTGGATGGTTACAGAAAATGAACATTTTTCAATTTTCTGAAGATAAGTTGTGCGATCATTGGAGAGAAAAAGTTTCTAATTGGATTATTTACACACATAAAGATTTTTGGATTATACGAAAACCTGCTGGAATTTCTTGTCAAAAAGGAACTAATCAAATACTAAGTATTGACGATTTGATGTCTAGGTGGGCCGGACACCCTGTTCATCTTGTTCATCGATTAGATAAGCCGGTAAGTGGCGCTCTCATTATTGCCAAAACTCCCCATGCTGCATCAATCTTAGGGAATATGATGAAAGAAGGAGCTATTCAGAAACGATATTGGGCACTTGTGCACGGTAAAGTTAAAAATGTTCAAGGTCATATTCAAGCTCCTTTGATTCAATGTACGTTTGGGGTTAAAGTGTGTCATGAAAAAACACCTAAATCACTGGCATGTCATACTGAATATTTTCGACGTAAAGTTTATCGATCTCCTTTTGAATATACATGGTTAGAGCTTTGTCCACGCACAGGAAGAAAGCATCAGTTGCGCGTACACTTAAGTCACATTAAACATCCGATAATTGGAGATAAAATTTACGATCCTTTATGTGAAAAAGATACGTCAATCAATTTAAAATTACACTGTTGTAACCTTTCATTTTTTTATGAAGAGCGTCCTATTTTGATAGAGTGCGAAGCTGGGGAGGATTTTTTTACGAATCTTTGATTTTTAATAAAATTGAAATAAGTTAATATTTTATTTTGAAAAATATTCTGTACATTTCTGAAATCTATTAATATTTTTTATTTTTTTGATTGATTTTCGTATAGTATAAATACAAAAATCGTTAAGTTTAGTTGTAACTGGCTGTATAAATTCAAATTTTTGTTCAAAAAAATTTGAATAAAATGCCCTCACGATAGGTAGAATAAAGTTTTTTCTAGTTTTTTTATGATTGAACGTGTCGCTTCACTTGCTTATTTTTTCAAAAAATGTAAAATGAATGTATACTGCTTTGTGTAGAAGAGTGTATGGAAAAAAAAATTATTAGCCAAAATCCAGGACGTATTGTGTACGCTGCTTCTAAAGAAACGGAGTGTTTTCATTACTTTACGGACATTATTGCTTGTCCCATTTCTGGAAAAGAGTTGGAACTTCCTGGAAAAGGAGTTATTAATCATCGAGTTTCAGGTTTTTTTTTCTCTAAGTTCCAGCAATTGAATATTCCAACACATTTTATTCGTATGCTTAATATGCGTCAGTCTTTGATGCACTTTACGCTTCCTTTAGATTTTTGTGTTCGCGTTGTGTGTATGGCTTCTTCGATTTGGGCGAAAGACTTTAATGTTGCGCCTCATTCTGTGTTTTCTAGGCCTATTATCGAGTATGTTCATCTTGGTTCTGGGCGCTTGTTAAACGAAACTCATCTTTCAGCGTTCTCTATGTTAGAAATGCAGGATCTTGATGAGCTTCACAATACTATTCTTAGAATTGTTGATTCTGTAAAAGGAATTTGTATTGCTATGAGATTTCAGTTAATGGAAATAAAACTTCAGTTAGGATGTGGATTTAACTATAGCTCGGACACTCCATTTTTATTGTGCGGAGATTTTTCTCCGGAATCTTTTTCAGTTTTAGATTTGGATACGAATATGGTGTTAGGGGGAGAAAACATTACTAATGCTGTGTATCCTCCAAATTTACATTATCGCACTATTGCAGCGCGATTAGGAATCGGGTTAGAAGGGCCCAGTCGTTCGCAAGTTTTACCGTTTCAAATCAAAGAAAGTTCCCAAGATTATTTGTGAAGATACGTCATTGAATGAGGGGTTCTTTTTTTATTGACTTTTAAATATTATCATAATTTTTTTGTAAAAAGTTTAAAAAGGAGAATTGACGATGAGCACTACCGATATTTCGATTTTTAAAACTAATGTAGATTGGCTGCACGATACACTGTTAAAAGCTTTTCCTGGGGCGTATGTTAAGGTAGAGGATTTCAAAGGAGATGATCAGCACCTTCATGCACATATCGTAACAGAGTTATTTCAAAATATTGCGCTGTTGGATAGGCATAAACAGGTTTATAAAATTTTAGAAGGGCACATAGGTCATCGCATTCATGCGTTATCTTTGAATACCCAAACCCAGAAAGAAGCTTCTTTATGATAACACTTCAAGATGTCTGTTGTGCACTTGGAGTGAATTTAGGAATAATTCAAGAAAATTTTTCTGATGTATCTTTGCACTCAGAGCGTTCAGGGCCTGATGTTTTGTTTTGGGCTTCTCCTAGTGCTCAATATACGGTAGAAGATCTTGCTTATATGGCGTGGGAAAAGGGGGTGCGGGTAATATTGGCCTGGGGTAGTAACTATCGGTGCTTTCAAAATCCAAATTGCCTCAATCAGGTGTGTATTTTTCAAAATTTTCCTAAAAATACCGTGGAAATTTTGGCTAACGTATTTTATCCAGGACGCCCTTCTTCAAAATGTGCTGTGACAGGAACGAATGGAAAAACTTCGACTGTTTCGTTTTTATCTCAATTGTGGAAGACATCTAAAATACCTTACGTTTCTATGGGGACGTTAGGAATACAAGGAAATTTAAACTTTGATTTTTCTTCTTCTTATATCAATACAGCTGACTATTTAACGCTATCTTGCGTGCTACACACAAGTGCGAAAAAAAAAATTCAACATTTTGCTTACGAGGCCAGTAGTCACGGATTACAACAGCTTCGGATTCCTGCTGATGCCGTAGATATTGGAATATGGACAAGTTTCTCTCAAGACCATTTAGATTACCATAAAACTATGGAAGCGTACTGGAGTGCTAAATTTTCTCTTGGAAGCTTATGTAAGAAAGCCTGGCTTGTTAATGACACTGTGTATCGGAAATTTATGCTTATGGATTCTTCGAGTGTCTCGTATGGGCAAAATACACCTTCAGACATAACGTTTTCTGATTTATCTAGCAGTAGAGCAGGGGGCTTACGATCTCTTGAAAAAGAATTTCAACAATCGTTTTTATCGCAGATGCAGTGTGACGTATTATGTTATGGGTTAGGAAAAAATACATCTTTGTGGGCAGAATGCTTTATTTATAAACAGTCTTGTAAAGGAGCAGAGGTGTTAATCCGCATTGATAGCTACGTATGGCGCGGAATTATACCTTTAGTGGGATCTTTTCAGTGTGAAAATCTTGTTGCCGCACTGGGGGCATTTTATTTATTAGGAGGAAATTTAGATGATGCTTTTCATATAATTGCTTCTGGCTCTATCCAAACGCCCTCCGGTAGATTAGAGAAAGTGTGTGATGGACCGTTGGGTGGGGGAGGGATTTATATAGATTACGCTCATACACCTGATGCACTTTATCAAGTTTTAAGAACATTAAAAGCTTTGAAGCCAGAACGTTTAGGAGTTGTTTTTGGATGTGGTGGAGAGCGCGATAAAGAAAAACGTGAAAAAATGGGAAAAATTGCACAAGAAAATGCGCATTGGGTAATTATTACGGACGACAATCCTCGATATGAAGACCCTGAAAAAATTTTGAATGATATTCAAAGGGGGTGCCCTAACGCGCAGCGTATCAGATGTCGGCGTACAGCAATAGAAGCAGCTATCTCTTACATGAAGCAAGGAGATATACTACTGATAGCAGGAAAGGGGCATGAAGCTTTTCAGTGGGTAAGAGATGAAAAAAGAGTATTTCAAGATAATCAAGTGGTTCATGAACGTATGAAAAAATTGAACAAAGATTCTATTATTCAGTGACCTACGGTGCAGTATCAATTTTAGAGAAAGTTAAAAGCTGTTTAAATTCTGTAGAGGTTTTCGAATCAAAAAGAATTTCGGCTCTTACGATACGCTAAGAGTAGTAAAAATTCAAGGACATAACAGCGTCTTTTTTTGGATAAATTGGCGCTTTATTTGAAGTTGCTTTTCAAAAAGTATAACTTTTTTTTGGGGGGGCTACAGAAGGCTTTGTCGAAGTCTTTTGTATATGAAGTTTTATGCGTGTGTTATAGTAAATTAAGTGAAACTTTACGAAGATAAATATGATTTCTAGAAAAAAATACTACAATAATTTAGCTTGAAAGCGGAACAAGGAGATACTATTTTAAGAAAAAATGACAAAGAAACAGTACAGCTTAGATCTAAGGGAGAAAGTAATAGAATATATTACTTGTTAACAATCAAAACACGACATTCAAGATATTTAAAGTGAGTAAAAGTAGCGTAAGCAGGTGGTGGATCATGTACCAAGAAGCAGGCGACTTTTAGGCAGAAAGGGCGAAATAGACCCAGAAAAGCTAAAGGTTTATGTTGAAGGCCAATGAAGATAAAAAATGAGCAGAAGATAGCAAAACTATTTAATGCTAATATTTCTGTGTATCGACGATTAAAGAAGCTAGGCTTTAGCTATAAAAAAACTAGCACCTACTTGCAAGCAAGCTAAGAAAAACGAGAGCGATATAAAGAAACTATAAAAGGTATACCGTCAGAAAGTCTTGCATACATTGATGAAAGCTGTATTGAGACGACCATTTGTTCAGAACGCAGGATGGGAAAGAAAGGAAAAAAGCTTTCTGCCAAAAAGAGCGGTAAATATTGTAGCTGAGGGTATGTTAATCATAAATCAATAAGACCTAGGGTATTTAATGATTCTTGTCATACAAAATTATTTGAAGCTTGGGTAAAAGAGATGTTGATTAAAGAATTAGAACCTGGGAAAATTGTAATAATGGATAATGCTGCATTTCATAGATCATAAAGAACAAAAAAGTTGATCGAATCTGTAGGTTGTCAACTAATTTTTTTACCGCCATACTCACCCGATTTGAATCCAATAGAAAAATTTTCGGCTAATATGAAAAAATGGGTTACTAACCAAATTAACCAGTTTGATAAACTTTACGAAGCTATTGCCGCATTCTTTCAAATCCCATTTTCGCTCTAAATTACTATATATTTGTGTGCATTACCGATTCTAAAGCATCATTTATAAAGTTATTGCGAAAAATACTTGGAAAGATTGAAGAATTAATTAGAGTCGTATAATCTAAGTTGTATTGAATATAATTTTTTGTTATACCGAAAAAAAACGCTCAAAAAGCAAACTTTTTGTTGGCGATTTCTGACTTTTTTTTAAAAAATTCCTAATTCAACCTAAATTACTATATAATTTAAACTTCATTCGCATCGCAAAAATTTTGAACAAGAACTGGAGCTTTGCGTAAAAAAAAATTTTGAAAAAGACATGAAGCGTAACGTAGTTGGCTTATCAAAAAATCTTATGATCTTCAGTAATACACAATTTTTTTTATTGCAGGACGCGCATAAATCATTCAAATTAAAAAAGAAATTTTATACGCTCCACACACTTAAGTTTAAATTGCACTATTTTTTCTTTTAAAATCCTAATCTTCTATTTTTAAAAATTGCATTTTCAACATAAGTCAAACGGGGAAACATCGTTTTTTTACCTCAAAAACAGGGAACAGTTGTTAAAAAGGTTAAAGAATTTGTATAATTCTTTAATGCTCCCTCTAAAAGAGAGCGCACTAGCTCAACTCCTGAAATTCCGCTAAGCTCTAAAAGCTTTGGATAAAAGCTAATCGCTGTTAATCCTGGCAAAGTATTCGCCTCATTAATCCACAAAGTATCGTCTTGAGATAGAAAAAAATCCACTCGAACCATTTCCTCACATTTCAGTATGCGAGCTACCTGCTCTGCCATAACACGAACGCGATTGGCTTGCTGATCTGTAATTCGGGCTGGAGTATAAAAATTTGCCCCATTGGGATCTAAATATTTTGCTTCGTACGAATAAAACCCATGCGTTGGCTCTATTTCCCCTAAAATTTCAGCAGCTTTTCCGTTTAAAACCGAACATTCTATTTCTTTTCCAAAAATTTTTTTTTCAATAAGAACTTCTCTATCATAACAAAACGCCTCTTCTATTGCCTTAACATACTCAGAATGACAACAAACATCAGAAACTCCCACGGAAGAACCAGCCCCTGCAGGCTTAATGAATAAATTTTCACTTTTTAACAATTCTACAACGCGTTCATAAGAAGGAACCTCAGAAAAACTTTGGCTAAATACAAAAGGAACTACCGGCAAATTATTTGCCATCAAAACCTGTTTTGTTACGCGCTTGTGCATACACAAAGCAGACCCCATAACTCCCGCGCCAACACAAGGAATACCAAAAAATTTAGAAACCCCTTGAAGACACCCATCTTCTCCAGTTGCGCCATGAATCATAGGAAATATAATATCAATTTCTATAGGAGCACAATTTTCTACACAAAACTCTACCCTCCCTTGACATCTCCTAAGATAAGCAGACGGAGCTCCTATAGCAGAACTTATACAACTATTGCGCTTGATATCTTCTGCTGATAGCGCATACCCATTATTATCTCTATCAATTCCCCAGATATACGACTTAGTCTCTGACGGCATATGATCCAATACATAACTAGACGACCTTAACGTTACTTCATGTTCTGGAGAACATCCTCCACACACAATTAAAACGGATTTAATTTTTTTCATACGAACACATCCTTTTTATCTTATTCACAAGATATCAGCAGAAAAATTCATTACCTTTATTTTATATCTACAACTTCCAAAATAAGATCTCGCCGTACGTTTACAACAACCCCCGAAGAAATCAATACACGAATTGTAGAGATACTAACTGGAGCTTCTTCTACGATTCCTTCTATACCTCCTCCTAAAACAACCTTATCCCCTCGCTTTAAAGATGAAAGAACTTCTCGATGTTTTTTCATTTTTTGCTGCTGAGGACGAAGAACTATAAAATATAGAATAACGAAACATGCAATAAAAGGAGTAATTTGAGTAAGTTGAGAAAAATCCATAAAACAAATGTCCAAAATTTAGTGCCACTGAAAGTATACCAATAGTTTACGTGGTATTCAACCCTTTTAAACATTGATAATATATTGACTAGGGCTAACTCTCAATTAAGTTGACTTTTTTAGATATTTTTTGAGAATTTAATAAAAATTCAAAGGAAATGTATGTCAAAATGAGACGTTATGCGTTGCGGGATGATCAGTGAGATCGGATAAAGGAGAGTTTACCTGGAAAATCAGGAAGTGTGGCTGCCAAGAACAATCGCCTGTTTGTTGAGGCTATTTTATACCATTACCGTGGAGAAAATTCCTTGGCGTGATTTTTCCAGAGTAGATTTAGTGATTTTAAAGCCACCCATACCCGCTTTATCCGTTGAAGCAAAAGGACGTGTATGAAAAAAGGTCTTTGAAGCCCTGTCTCAAAACGCTGATCATGAGTAAGAGATGATCAATTCAAAACTGTTCGGTCTCATCAACATAGCTCAGGCTCTAAAAAAAAGAGCATAATCAAGCTATTGGACGCTCCTTTTGGGTGTTTGAGCACCAAAATTCATGCATCGTGTGATGCCCATGGAATATTCGGTCGCTTTTTATCTTACATAAGGTCAGGACTATGATTTGGAAGGTTGCCGATCACTTTGTGAAGGCTAGATGCGGTGCTTTTCGATAAGCGTACGATGCTGATGAAAGAGTACGCAAAAACTTAAAGAAAAGGGGCGTAAGGCTGTGATTTCACCTAAAAAGAACCGTTTGGAGCCCTCAAATTATGATAAATATCTTTATAAAGCTCGTTATTTGATCGAGAATTTTAATTTTGCTAAACTTAAGGCAGTACCGCGTCGTTGCCACACGCTATATTAAAAACAGTTAAATTGTGATAAAGAAAAGAGGCGCCAGTTTACTGATATAAGCCCTGGAAGAACTCAATTTACTTCCTAATCCATAGCTTCATATGTGCCCAAAATTTCTCGATTGAATTTAAAACAGGTGAATAAGGTGGTACTCCTTACAACCGAGAGATTCAAGTAATTCCCTGGTTTTTTGAGATTTATGAAATGAAGCATTATCCATTATTACAATTTGCCCAGATTCTAATTCCGTAATCAATAACTGCGGTACCCAAACTTCGAATAATTGTCTGTTACAAAAACCGTTAAAAACCATTGGAGCAATCGCTTTATTATTTAATAAATTCGCTACAATATGAGTTCTTTCGTAATATTTACCGCTCTTTTTACCAAAAAGTTTTTCACTTTTTTTGCCTCATTCTCTATTTTTGCAAATGTTTAGCTCTATCCCGCTTTCATCAATGCATAAAAGATTTTAAGCTGATATATTTTATCGCTTCTTGATATGTATTTCGTTTTTCTTTACTTTGTTTTCACATAGGTGAAGGTTTTTTTATAACTACGCGCCTTAACCAATAATGTGCTCCACTGGCACTTATGCTAAATTCACGAGCAATATCTTCTGATCTAGCCTTTGGATGATCGGTTTCATATTGAATAAAAGACTCTTTTTCTATAGTTGGCTTTGCACCCAAACGTATCTTTTGGCGGAAATGCTCTTGGCTTTTATAACGTAAATACCATCTGTTGATTATCATTTTATTTATTTCAAAAACTCTGGAAGCTTCTTTTTGACTGTTACCTGCTTTGATAAAATTTATGACCTTTTCTCTTAAATCTATACGACATGGACGCGTTGACATTATTTTACTTTTTTAGATAAAATGTATCATATTTCGCATTATAATTCAACTGTTTTAACTATAACACACAACTATTCGAAGCTTGGGTAGCGCATTTTGATCAAAAAATTAAAACCCGGAGAAATTGTAATAATGGATGATGCTTCATTTCATAAATCTCAAAGAACCAGAGAATTACTTGAATCTGTCGGTTGTAAGGGGTACCACCTTATTCACCTGTTTTAAATCCAATCGAGAAATTTTGGGCACATATGAAGCTATGGATTAGGCAAAAAATTAAGTTCTTTCAGGGATTATATCAATCAATTAGTGCTTTTTTTATTTTATTACAATTCAATTTCTTTTAATATAGTATTTTTTTATATTTAACTCCTAAACATTTTTACGCTTCATGAAGCAAAAATTTTCCCACACCTAATCTTTGTGCTCTTTCATGAACATAAAAAAAAAATCTGGATACTCCCAATATCGTGTATCAACTTTTTTTGTTACGCTTTTTTTATTGCTTGTTCCTGTTTTTTTTGGGTTCTACCCTTTTCTTCTAACTGATACTCGGGGTAGAAATTTTAAATCTCTTTGCCAATCTTTCAAAAAATTTTTCCTTCTCTCGTAGCTTTAGTACTTTTTTACGAAAATGTATAGAAATATTTCGTTTTATTGACTCATTTTTCTTTGACAATTAAACTCAGAAATAATTATGCCATTTTTATACCGTATTAGCTATAATAAAAAGAGATCAGAATAAAAATCAGGAATTTAAAAGTGAAATAGAGGTAAATGAACGTGAACTTGGAATGATTAAACGATTTAAAATGAATATTTGACATCTATAGCATTTTAGATTTAGTCTCAATTTTCGTTATCTGCAACATGGACTTAACGTGACAACAAATTTCAAAAAGGTCTGTTGCATAGTAAATTAAGTTGAGATTCACGAAGATAGGTATGATTTTTAGAAAAAAATTCTAAAGTCATATAGTCGAAAATATTTGCTTTTTATTAACTAAATTTCGTGCTTTACTTGTTTTTAAACCTCAACTTAATTTACTATATCTGTAAATTCTCATACGTTCTACATAAAATTTTCTAAAATTAATATCTGTAGCAGTAGATATAATGAAATATTGATTCTGTTTAAGATCAATGACTGCTCAATGATAAAATCTTTAAAAAAAATAAAATTTTATCTGAAAAATCTTACTCTCAAAATATATTTTTTTCAAAAAATTGATAGGTATTGGAAAAAATAGTATGAATATTCATTTTTAAAATATCTTAAAAATTTTTGTATAAAATTTTAATTTTATGACAATTTTTTTAAATTTGAAACAATTTTTAAATACAAAAACAATTTTTTATTTGATGAACTTGAAGTGTAGCATTAAGGGTTTGCGCTGAGCTATTGAAATCTGTTATAATTTTTTCATTCTTTTACAGGGGTTTACAGTGACTAAAACATCTTCTTATGAGCATCCAGACAAGCGTCCTCATAAGCATAAGAGTATTCAAATATATGAGCATGATATTCCAGAGCATGTTTTGCAATCGGGAATTAGGCTAAATAGGGGAGTGGCTCTGGATACTGAAGCAACAGGGTTAAAACCTACCGATCGGTTGTGTTTAGTTCAACTTAATTTCGGAGACGGTGCTGCGCATTTAATACGAATTCATCGTGTTGCGCAACCTGCTCCTAATTTATGTGATCTTTTGGGGCGAAAGGATGTAGAAAAATTAATGCATTATGCGAGATTTGATATGGGGATCTTGTATCGAACCTGGAATGTTTTGCCGGTGGGAGTGTATTGTACTAAAGTTGCTTCAAGGTTTGCAAGAACGTATACTGAACGGCATGGATTAAAAGCATTGTGTCGAGAGCTTTTAGGAATCGAAATTTCGAAAAATGAACAAAGCTCTTATTGGGGAACATCACAATTAACAGAAGCACAAAAACATTATGCTGCTTGTGATGTGATGTATTTGCATGAATTACGTGTGCTTTTGGATGAGATCTTAGAACAAGAGGGGAGGCAGCACTTAGCTCAGGCTGTGTGTCAATTTTTGCCTTATCGTGTTATGCTGGATATTGCGGGGTTTACAGAGGATGTTTTTTCACACATGATCCCAAGATCTTCTGATTAATATTTTAGTGTGATTGGCTATATTTTTCCTTTTCGCTGCCCTTTGTGTGGTATTAATATAGAAAGCTTAGGGCTATGTCAAAAATGCTGGATGGGAACTGAATTTATTTCTGCTCCGATTTGCGAAATATGCGGTGATCCTCTTGAGTATCGGATAAAAAATAATATGTGCGATGTGTGTTATGCGTCTCCGGAGCCGTTGCTTCGGCATCGTTCAGTGTGGAGATACGGATCGTTTGTTAAACAAATGATTTTTAAATTTAAACATAGTCATCAAATTTGGTTAACGGAGTTTTTTGGGTATCAAATGCTTCGATTATTATTGACACACTATCCACAAACGACCCTGTTTATCCCAGTTCCTTTACATAGAAAACGCTTAATAAAGAGAGGATTTAATCAAGCGTTATTACTCGCGCGCTGGTTAAGTCAGCGCACGGGCATCCCTTGCGATTATACTTCTCTTATTCGTGTTAAGGACACAGATTCCCAAGGAATAAAAAACGCATCAGAGCGCAAATTAAATGTATCTCAAGCTTTTGAATATACACCTAAATTCTTTCATTTTTCTGCAAACATTTTGCTGATAGATGACGTGTATACGACGGGAGCAACTTTAAAATCTTGCACCACCGCTTTAAATAATAAAAAAGTAGAAAAAGTTTCCGGAATCACATTAAGCAAAGCTGTAATCGAAGAGAATATCCAAAAAAATCAAAAAGAATTATCTGAAGAATCTTATCTTTAATCCTGTACACTCTTCGCATGCTCAAAACAAATACATTTTCTTAGAGTTCTCTGGCAATACTCTTTTTTTCATAGCATTCAATGCGATCTCCTACTTCAAAAGCATCAAATCCTTCCAAAATCATACCGCATTCGTACCCAAATTTTACTTCCTTCATATCATTTTTTACGTGGCGAAGACTTTTTATTTCTCCTTCAAATAACAAAGTTTTGTCCCGAAAAATTTTTACGTATTCTCCGCGACGCAGAGCTCCCTCTTTCACCAAACACCCTGCAATAGAAGAGGATTTTTTGACATGGAAAACTTTGATTATTTCTGCTTTTCCAAGAAAGTGTTCTTGTATTTCTGGAGCTAATAATTTTTCTAACAGTGTCTTCACTTCTTCTATTGCGCGATAAACAATTTGATGATTGAGTAAAATAACCTTTTCTTGATCTATGAGTTTTCGTGCATCAGGTAAAACATATGTATTAAACATCAAGATGATCGCGTTAGAAGTTTTAGCTAACATTACATCGCTTTCGCTAACGGGGCCTACTTCAGAAGAAATAACTTGCAGAGCCACCTCTCCATGATGAATTTTTTCAAGCTCATAGGCCAAACCTTCTAAGCTTCCTTGAACGTCTGCATTAATGACTAAAAAAAGCGTTTTTACGTTTTGAGACTTAAAATATTGAGCAAGATCGCTAGAGTTTTCTGGAAGATTGGATGTAACTTCCGAGCTGTCATCACTTAATGCTTGAGATTTTTTCCACTCTACGAATTCTCGTGCTTGGGATTCCTGATCTAAGGACATAAAACGGTCTCCGGAAAGAGGAGATCGAGAAAAACCTAAAACCTCCACAGGCTGACCAGGTGTTGCTTTCTGAACTACATGTCCTTCTGCGTCAAACATCATGCGAACTTTCCCTGACAACAAGCCCGCAACAAAGATGTCTCCTTTTCGCAAAGTCCCGTTTTGAATCAGTACAGTGGCTACGTGTCCGTGTCCTTTTCTCATATGAGACTCAATAATCGTTCCTCTTGCTTTTGTGTCAGGTGAGCAGGTTAACTCCATCATTTCTGCTTGAAGTAATATCGTCTCTATAAGAGCATCTAAGTTTTTTTTTGTCAGTGCTGAAACTTCAACATCCAAAACTTCTCCCCCCATTTTTTCCACCACCACGCCGTGGTTCAATAATTCTGAACGTACAACATCGGGCTTTGCGGTGGTTTTATCAATTTTGTTGATAGCAACAATAATGGGAACGTTAGAAGTTTTTGCATGACGAATCGCTTCAATAGTCTGAGCCTTAACACCATCATCTGCTGCCACGACCAAAACAATTATGTCCGTTACAGCTGATCCTCGTTCTCGCATTCGAATAAATGCTTCGTGTCCTGGGGTGTCTATAAATGTCACCTGTTTTCCTGATTTAAGACGGGTCTGATATGCTCCAATATGTTGAGTAATTCCTCCTTTTTCTCCGCTTGCCACCGAAGTTTCTCGCAAAGCATCCAAAAGAGACGTTTTTCCGTGATCGACATGTCCCATAATGGTTACCACAGGAGGTCGATCTTCGTAAGTTTTACTCTTTACACCCCACCAACGTGCCTCTAAATCCTCCAACCCTACTCTTTGACTTTTATGTCCCATTTCTGTGATAATGAGCTCTGAAGTTTCTACGTCTAATATCGAATATGCTGTCACAGATTTTCCAAGACTTTCAAGAAGCTGAACAACTTTTTGCGATTTAACTGCTATTTTTTCTGAAAGATCCTGAACCGAAATGGGTCCTGTCAATTCAACGGATCTTGAAATAACTAAAATATTTTTCTTTTCTTTTTTTAGCTTACCTGATTTCCCTTTTCGAAGCATCGATTTTTTAAACGAGACATCATCTTCTAAAGTATTGACAAGATCATCTTCCAAAATCACTGGAGATCCTAAGATCTTTTCGTACTTTTGTTTAGCGCGCTTAGGAACTGTTCGAGCACTCTCTTCTGTTCCGGGCTTTGTACGTTTTGGTTTATTGGCATCGTCTCGATCAGACACACGTTCGTTGCTAAACTTACGCTTTTTTTCTTCTACTGGGACTTTTTTTGAATTTTCTTCCAAAGAAACCTCTTTGACGAGAGGAACACCCTGATCTTCTTTTACAACATTTTTTGTTTCTTTCTTTACTGAAAGCGTATCTACGATTTCTTGAGAAGCTTCTTTTTTTGCTTGCTCTTCTTGAAGAGCTTCCAGAGCTTTTCTTTCCTGATCAGCTTTTTCTCGCGCAATCTTTAACAATTCTGCTTCTTCTTTTTCTTGCAATGCTTGCTGAACCGCTCTTATACGACGAAGTTGCTCTTCGTCTGTAAATTTTTCAAACCCTCCTCCTGATCGTCGATCTGAAGACCCACGAGAACCACGACGAACTTCTACAGCTACACGCTTTGTTTTTCCCTGAACAAAAGTTTGCTTTACGCTCTCTTTTTCTGTAGGACGAGATGGAGTTTGCTCTACACTTAACCCTAATGGTTTACGCTTTTTGTCTTTACGCTCTTCGGTCATAGCCCCTCATACAATAAAAAAACACACTTTAATTACAAAACTACACAAAATCAGATAATTTTAGCCTAATTATATTTGTTTTACCTAAAAATCAAAATAATTTTTACAATACCTAAATTATACAAAAAGTAAGTAAGTTTACCATGACATTCTGCAAGTCTCAAGAGGAGATGTTCACAAAATTGAATTTATTTTGATGATTTAATCTCTGTTTTTGAATGCAAAACGCCAAATATCTTATAAAAAAAAATAATACACGGAAAATATAAAAATGTAACATAAATTATTTTTTCTATTTTTTTTAAATCTAAAAACATCTTTTAAAATTTTGAAGAATTGAAGAACGTTAAAAAAAACATTAAGTGTTTTACTTTTTTATATACGATTTTAAAGCTATAAACAACTCAGACAGAGCGTGTGGAAGCATGTCTTGGTTTCCTGACATGTTCATAATCTGTATTTGATTTTGAATCCATTGATGATTTTTTTCAAACTCTTTAAACTTTGTGTGTGTGTTTATGTTTTTCGGGGCTTGATTAGATGGATAGTACTTGTTGATCATCAAAAAATTAATAAACTTTTCTTTTTCTTCTTCAGAAAGAGAAAGAAATTCATCGATGACTTCTTTTTTTTCTTTTTTAAAATTTTCTGAGTCGAATTGAAGTTTTAAATTTTCAACTGTAGAACTTTGAATTAAAGACAGGAGTAATTTATGTACAGGAATTTCTAAAAATTTTTCAAAAGATACTGCATTTTTCTTAACTTTTTTTACAATCTTTGGCTCTTCTCCTTCTAAGTCCGAATGTGTTTGGGTTATAACAGGTTCTGGGTGTTTTGAGTACAATTTGTTTTGAGAAGCAACTTGATCTGAAATAATCCACTCTGATTCCGCTTGAAAAATGGCGGGTTCTGAGTCTTCTACATCGGATTGTGCTTGGGTGATGAGGGGTCTTGGACTTTTTTTATCTTGGGGAAACTGCTTTTCATTACCTGCAAAAACGTTATTCAAGAATGTTAAAATTATTAAAAAAAGTTTATAAAAATTTTTATTTATCATGTTCTACGATATTTTTATACGGAATTGAGACTCTATTATGGCGAAAAAAAAAATAAAAAAACTTTAACAAATTCGATTTAAAAAAAATATATTTTGCGCTCTGTCGACTTAAGGTTATTACAGTAAGCACCTTTTACTTTTATGAAACGCAATTCTATGTTATGTTCCTGTGCGCTAATAAAGCTCGATATCATTTAAATATTTTTCTAGAGGATTTAAAAAATATTTATCATGAATAATGGTTGATTTTAATGCTTGTTTTACAGTAAATTGCATAGTCTATTTAATTTTACTGATTCATTTTATTTAAAAAAACATTTAATATCCTCTAGTACGATATTTTTGACACAATCAAATATTAGCTAAGTGAAAATTTTTATTTTTTATTTTTTGAAGTTAGGGGAGGGAAATATTTGGGGGTATGGAGGCGCTATTTGGTTTATAAGCTTCCATGCTTTTTACTCAAATTTTTTCTAAAATTTCCACTTGCCTAGCAGGTCTAGCGAGCGTCTTTACCCGTTTATGTCATGTAAAAATGCGCTAACAACGATTGACCTTTTCGATGTATACTTCAACACTTTTCTAGAAGATCTGGGAATATTTATTACGAGCAACGGGTAATGTTAATTTTTATTTACAACAAATTAAATCTTCTATTTAAAATTTACTGATTCAGTTGATTTAAAAAAAATATTTACCCCCCTCCAACGCGATATTTTTAATAAAATATTAGCTAAATAAAAAATTTTTTCATTTTTTAGATAGAAATCGTTTAAGCGTTTTGTACGATATTTAAAAGCTCAGAAAAAATGTGGGGAATCATTTTTGGTTTTCCTCCTATATTCATAATATCTATGTGATCTAAAATATCATTCTGCTTTTTTTGGAAATAAGGATTGATATTTGAGTTTTTTTGTTTATCATTTTTTTCGTGATATTTATTTTCTGTTAAAAAGTCTATAAAAGCCTGTTTTTCTGCGTCAGAAAGGTCAAGAAATCCTTTTAATACATTTTCTGGATGATCGTTAAATGCGTTCTTTGCTATTTTTCTTTTCAATTCTTGCTCATCTTTACAATGCATTGAGAATTTTATAAAATTGTGCACAGGAATTTTTAAAAATTCTTCAAAGGATAAAGGCGTGGGGGCATGCTGAGTCTCTTGTTTCACTTTTTTTAATTTTTTTGGCTCTTCTGTGTCTGAGAGCACCTCAATTGTGTGATATTTTTCATTTGATTGAGTGGCTAGAGGTTTTTGTTCGAAAATAGATAGTTTTTGGTGATTTGCCTCTTCATTATCTAAATCAAGGAGCGGATTTCTAACAGGTGCGTTTAAAAAAAGGGATGATGTTGGACGATTTAACTTCTCACCACCTAAATCAGGTAACGGATTTCCAACAGGTCGGTTGTTGGTTGGGGGGGATTGTTGGAAAATAGATGGTTTTTGGTGATTTGATTTCCCAGCACCTGAATCAGCGAACTGATTTTCAACAGGCGCAGCAAAAGAGCTGTTTAAGCACATTAAGGAAAGAAAAAAAAAATTATAAAAAATTTTGTTCATAATTTTTGTAAAATATTTAGGCAATTTACATTGTATAGTATATAGAGAAAAAGTAAAAATAAATTAAATTTAGAATTCATATCTTCTTTTTACCTTTTCAAACCATTAAAATGTTCTAAAACTGCAAATCTATCTAAAATTTTAAATGTTCGTTATCTGAAATTGATCTTAAGAAAAAGTATAATATCTTCACAAAGATTTTTTCATCAAGATCGTATGTACAGCACTTTGTGTTAGTAAAGAGGATATACTTAAGGAAGCAAGTATTTTAGAATTTTTTGAATTAATGTGTCAGGAGAAAAACCAAAAATTTGAAATAATTCTTCTCCTTTTCCTGAAGCTCCAAAACTATCTATACCTAAATTCAGCCCCTTAGGTCCCGTCACTTGACACCATGCTAAAGTGGAGGCTGCTTCAATAGAAACTTGAAGGTCTGCGGGAAATGTTTTCCATGGAGCTTGGTAGTTATAAAGCCAACGCATTAACCAAGGAACCGAATAAACTTGAGTTAAAATTTTGTGGTGATGCATTAACTCACTTGCAACTTTCAAAGCTAAATGTACTTCAGATCCACTGGCCCAGAGGTTAATTTTTGGATTTTTAACATTGAGCAAAGGGTACGCGCCCGCCTGACAGCGCTGCGCAGGCGCATATTCTTTAGAAAACGTTGGGAGCGCTTGACGAGATAAGCATAACGCTACGGGCCCTTCAACTTCCATTGCAATTTTCCAACATTCCACAACCTCAACGCTATCTCCAGGGCGCAACACAGTTAAATTTGGGATAGCGCGCAAAGAAATCAAGTGTTCAATAGGTTGATGCGTCGGCCCATCTTCACCAAGGCCGATAGAATCATGAGTCAAGATGTAAATAACTTTAAGATTCATTAATGCTGATAATCTCAGTGCAGGGCGCATATAATCTGAAAATGCTAAAAATGTTCCTCCGCAGGGAATGAATCCTTTGTGCGCAGAAATTCCGTTCATAATTGCCGCCATGGCATGTTCTCTTACTCCATAATGTAAAAAGGGACGATAAGGCGTCCAGTATTTTGGGTCTGTGCACGTGGAGTCTTTAAGATCTGCTGATCCAGTTAGTAATCGAGTAAGGGGAAAAATTTTCGTCAACACTTCACCAGAAGCGCTTCGAGTAGAGATACATGGGCGAGTTTGGGTATAAGTACTTGCCTGGTTTTCTAACTGATTACATGTTGCTTGATTTAAAAAATGATTACTCAATGATTCATGAAATCGAGCTTGAATTTTAGGATCTTGAGAAATTAATCTTTTTTTCCAGTCTTCATGCAGTTGTGTAGAATGTTGTGTGAACACTTTCCATTGAGCGAATAAGGATTCCGGTACAAAAAAAGGCTCATCCCAAGGCCAAGAAAGCGCATGTCTAACTGCCTGAGTTTCTTTTATGCCTAATGGAGCTCCATGAGCTTGACAAGACCCCATTTTACTAGGGGCCCCATAACCAATGCGCGTTCGGCACCCAATTAAAGTAGGCTGAGGAGAGTTTTTAGCCTGTTCAATAGCGCAGCAAATGGCGCGAATGTCGTGGCCATCAATATATATCACATTCCAGCCAGAAGCCTTAAATCTTTGCGTAATATTGTCGCTTTCACTAAGCTCTGTTGATCCATCGATAGTGACTTTATTGTCATCCCAGAATGCGATTAAACGGTGCAATCGCCAGTGCCCAGCTAAACTGATGGCTTCTTGTGCAACCCCTTCCATCAAACATCCGTCGCCTAAGATAACGTAAGTATGATGATCAATAAGCGCTTGTGAAAATTCTTTTCGCAACAAAGATTCAGTCAAAGCCATACCTACAGCGTTGGCTATGCCTTGCCCTAATGGACCTGTCGTAACATCTGTTCCCAAAGGATGTCCTTTTTCTGGATGCCCTGGAGTTTTGCTTGCATAACATCGATATTGTTTTAGATCTTCTAACGACAAAATTCCCCACATATACAAAGTTGTGTACCATAACAAAGCTCCGTGTCCTGCAGAAAGCACAAACCGATCTCGATCTGGCCACTGAGCGTCGCAAGGATCCCACTTTAAGTATTTAGAGGTCAACACCGCCATGACATCTGCCATTCCCATTGCCATTCCTGGGTGCCCAGATCCAGCGTTTTCTACGCTATCCATAGCTAAGATTCTTAACGCATGCCCTGCTAAAGGAAAAAAATTTTCAGGTATTTCAACCATAATGCTTAATCCTAGAAATTTATTGTCTACCGTTTTGTAAGGATACAAACTATGTGAATAATATAATAGTCCTTATAAAAAAATAAAAAACAATTGTTTAACGTGTGAAAAATGTATACCGGAGTTAAATAAAAATGTTTACCTTAAGATCATTTTTGTTAAAAACGATATATTTTTTTCCTTGTTATAAGTTAAAAACAGATAACGAGAATTTTCGTGTCTTTATAGCAAATTAAGCTGAAGTTTTCGAATAAAGATAAAACACGACACGCAGTGATCGAAGATAGATTTTCTTAGATTTTTTGGGCTATATGATTTTGCAACTTGTTTTCTAAAAAATTTTATTTTTGTGAATTTCTAATTTAAATTACTGTGTATACTGCATAATATATTTTTTGAGAAACAGAAAAAAATTTTATTTTTTCGTCGTATTTTTTCGGTGTAATGAAAAACGCACCAAATATCAATCTAAATTACCATAATAAAAATATCATGTTGACTTTATCGTGTTTTTCTATAATCTAATTGAAAAGATTATTTTAATGTAACGTAAATGAGTTTATATGTTTTCTGATTCATTGACACGATGGATTTTATTAGATTTTGATAATTCTTTAATGGCTACAGAGCGTCTTACAGTTCCTCTTTTAATTGAGCGCTTTAATGCGCTTTACAAAGAATACATTACGGATCCTTTAACTGAATCGTGTTTTTATGCTAAGTTTCACGGAAAAACCAAGAAATCTCTTTGTGAACATTTGTCAGACTATTTCAAAATTCACGTAAAGTATGAAGATCTGTATCATGAAAGAGAGCACATGGTTATTAACGTGTTTCGTAAAAATTGTGTTGAAATGGCGAACAATGTTATTGAAACATTAACAATTGCTCGTCAGCGATATAAGCTAGCTTTGGTGACAAACAGCGCTTTATTTCGAGTATTTTCAGCAATGCGATGGGCTAAAAACAAGCGAGGCGAAGAGCTTGCAAAACTTTTTGGAACATCGTTTTTTGAATCAGGAAATACTCCAAAGCCTTTACCAGATGTATACTTTTTTGCTATGAATGAGTTGCGTACTTTGCCTATGCAGTGCCTTGCGGTTGAAGATAGTGTCACCGGAGCGAAAGCTTCCATTGGTGCTGGAATTACAACATTTGGATACACAGGTTTTTCTTCTGATTGTCAACGTAGTTCAGAACAGTTAAAAGCTGTTGGTGTAAAAGAATGTTTTGAAGATTGGGAACAATTTCTAAACTTAATTTAGGAAATAGGCTATCTGAAGGGCAAGGGAATATGAGTTTTAATGCTTAAGTGGAAAAATGGTATTGATTGACTAAGGCATAATTTGAGCATAAACTTATTGAAAAGCTGTATTACGCTCACTTCAATTGTGTTGAAAAAATATTTGATTCGTTATTTTTTTTCTAAATGTTTGGTGTGAAATCAAGTTGTTTTTCATTATTTTAAAAATACATAAAGTATATTTTAGTGCAATACAAATGAAAATTAAGTAAAAATAAAATAATTTTTTATGGCATAATAATTTTGTTGTTGGATGCTCTCTGGTATATATCTTTGTTTTATGATATCTTAAGGCGAGAATACGGTTACTTTTAAATGATGCGTGCTATTTCAAACCAAACACTTTCTGCTATTCTTGAACGCTATGAGCGTTTGGAAAGAGCATTGTTAGTAGAACATTCTGTGCAAGATTCGGTGAAATTAGCCAAAGATTATGCTTATATGACGCCTCTTGTGGAGTGTGTACAGAAGTGGTTTAACGTACAAAAGGAATACGATGATTTAGTGAAGATTCAAGAAGAAGATGATGATATCAAAAATTTGATAGAAGAAGAGAAAAAAAAATTACGTCAAAAATTGGAAGAACTAAGTTATGATATTCGTGTTTTTTTTCTGCCAAAAGATGAAGACGATGCGCGTGGCGCGATTTTAGAAATTCGTGCTGGAACAGGAGGGGAAGAGGCTGCTTTATTTGCGGCAGATTTAATGCGTATGTATATGCGGTACGGAGCATTACAAAAGTGGAATGTGGAGCCATTACATGTGCATTACAGTGATCATTCCGGAGTAAAAGATGCAGGATTATTGATTCAAGGAAAAGATGTCTATGCACAACTTAAATTCGAAGCAGGAGTTCACAGAGTGCAAAGAGTTCCCAAAACGGAAGCTAGTGGACGTATACATACTTCTGCGGCAACGGTAGCGGTTTTACCGGAAGTGGAAGAATTGGATATCGTGATTGATGAAAAAGATCTTCGAATTGATGTTTTTCGCTCTAGTGGTCCAGGTGGACAGTCAGTGAACACAACAGATAGTGCTGTGCGTATTACGCATCTTCCTAGTGGAATTGTGGTTAGTCAACAAGACGAAAAATCTCAACATAAAAATAAGGCAAAAGCGTTAAAGGTTTTACGTTCTCGATTGTATGATGCAAAAAAACAGGAGGAAGAAAAAAAAAGAAGTCAGTCTAGACATAGTCAAGTAGGAAGAGGGGATCGCTCTGAAAGAATTCGCACATACAATTTTCCTCAAGGTCGCCTTACGGATCATCGCATAAAATTAACACTTCACCAGCTTTCTGAAATTTTAGAGGGAGAGGGCTTGAAAGAAGTCATTACTGCGTTGATGACTCATGAAAGAGCAGAACAGTTAGCGGAACAAGAAGTAAATTTTTTAGAATTTTAATAATTTTAATATTTCAACAATATCGAAAAATAATTTTTGTATTTTTGTGTATAGTAAAATAAGTCAGAATTTAAAAAGGAGACCTCCAAACCGTTATAACAATGTATCCAGCTTTGTAACGTCTCATATAAGCTCAAACGCCTCTATAAAAAGGGGTGAGATGAAGGGTAAGAAAATAAAAAAAATAGCTCCCCTTGCGTAAATTTAGTTTTCTAATTTTCTTTTGTGTTTTTTTTTCAATTTTTCTTTTTGCAGATTTCCTGTGTAAACTCATTTTTGAGATTTATGATATCGGCAATAATTGCTTAAAAGGAGGGGAGATAATTTTGACGCACATTAAAACTTCACCGTATCAATCGAAGAATTTCTTCACTAAAGCAACTTGTCAATTAGGAAAAAAAGATATATTATATAGAAGAATCGGTAATGGTGCCGAGGAAATAAGTTAGAGAACCGTATGAACCGTATTTTAGGAAAAGATTTAGACAATAATCCCAACAAAGATAAAGAAGCGGATAGTATTATTGAAAAAAGAATAGAAGATAAAAATTTTGAGGATGCATTTAAAGCTCTCTTAGAAGACACTTTGAAAGATCAAAGAAGTTTAGAGGGGAAAATTGTAAAAGGCAGGATTGTTTCAATCGATCATGATGCGATCATTGTGAATGTTTCATCTAAATCTGAAGGGCGTGTGCAATTAAAAGAATTTGGCGACGTTGAGCGTGAGTCCCTGAGAGTAGGGGGGCAGGTTGATGTTTACATAGAGCGTTATGAAGGAAGAGATGGGGGAATGATTCTCAGTCATCAGAAAGCTATTCAGGAAGTGACGTGGATGAAGCTCGCTCAAGCCTTTGAAGATAAGAAGCCGATTTCTGGGAAAGTTTTAGGTATGGTGAAAGGCGGTTTGAGTGTTGACTTGGGAGGAACAGTTGCTTTTCTTCCAGGAAGTCAGGTAGATATCAGACCTTCTAGGGACTCTGGAGAGCTCGTCGGAACAGATCAAATGTTTCTTATTGTAAAAATTGATGAGGCTCGGGGTAATATTGTCGTTTCTCGTCGTGCTGTTTTGGAAGGAGAGCGTGCTTCGGATAAAGCTCGTCTTTTGTCAATATTAAAGCAGGGCATGATTGTGGAGGGAGTTGTTAAAAATTTGGCTCCGTATGGTGCATTCATTGATTTAGGTGGAATTGATGGATTGTTGCACGTTTCTGATCTTTCGTACAATAAGCGTGTTAATGTAGAAGATGTGTTGCGTGTAGGGCAGACGATCAAAGTTATGGTTATTCGGTTCAATCGTGAAAATGAAAGAATTTCATTGGGGTTGCGTCAACTTGAAAAAGATCCTTGGCAAACAATTAATGAAATGTATGCTGTAGGAAGTGTTGTTGGTGCTACCATTACAAATATTACAGAATATGGAGCTTTTGCAGAACTTAGTGAAGGGATTGAAGGGCTTATTCATGCTAGAGAAATGACTTGGCATAAAAAAGATGTTGTTCCTTCTGATGTTGTTTCTCAAAAAGATGAAGTCAAAGTCATGATTCTAGAAATTGATGCGACTAAAAGAAGAATTTCCTTGGGACTCAAACAGTGTACAGAGAATTTATTTGAAGTTTTTTCTAAAAATTATCCTGTGGGAAGTCAAGTAGAAGCAGAAATTAAGGATGTGACGGAATTTGGACTTTTGGTTACATTGCCTTATGGTATTGAATTTGCTGTGCATAAATCAGAACTTTCTTGGACGTTGCCTTCGAGTGAAGCTTTGTCTAGATATCAGGTGGGGCAAAAGATTCAGTTGAAAGTAACAAAAATATCTTGCGAAGAAGAGTTTATCGGTTTGAGTGTTAAACAGGTTTCCAGTGATGCAAGCATGGAGCGCTTACAATCAATAGAAAAGGGACAAAATATAAAGTCTCGAGTTGTTCGTGTGTCGGATTCTGGAATAGAAGTTGATATTGGTGATGGTGTTTTTTCGTTTATTGCTCGCGCGGAGCTAGCTGAAGATACGCAACATAAGAATCCTTATTCTTTTAAAGTGGGGGATGTTGTTGATGCAAAGGTGACTAAGGTGAATCCTAAAACTCAAGAGGTGCTTTTGTCTATTAGAGCTTTAGATATTGAGGAGCGTTCTCGTGTTTTATCTGAATATATGGGGGATAAAGAGAGCACTTTTAGTTCTGCTTTAGATAGGGCATTAGAACATAAAGATTAATTTTTTAAGATACGTTTTAATGTGTTTAAAGAGGAAAAATGCTTAAATTTTGTGTAAAAACTTTTCTTGAAGAGTTGCAGTCAGGTGTTTTGCGTGCGGCCTTTCCAGGATCACAGGGAAATTGGATTGTTAATGTAGAAGTTAAAGAGAAAATTTTAGCAGTGTTTCGATATGGGGAGAGCGATGTCATAGAGGAGTACTATATTGATAGGAGTGCTTTGTTTCCAAGAAAGTTCTCTCTTGAGGATAAAATTCGGGTGGTTCCTTTTGGCTCTGCTGTTCGTTCTGGTGCGTATGTTTCTTCTGATGTGGTTATTATGCCTCCTTCTTATGTCAATATTGGGGCATATATAGGACGAGGGACTATGGTAGATAGCCATGTTTTAGTGGGATCTTGTGCGCAGATTGGTGAAAACGTTCATCTTTCTGCAGGTGTTAGTATTGGTGGAGTATTAGAGCCTGTAGAGTCGGTTCCTGTAATTGTTGAGGATTATGTATTTATTGGGGCTGGATGTGTCATAACTTCTGGATTTCATATAAAAAATCGCGCAGTTTTGGGGGCAGGGTTATGTTTATCTCGTACTATTCCCATATATGATACGGTAAAAAATCAGGTTTATCACGGTTATATTCCGGAAAATGCTGTAGTTTTACCAGGGGCTAGGGATATTGAAAATAATTTTTTTGATACGAAATTAGCCTTACAATGTGGAGTGATAGTGAAGTATCGTGACGATCAAACAAATTCTAAAATTACCTTAGAAGATGCGTTGCGTTTGTGATTCTATATTTTATGTGACTGAATGAAAGATAAGCAAAAAATTGAAATAAAATACGAAGCTTATAATTAAAGGAGGGTTTTTTGATTTGTAGTGGTGTGATAGATGTGGCTTTAAAAATTGCTCTTGTAACGTTTTTATTTTGTTTTGATACTGCAAAAGGAGAGCAGTGTTCTCGGGATGTTACGTGTGAATCTTTTGCTTTAGAAAAATATAATAATTCTTTAAAGAAATTTAATACTGTAGAGGCAAGTTTTATTCAAACGAGTGGGGCCGGATGCATCAAAGGAAAAATGTATCTGAAGAAACCTGGAAAACTTCGTATTATTTATGAAAGAAATAGCTCGGGACAGCGTAAAGAAATTCTTTGCGATGGAAACTATTTAACGGAATATGTGTTTGATGTTCAAGGGGAGTTAGAAGAAAGTAGCTCAGTAGATTTTTCAGAAACTCCTTTACAGATTGTATTAAATACCCAGGGTATAGATACGAGATACGTTCGAATTGAGCGTGTGGTTTCTGCGAAAAAAAATCAAGATGTTTATACATATATTTATTTAGTGAAAAAAGATGATGTGATGAGTGGAAAAGTTGTGCTGATTTTTAAAGAAGATAAGGTTGAGGAGCCTAAGTTTTTTGGTTGGATTATTTATGATGAACATCACAGAGAAATTGCTTTAGAGCTTACAGAAGTTAATACGAATGTTGTAATTTTACCAAAAACTTTTTCTACATCGGTCTCACGTTGATTTCTATGATATATACTCACCCTGTATTGCCTTTATTTTGGAATCCTCTTTTAGATAACGATTCTTTTTGTGTGGGGCAAAGTAATGTTCATGCTTTTGAATGGATTCAAAAAGAAAAGTGGCCTTGTCAACATGTGAATATTTATGGTCCAAAAGATAGTGGAAAAACGCATTTAGGAATGTTGTGGGCGAAAAAGCATAACGCAGTTTGGTTGCCGTGTGCGCATGCTTCTTTTGTGAATACAAAAGGAAAGTATGTTTTGGATATTTCTTCTTGTTCTTTTAACGAACAAGATATTTTGGGATTTTTAGAAGAAATCCGAGAATCAGGATCGAGTTGTTTGTGGTTAAGCGCTTTACCACTACATCTTTATTGTTCCTATCCTGCTTTGCGCTCTCGTGTTATTGCGTTCTTGTGTATACAGATTCAAGAACCTGACGATGTGTTATTGCTTAAAGTTTTAAAGAAAGCGTTTTACGATGTTGGATTTATTGTGTACCCTCAAATTTTAGATTTTTTAGTCAAGCGGATGGATCGTTCTTTTTCGAGCATACGTACAATTGTGGAAAAAGTTCATGAATATACTTTAAAACATCACGCGAATCTTAGTATATCTGTTGTTAAAGCCGCATTAAATTGGAAAAACGATTGTGGTATGTGAAACAATTTAGGTGAAGTACGTATTTGATACGAATCTAATGTCAGGAAAATTGTACAAAAGTTAAAAATGTTTTTTGTACTTGACTAAACTTTTTTTTCCTTTATGATTATGTGGTGTTTAATGTTAGATAATTTATTTTTGAATTCTTATCCTAAAGTTCGATTTGCTCCTAGTCCAACAGGTTTTTTGCATTTGGGGAACGTTAGAATCGCTTTGTTTAATTGGATGTTTGCTAGAAAATATGAAGGCATTTTTATTTTACGTATTGACGATACCGATAAGGCGAGATGTAATCATTTTTACGTGGAATCTTTGAAAAAAGATCTGAAATGGCTAGGAATAGACTGGGATATTTGTTTTGCTCAATCAGATCGAGGTGAATTTTACGCGCCGTATATTGATGAATTGAAGCGTATTGGTCGTCTTTATCCGTGTTGTGAAACTGCAGAAGAGTTGGAAGCGCAAAGAGAAAAATTACGACTTAATCATCAAGCTCCGGTTTTTGATAGGCAAACTCGTTTGATTGATTATACGAGGACAAAACATTGGCGCTTTGCTTTAAAAAAAGAAAAAACGTTTTGGCAAGATCAACTTCAAGGTGAGTGTTACTATGATACGCATCACGTCAGTGATCCAGTTGTTATACGGGAAGACGGAAGTTTAAGTTATTTGCTGACAAGCGTATTAGATGATCAAGACCCACAACATAGTATAACGCACGTAATTCGAGGAATTGATCACTATGTTAATACAGCTATTCAATGTCAAATGTTTGAAGCTTTAAAAAAAACGTGTCCTGTTTTTGCTCACTTACCTCTTTTGCAGCAAGAAACCGGGGAAAAATTTTCAAAGCGGACAAAAGGGAATAGTGTTAGAGATTGGCGTTCTGAAGGGGTTTTTCCAGAAAGTATTTGTCAGGTTTTACTTAATTTATCTTGTGAAAATATTGAGTTAATAAAAACGTTTAAGGAAAGAGTATATGATTTTTCTTGGAAAACTTATGCAAAAGCTGCAGAAATTCGGTTGAATCTCGAAACAATTTGGAGCGCTTCTAATCGGTACTTTTCTCAAATATCTTGGGAAGATCTTCAGTACTATTTGTCAGATTTTCCTTGTAAAAATTTAAAAAAAATGCATTGGGAGTGTATTGCGAAAAATGTGTATTCATTTTTTGATATTCAAGCTTGGGATCAAATTTTTGACACGGAATGGTATACGTGTCAAGAAAATACAGAAAATTTTTTTTCAGATTTATTAAAAAATTCTGAATATCTTGATGCAGTATATTTTCAATGGGAAGCTAGTTTGATAAAAATCAAGACGAGTTCTACAGAAATGTCATGGAGTGGACTTTGGAAGGATTGGACTAAATCTCTTTCTCAAAAATTTTCTTTAAAATATTTTGAAGTTTGTGGTTCTTTGCGTTGGATAATTACGGGAAAATTGAAAGGTCCTCCGATGGTAGAGATTTTATCACTTCTGGAAAAACAGAGTCTGGAGTATCGTTTAAAATCTTTTGTTAACAAAAAATTCTAGTATAGTAATTTAGCATGAAAACGGAGCAAGGAGATGCTGTTTTTAAGAGAAAATGACAAAGAAGTAATACAGCTTAGATCTAAGGGAACGAGTAATAGAATATATTAAGATTAGTAACAATCAAGACACGATGTCCAAGAAGTAACGTAAGTTAGCTGAGTTAAGAAGGTAGGGGCCATTAGAGCTAAACCACGCTTAGGCAGAAAGGGCAAAATAGACCCAGAAAAGTTAAGGGTTTATGTTGAGGTCAATGAAGATAAAAAATGAGCAGAAGATTTAATGCTAATATTTTTGTGTATCAGCGCTTAAAGGAGCTAGACTTTAGCTATAAAAAAAAATAATGAAAGCGATGTTGAGATGATCATTTGTGCAGACACAAGGATGGGGCAGAAAACTTTTTTCGCTTTCTGCCAAAAAGAGCGGTAAATTATTATTAGCGGACAAATACTATAGCTGAGTATGTTAATCATAAATCGATAGCACCGGTGTTTAGTTCCACATTCTTATGGTATAACCTTATAAGGAACTAAAAGGAGGCTAATTTATGGGAAGTATATTGCATGAAAATGCCAAGAGGACGCTTCGAGTCCGAAAAGAAATACAAAGCTCTGTACAGAGCACCGCTAAAAATAGCAAAGCGTCTGGTCCTTCGGTTTTGAAGTGGAAGAAAGCCGGTTGTGTTGAAGATAAACGCTCTGGCCCTGCACAGCCAAAGCATTTATATCTGCAACAGAAGCAAAAGATTGTGTGTAAATTCAGGCGCGTTTCTAAGCTTTCTGCTTAATAATGTTTATAGTGCTTTGAAAGAGAAGATTCCCAATCTCATGGGCTCTAATCTGCATTGATGCCTCAAAAGAAATAGTCTAAATGTCTTACCCAAAGAAGGGTCGGCTCCTGAAAAAAAGAAATTTAAAGAATATCTCCTTATTTGTTCATATTGACAGTATCGAAGTTCGCACAGATCAAGGGAAATGCGACCTTTTTGTAGGCCATTGATTGAGCCACAAAGTACGTTTATGTCGAGCTCCATTCAAAGATGTCGGTTGACGAGTCAAGTGCATTTTTGAAAAATATGATCGCCCATTGTTTTTGTAAAATAACGAAAATTCTCACAGACAATGGGGCGCAATTTACCTATAAACCGCTTGCGCAACACCTGAGGACAAAAAACAAAACGCACCCCTTTGATGTGATGTGCAAGAAGCATAAGATTGAACACAGATTTACTAAATTCAAGCATCCTTGGACCAACGCTCAGGTCGAAGTTATCAACAGAATCCTCAAACACTACACAACAAAGGCTTATTTTTACAAAGACCTCGATGAGCTGAAATTCTATATGATGGCCTTTGTGCTTTACTATAATCATCAAAGAAAGCTGAAATCATTGAAATATCAGCCCCATTTTGATATTATCATGTTAGAATTTGAACGTAAAAAGTCAAATTTTAATCATCATCCAAACCATATGTTGTTAGGACTAAACAATTTTTAATTTCAAATAGTTGCGTTCCTTATTCGTTTATTTTTTTTAAATCAGTATCAAGAGACTCTAAAATTTTTAAAGGAATCTTTTGTTTAGATTTTTTAAAAACAGAAGCAATTTTTATAAAGTCAGATTTCTTTAACTTACGAATTATTTCGTAAGAAAAGCACTCAAAAACTTTTAAAGGAATTTCATGTTCAGAATTGCAAAATGCAGAGATCACTCTTACAAAATCATCATTATTTTCTAGAGAATTTATTCTTTTAAAAGAAATGTTTTTAAAAAAACTTAAAGGAATTTTTTGCTTAGATTCGCAAATCACACATAGAATATTTGAAAAAAAACGATCACAAAAACAGTTGACTTTTTCAAAATCTATACATTTAAAAATCTTCAAAGGAATTGGATGCCTAGATTTGTAAAGAGCACGTATAATTTTATAAAAATCAACATCATAACCAAAAACTTCATTTATTCTATTAAAATCGATATCTTCAAAAAGTCTTAAAGGAATTTGGTGCGGAGATTTGCAAAGAGCTGCCAAAGCTAAGATGAAGCTGCGAGAACATTTCATTGCGTTCACTCTTTCTACAATCCTACCTTGTTCAAAAAACTTTAAAGAAATTTTTTGCTTGATTTTGTTAATTTTAAGTAAAGCAGAAACAAAATCTTTTTTGCTTTTTATTTTTCGAAATCTTTGAATAATAAAATCATTTTCGAAAAATTTTGAAGAAATATTTGGCTTAGATCCATCAATTTTAGACAAAATAGAAAGAAAATGATCATCCGAATCTAGTTTAGAAATTCTTTCAAGAACATCCGCGTTTTCAAAAAATTCTGAAGGAACTTTATACTTAGATTTAAAAATATAATTTATAGCATCGACAAACCAATATTCTGGTTTAATTTTTTTAATTCTTTTCATAACAGCAGGATCTTTTAAAAAATCTAAAGAAATTTTATGTTTAGATTGACAAAATATAGATAAAAGCTCTAAAAATTTATAATCTAATTTTATTTCACCAATTTTTATAAAAGATATTTTTTCAAAAATTTTTAAAGGAATCTTTTGCTTAGAGCTGAAAAGCGCAGAAACAATATCAACAAAATCATAGTCATCTTGTGATGCGTTAATCCTTTCAAGATCAATGCATTCAAAAAAACTCGAAGAAAATGTATGAGGAGACTTGCAGAGTGCGCACGCAGCTCTGACGTATTCCTGATCTTCTTTGATAGACTTTATTCTTTTCGCAACATCTACATTTTCAAAAAAATTTAAACAAATTTTTTGACTCGTCATCGCAATATCTTGTACACAATCTACAAAAGCAATATCCTCCAAAGTATCAATTTTTTTAAAATTAAATTTTTTAAAAAAATCTAAAGGAATTTTTTGTTTAGATCTGCAAAATATACATATAATTGCGCTATAATTTTCTTCATCGAAATCATTAATTTTTTTGAAATTTATTTTTTCAAGAAGATCTAAATTTAACTCTCCTTTAAAACTAAAAAACGCGTTTATCACTTGAAGAAAATGATGATCATTCATTTTCTTAATTCTCAAAAAAATATTTTTAATTTTTTTTGAAATTTTTGAATCAGTTTTGATAGATAAATTAGATATTTCAAATAATAACGTACCCCATGTCAAATGAGAACTATCTTCAATTTCATTTCCCCACTCTAAAGCAAGCTCAAAAAAAATCTTTCTATGCGTTTCGTCGATAGAGTCCATCGTAAAAACTGTTTTAAAAATTTTTCTAAAAAGTCCAAAATCTTTAAAAAAACATTCTTTAAAGAAATTTTGCACCTCTTTGACGTTCTTTGCTTTTCTCGTCATTGTCTCTAAAACTTTAAGAAAATCACCAGGATTGATATCATCCGTGTTTTCTTTCAATTTCTTAATCGTATCATGTATATGATCTAAATTACTCCAATTTCCGTTTATCACATTTTGTACAGGAAAGGAACAAAAAACCTGTTTATTTAGAGCCATAAATAATAAAAAAATTTTAATTTTCATAAAAAAATATACTAAATATCTAATGTCTCATAATAAACGTTCCTTGCTTATTTTGTCAATAAAAAATTATTATTCACAAAAAATATATAGAAAATATTTTAAAAATATTTTAATTTTAAATATAATCAATAAGATGAACCTAATACAATCGTAATAAAAGCCGTATTAATTAAGGTAAAAAAACTTCAATTCCATAAAGCTTTATGGCATAATTTAAATAAAGGTACGCATGCGTTCGAAAATTCACCATGACTGCCAAAAGTAGAAAAACGCCTTTCAAGTGTTTAAATAAAGATATTTTTTTATTTTACATTATTATCGAAACTTATGAAAAGGAGCGTTAACACCTGTGAAACGCCCCCTTATCTTCTATCTCAAAAGACGGTAAAATATATTTGAATTATGCGATTAACCTTCACACGTTTTACATGAGTTCTTCTTAAATTGATATTTGCGCAGTCGGTCTAATAGTAAAAATTTAAACTAATTTTTTTTTCAGAATGAACACAAAAACTGAATAAAATCAGTTTGTTGTATTAACGACGGATAACGTTCATAGATAAAAAAAATTCTCTGAAGCGCAAAAAACTTCGAAATAAAATAATAAATATTATTAAATTTTAGATTATGTGTGCATCAGATTTCCCTATCTGAGTGGTCATTTGAACAAAAACTATTCAATTTTGGTTGAGCAATCAGTGCGTATTGTTTAGGAGAAGCATCGCTCCACAAAGATTCAAGATTAAACACCTTACGCGCATCTTCTAAAAATAAATGTACAAAAACTGAACTAAGATCCAAGACAATCCAAGTCGTTTCCTCATTACGTCCCTGAACACGAATTTCACGTCCGCGCGTCTTTGCCCAACCCATGAGAGCATCACATACTGTGATTAGATGTCTAGAAGTGCGGCATTGCCCTATAACAAAAAAGTCAGCAAAAGCGCAACGCTCTAGAACATCAATAGAAACGATGTTCTCTGTTTTTTTGCTTTCCATAAGTTCAAAAATTTCTTTTAACACGACTTCCATATTTATCTTCCTTTCTGATTTTGTAAAATATTTTCAATTCGATTCGTGTCTATTTCTATCTGATACTGTTTCAATAAACCTTGTGTATAACTGTACCAGGCTTTAATTTTCCATTCCTCTTTAAGTAAACGATGTGTTTCTTCTAATTGCTCTGGAGTTTTATACATCTCTTCAATTTCTTCTAAATATAAAAGCCAGATTCCGTCTTTTTTTTCAATAACGCGAAATTCATGCAGGGAAATCTTAAAAGCTGTATTCCAAATAATTTCCGGAATATCCTTGTTAGGAGCAAGCCAAGTAACGTACGCATGTTGCATTTTTTTTACTTTTTCTTTATTTTTGTCTTTTAAAGCTTGTTTTTTTGCTAAATTCCTTTTAGCCATTTTTAACCAACTTACTCTTAACAATGGTTTAGCTTCTTCAAAACTTAATAACCGCTCCGGTTCTATACGTTGAACTTGAATTACATAAGCTTCTTGCGCATTTTGAACAATTTCGGGGTCACTTTTGGGATTCAAGAGATTTATCTTATCATAAGTCATTTTTTTAAATGATAAAGGGCTGTTATTAGATATAATTTTATCAACATCTTTTAATCTCTGAACAGAAACCGTTGTGCAGTAAAGATTTAATTTTTTTCCAATTTCTTCCAAACTATTTCCTGCACTAAGTTCCTCTTCTACCTGAACCATCTCTCGAGCATTTTTTTTAAGAGAAGAAACTTTTAATACAGTCACTCGCTTAGAAAGAGGGGCCTTAAATTTTTCTTTCTTATGATAGAATGTTTTTAACTCTTCTAATGTTGGAGGAGTGACGTTTTGAATAGAAGAAGGATCATATTTTTTCCATCGTATCTTTCTTCTTTGCCCTACAGCTTTATCTATGCCATGCTCTAAAATTGAAGGAGTAAGGAATTGAAGCATCAATGTTTGCTGTAGCCTTTGCTTTGAAATACGATCTTTTTCCAAATCTAAAAATTCTTTTAATCCCAAAGATAAACTTTTTAATGTTTCTCTAAATTTTCGCTCTGAAAACTTCCCTTTTCCATCCTGAAATTCTGGATACTTTGTAATAAGCTGTTTAATATAACGATCAGAGACTTGAAATCCTAACGTACGCAACTCTTCTTTTAACGCAATATCTTTTAGAAGATCTTCTAATATATACTGAGTTTCGTGGCCAAGGACAGTAGAAGGAAGTGCTCCTGAAGATTTTAATATAGAAAGCATACGCATTTTCTGCGCAAACAATTTTCTAAATTCTTGTTCATAAATTTTTGTTTTTCCCACTGAGATCACTGGACGATCCCATATTTGAGAAAATTTTACGAAAGGAGATCCCATACTTAAAGCAAAGGCTAGCAAGACAAATAATCCCACAACAAAAGGAGATTTTTTAGATTCGAACATTCTAGCAGTACGCTATCACTAATGTTCATAAGAATATAGCGTTCTTTTCGTAAAATCAACTCTTTTTCCTGATTCACGTTACCAACCGAAATTAATATAGGTTAAAAATCTGTGCAATGACTTTCCGAAAGGATAAAAGAGGAAAATGTGCGTAATTTACTGGGGGCTAACGTAGGTACCGTTATTGAGGATGATTTTCGAGATAGATATACAGACCCATATAAAGCTCATAGATGTTTATTTTCTAAATTTTATGATGAACACAATAAGACAAAAAGTATGGTAATATTATACCATTTTCTAGTTATAATCTGATATAACAAATGATGGTAAAAAGGTTTCAAACATGTATTAATTCTTTTTATGTCTACATCGCGGTATCGACTAAAGGAGATAATTTTAGCTTTATAATGGGTGAAGTAAACAAAGAATACATGCATATTTTTCTAGATGAGTTTTTAAAAACATCGTGATGCGTAAAAATTCAACGGCATTCAAGCGCCTAATCAAATCACTGCAAAAATTTTTTCATGCGCAGGCTTTGCTCTAATATTTCTTGACATTTTTATAAATATATATTATAATAAAGTATTATTTTTTAATTAAAAAAACATGTTAAATAACTTGTATTATTTATTTCTCATAGTTGGATTTATTTGTTCAGAAAATTTGTTTGCTGGAAAACAAAAAGATAGTGAGAGCTCTGACAGCGAAAAGAGAAAACAGTCAACAAGCATAGTAAAAAAAATAAGTAAAGATGCTTACAGTATTTTGGAAATAGATAGGATAGAAAATCTTATGAAGAGAGTTGAAAAACTTGATTTTCCATCGAAATCTAGGTTTAGTCATTTTTCTTTGGAAAGACAAATGGAAATAAAGCACATAGTTCCAGAAAATATTGATTTTGAACAATGCGAAACGTTATTTTATCAAAAGCTTGGAAACTATTTTCCTGACGTCTATAGAAATCTTAAAGAAATTCATGACGCGTTGAGCGGATTAAACAATACTCAAGAAAATCTTTCAAAAAACTTACTGGATATGGAGCAAAATAATGCGTCTGAAAAAAGAATTGCAGAATTTTCTAAAATAATAAAAAATAAAAAAGCAAAAATTCAAGAAATATCGAATAAATTTGATGACAAGAAAAATGAAATACTTTTTGAAATGTTTCAAGAAATAAATAAAGCACCAAAAATTAGCAAGGAAAATGTTTTTTTTCTTCGCGAGATACATGCAGCTTGGATGAATGGTTGGAAATTCACTAAAACAATTAATAAAGTTCAAAAATTTATAAATGAAATTCAAAAAAATGTTTTACAAAACGGAACGCCTTATTATGATGATGAAGGTGATGGAGAGGGTGATTTTGTAGTGAATTCAAGGTTTGTTGCGCATTTTAATGAGTTTTTTAAAAATTCTGATTCACTAAATCAATTAGAGTTTATGATAAATTCGTTTAAAGATCCTGAATCAAAGATGGCATTAAGGTTTATTTTTAATAGTTTCAAAGATTTAATCAAAAATAATCCTACTTACTTTAAGCATAATTTTTTCGTAAATTATTTACCACGAATTGATGCAAACGAATTTGAACCAAGTAAAGAAGGGACAAATAAATATTAAAACGATACAAAAATAGACCTGATGCGTTAGATAGTGTAGTCACGAGATATTAGCCCATAAAGCGATACATCGAATTTTTAATGCTGCCAAGAATGATCTGACATTTTTCGCATAACGGCTTGCAGTACCGCGCCAGCGCTTGAGATGGAGAAATGCATTTTCAACAAGATGCCGCAACTTGTATAAATCTTTATCATAGCCTTTGTCTGCGAGTAAATACTCGGCTGCGATGCCGCTTATCAATTGCCAAGCTTGCGTGCAATCAGCCGTGGTACCGTCTGTAATAATGATTCTGACTCGGCATACCATGCGCATCCACGGCCAGATGTACCTTTGTATTAAGCCCCCTTTTGAGCCGGCTCATCTCTTGATTTCCACCTTTCGCACCAGCTGTATGAAGATGCACTTTGATGTGACTTGCATCAATCATTAGCCATTTATAATCCGGAACATCAACTCATTCTTCGAGCAACTTCTCCCAGATACCTTTGTCTCTCCATCTGATAAAACGACGGTGCGTATTGCTCCAGCTTCCATAATCTGGCCATGGCGCTCCTGTCCTTAAGATCCAAAAAATGGCATTAATACATTGGCAATTATCTTGAGCTCTCCCGCCCCAACCCCCTTCTCGTCCTGGTAAATGAGGCTCTAACACAACTCCATACGCGGTCTGAAATATCGTGGTGACGATGGGCTTTTGACATATAATACCTATGCATTCATGAAATAACTGCATCACTTATATCATACTTCCTATCTCGTGACTACACTATTTAGTATAATTTTATGAAAGCATATGAGATTAACGGTCTAAAGTAAGCGCACAAGCATCTAAGATAGGAAAAATTCAGAAATATTCAATGGGTCTAACTTCTCATAGATTTTAGGAAATTGTCTGCACAGCTCGTCCTTTGTGGAAAGCAATTGATAGGGCGTTATCAACGTCCTGGACATAAATAAGCTTGAGATTAATGAAAAAGTGTTAATACTTTTGCTTTGTTACAAAAAGCTATATAACATAAGTGTTTAGTCCCAACAACATGTGGTCAGGACTAAACACATAGGTTTTACCATGCATTTTAGTTATAGAATTTAAAGTATCTATACGTATACCATCCCCGCAACATTTCCAAATTCCTCTTACTTGAACTTTTTTGCGCATTTCTTGTATTTCAGTCTTTATTGTTTGAAACGTTTCATTCATTCTCTTTTTCAAATCTAAAACTTCAAGAGCTTTACAAGTAACCCAATTGTTTTTAGAAGATACAACTCTCTTTGAGAGTTTTTACCTGAAGAATAGATAGCAGTGTTTTTTTGATAGTGATTAAAGATTTTTGGTGTCGTAAGCGCACACCAAAGCTTGATTGATCCGTATACCATAAAATTCTTCTTAGAAATTACTTTAGTGCGTCTAGTCATGCGTCCTAGGTGATGTCTTTGTATTACTATTATCTTGTTCTATGCATACAGTGCCTGATTTTTCAATACTATGGCGGTTTTTTGGTAGAGACTTTAGAAAAAGCATCCCCATTATCAGTATAAAATGTGCAATCTTTGAGATGTTTGACTTTTTCGTAAAGTCGTGTAAAAGTTGCAGCACCACGATTCCCTGTAACCCAGGCAAAAGTTCTCCGTGCGCTACGATCAACGGCTTTGATAATTCAGAGTTTTTGACTTTTTTGAAAAAAATTCCGCATTTCATCAAATTTCACTGTTTGAATGTTACCTGAAACCGAAGATCCTTGTATTTTTTTCATCTCTGCAACCACCCACTCTGTATATAATAGAAGAAGAATGTTCAAAAATTTTACCCATCATGTTAAAAGATGCCTTAGCTAAAGAGTATAAAATAACGCATAAGGCTTTTTTGACAGCCGTTTTTCTTTTTTTTCCCTATTGTCACCTTCAACAAAGTTACAACCTCATTCTTTCACTTATAGCACTGAACCTTGCGTAATATACTGTTCCTTATGCAGTTTTCGAAATTATACTTCTTGCAAAGCATTGCTGATGACCTTAATACGACAATATAGTCGTATTTTGACATAAAACTATCTAAACGTCAAAATACTTCTCTCTTTATTAGGTCAAAAAATACCTCTATATCTAATTCAGCTGTGCGTTCTTTAAGACTTAAATCATTTAAAGCTCTTTCAGCAAATTAATTAAAATTTTTATCGCTTAATTGACTTTCGCGTTTTTTAAAATCCAAATCATTTAATACTTTTTCAGCAAGCTGAAAATTACGAAATCCATCTTGCAAAAATGAAACTTTATGTTGAAGATTAAAAAAATTTTCATCGCTTAATTTGCTTGCGCGTTCTTTAAGACACAAATCATTTAAAGCTCTTTCAGCAAGCTGAGGATTATTGAACTGGAATAAAATTTGATTTATCAGCGCACAAAAATTTTCATCGCTTAATTTGCTTGCGCGTTCTTTAAGATTCAAATCATTTAAAGCTTTTTCGGAAATTTCATAACTATTAGTCGGAGATAAAACGTCATATATCACCTGACAAAAATTTTTATAGCTTAACTCACTTACCCTTTTTTGAAACTCTAAATCATCTAAAGCTTTTTTAGTAAGAGAGAATTGATTTTGCGGAGATAAAATTGGATCTAAGATCTCACAAAAAGCTACGTCGCTTAACTGATTCCCCCTTTCTTTAAGATCCAAAATATTTAAAGCTTTTTCAGAAAATTTCAAATTATCTTGATTAGATAAAATTTGAATTAGTGTATGCAAAAACTTAGTATGGCTAAATTTTTTAAATTCAAGAGCATCTAAAGCTTTTTCACAAAGATTTTGATCATTTTTTGGATCTAAAATAATTTCCATTACATTAAAATTACTACGATTTAAAAAATTATCTCCGTTTAATTTTTTTAAAACTATAGCGTCAAAAGCTTCTTTAGCGAGCTCAGGGTCATTATCCGAAGATAAGATACAAGACAACAAGCTTGAAGGCGGGACACTAGATGTTAACCAAAATTTTTTTCTGGAATTAGATCCTAATTGATTAAATCTATTTAAATCTAAAGCGTTAAATGCGTTATGAAATCTATTTAAATCTAAAGCGTTAAATGCGTTATGAGCAAGTTCTGACGAAAGAATATTCGAAGAATTTACAGGTAATGCCCTACGAGTATGTCGCTTATTGACATTTTTAAGCGATTCTTCTTGATTCTTTTTAGATAAAAATGCTTTTGTATACAAGATCAAATGATCATCAGAAAAATTCTCTATTAATTTTTTTAATGCTGATTCAGCCAAATCTTGATGATTATTTTTATCAAAAATTGCGGAAATTATATAAACAATCATTTCTTGAGAGGGATTTGAATTAAATTTTTTCCAAAATTTTGACCAGTCAATCTGTTTCAATAAATCTTGAACCTTTTTTTTATCTTTAATGGAGAGTACTGTCTTAATTTTTTGACAATTTTCTTCTAAACTGACGTGTTGCGTGTTATTTAATTGACGAACTTCAGAGTCTCCTTCAGAAAAATGCACAGAAAATCCTTGCTGTACAAAAAATACTAAAAAAAATAATTTTTTTATATGCATATGGAAAATATTATATTTTTTTCTACACAACATATCTTAATAAAAAAAAAATAAATGTCAATATCATAAAAGAACGAAAAAAGACTTAATTATGAAAAATAAACTTGACAATTTTTATAAAAATTTTTACATAAATTGGCTAATATAGATTTAGCTTGAAAACGGGACAAAGAGATGCTATTTTTAAGAGAAAATGATAAAGAAACAATACAGATTGTATTTAAGGGAACAAGTAATAGAATATATCAAGCTTGGTAACGATCAAAACATGACTCCCAAAATATTCAAAATTAGTAAAAATAGCGTAAATAAGTGGTGGATCAGGTATCAAGAAGCAGGGGCCATTAGAGCTAAATCACGCTTAGGCAGCAAGGACAAAATAGACCCAGAGAAGCTAAGGGGTTATGTTGAGATCAATGAAGATAAAAAATGAGCAGAAGATAGTAAAACTATTTAATGCTAGTATGTGTTTTGTGTATCGGCGGTGAAAGAAGCTAAGATTTAGCTATAAAAAAATCTTTACCTACTTGCAAGCAAGCCAAGAAAAACGAAAGCGATATAAAGAAACTGTCAGAAAGTCTTGTATATATTGATGAAAATGGTATTGAAATGACCATTTGTGCAGAATACAGGATGGGGCAGAAAAGGGAAAAAGCTTGCTGCCAAAAAGAGCGGTAACTATTATAGCTGTGTATGTTAGCACCTATGGTATTTGATGGTTCTTGTCATACAAAATTATTTGAAGCTTGGGTAAAAGAGGTATGGATTAGGCGTTGTTTCCTAGAATAATTTCTTCTCGTAAAATAAAGAATTTTTTTTCTTGATTAAGTCTTAAACATTACTATATTAAGGATGTATAATATATGCAATAAAAAAGGAGAATTTAAATGGAAGCAAGTAAAAAGAAGATCAGAAACTGGAAGAAACATAACCAATCGTTAATAAATCGTGGGAATATCCAAATATTTTTAACTCAAAACGTGATAAGTAGCTAGCTTTTTGAAGAGAGTAGGACGCGAAAAAAATCCAAAATATTCTGACGCTGCGAGTAAATTCCTGCTTATAATATCTGAAGTTTATTCGCTAAGGCTCAGGCAACTTGAGGGCTTTGCAAGAATCTTTGTTTAAGGCTAGCGATATCGATTTAGACGTGCCTGTATTATAGTTCTATTTCCAAAAGGTCTAAAAAGCTAGATATTGAACCTCTAAAAAAGGCTATACATAGCTTAAAATCAAAGGGCAGGCCTATAACAATTGCACTCGATAGTAGTGGTAAAAATATGTGGAAAATATCAATGGAACAGTGAAAAATATGGGGAAAATCAAGATGGAAAGGATAATACTAAACGAAAGAAATGGTTAAAACTATATTTTGGTATAGATTTGGATTCTAGGCTAGTAGTTTTCCAAAAAATTACGGATAATCTAACCTATGATGGATCTGTAACTGGTTGCTTAATAGAGAAAATAATGGCATATTTTGGTATATTTAGTGAGTTTTATGCTGATGGTGATACTTGGAATAGCATATTTAACTTGCTATATCTTTGTAATATAAAGCCATTTATCTCTATGCCAAAAAATGCAACATTGTCTGAAGAAAAAGAGGATGAGGCTTTTATGGTGAAAACTCCAAGGGGGGTCGGGCTGTTTTGGATCAATATGATGCTGGCGGCACAGAAAAATGGAAGAAAACTAGCGGGTATCATAAGCGAAGTTTAATAGAGAATTACTTTTTACGGCTAAAAAGCATATTTGGAGAAAAAGTTAGGCAAAAAAATCTAGATATCTAGATACCATAAAAAAAAGACTAAAAATTAGAAATTTAATTCTTAATGAATTCACCTTGCTCGGAATGTTAAAATATTCATAAATATTACAAATATCATAAGACCATTGTATTCTTAAAAACTACTGGGAAACAACGCCGGTGATTCGATTAAATAAGGTGCATTTTTCGGAATATTTGCAGAAAAATTTAACGAAATAAGGAGTAAAGTATGAAAATTTATGACATGGTTTTGAAAACGAATTATGAAAGTCTTCAGGATGTAATGGATGAGATTTTTTATTATGATGACGGGCATGATCATGAAGCTATGGGGGTAGTTTTAAGAGATCATTGGATGGAATTTTTACCAAAATTTGCAGTTAAAAAAGATCTGCTAAAGGCGCTAGATCATTATTTTAACATGTGGGACTTAGGAGAACGAGGAGTTGATTATCTAGAAAAGGTCGGAGAATTTTTTGAATACGAACGTGCTTCCTGGTGTTTTTATTACTTGTTTATGACTTTAGAACACTTGGAAGATCCTTCATTTATTCCATCAGTTATGAAATATTTTCCCGATGAATGGTATATGGAGGGTATGTGGTCGCAACCTATGGTTGGCGTTATAACAAATTACGAAAAATGGGGAGCTACATATATTTCGTGGTTAATGAGATCATTACATTTACTTCCTTCTGGAGCACTTAATTATGCTGCCAAAGATTTTATGATTGACATGATTTTAGATACGTTTTTTTATCTCGATCCTGGTACATTTCCCGATCTTTTTGTCGTCGATGTGTTGCCTTTGGGACGGCGAAACATTGTGCAAAGTTTACTAGAAGAGATCATTGAAGATCGTAAAAAGTGTTTGTTAGAGCATAAAGATAATCTACAACTTAATTGCATGATACCGCGTTGGAGGCAAACATTGGTGTGCGCCGAATATGTTCTGGGTCAGCTGTTATTGCTGCCCGAAGAGGTTGTGGGGATAGGTCATCGATAAGCGTTGCGGCCATATTGAGGGCTCGGGGAGCATCACGGCTCGCGCTCTTCAGCACCGCCCGGGCGTTAATACTTTTCTGGAGTCCTCTAGCTCTCTTTATCTTCAAGAAACTCGCCAGAGCTCGGCTCCGGTGCCGGGGTCCTTGTGTGGAGACTTGAAGGTGAGCATGGTGCAAGGGGCCTTCCAGGCTACTGAGTTTATTGACGGGGTGAGCCTTTTTTCGGCACAAAAGCTTCAATTGCTGGCCGCTCCAGTGCAAGACAGCTATCACAAGACTCAGGTTCTGAAAAAGAATATTGTTCGAGTCAAGACTCAAAGCCTTGCTGGGCAAGGGCTGAGCTACCGAAACTGCGACGTGCATGGAGTGCTTAGAGTAGACACGCCGCTGTTGGAGATGTCAGCTCAAGGGGCTCCTCCGGCTTTAGAAATTGCTCCACGAGAGTCCTTTTGCCAGGTCCTTCAGGTTTTAGAGCCCTGTATCCAGGAGGCAACACATATAAGCACTCAGTTTAAGCCCGCCTTTAAGGCTGTCCTTGGCGTGGGTATCACGGCTCTGTCTGCGGTGCTGGCTCCTCCTTTAGTGGGATCGGTGATTGCGGCCTCTGGTCATGCCTTCATCCAGAACTCAGGCCTGGAGTGCCTGGCTGATCACAGACACATTCACTTTCGAGAAATGTTAAAAGACGCAGGTAAAAGTTTTGCAGTTTCTGGAGCGAGCCTGGCTTTGGGTCAGGTTTTGCCCGACCACCGAGCCATCCATGCCGTTAAAAACACTGCTTTGAATTGTGCCGTCTATCAGGCCGATCCTCTAAAAGCCCTTGCGGGACAAGGCCTGATACAAGCTTCTGGATTCCTGGCCGGGCAAATCGGGCTGGAGTATCAAAGCAAGGAAATCAACTTTCTAGAGCACAAATTGCTCCACGGAGCGCTCTCTTTGGCCTCTACGCTGAGCCTGCAAGCCGTGAACTCTGGCCATCTGGACTGGAGCAAGGCCTTTTTAGCTGCTGGAGCCACCATGGCAGCCGAGTCGGGCGCGGAACTGGTCATGGAAAACGTCAAGCAATTTTTGCCAAAACAGCTCCCTCAAGAGCCATGGTCCGACTATGTGTCTCGATGTCAAGAGGCGGGCTTAGAG